>JARCRQ010000042.1 GCA_029850585.1 Sideroxydans sp.
GGTAGCAACCATGTCCAAACTTTGCGGAGCAACACGCTCGTCAGTCGCTGCCGAGGCGAGCGGCGCAGCCACCACGACAGCTGCGGTCTGGGCTGCGCTTGGCGGCGGATTGGGCGCTACATCAGACGGCACAATCGGAGCGGATGAATGAGATTTCACCAAGCCTTTATTTTTACGCATCACATAACGTAAATGTTCCAGAAATAAATGATTCCAACTTTGCTCATTAATTTCTAATGCTGCCAACAATGTTTTGACTTGTGCCGTAGGCCAAGAAGCATCAAATGACAACAACATGTGTAGCGGATAGTGCTGTAATTTTTCTTCAAATGCCCGTGCCTGCTGCGCAATACTGCGCAACATTAAAGCGACAGCATTATCGCTTGCCGCATCGGCGGTTAAATCACCATAGACGTTAGGATTTTGCTGCGTGAATTGCACAAATTTATTCAGTAAATAAAAAAACTCGTCTTGCTGATGAGTATTCAAATCACTTAATACAACAGGATAAGCAGCAATTTTTATCCAGTGATAAGCAAAATTTTCATCAAAGTATTTACTAACACCGAGGTAACCCGTACGGCTGGTTGCACGGCTTCTAGCGTTGGCTATCAGCGGTAACTCTTGCTTATTGAACGCCAACAAACTGTCATCCAAGACATCAGGCTTAATTAAAAAGAACTCAGGGAAGGTGCGGTAAATTTCTCCACTCGCATCAGGCGTGCGGTAGTAAGCATGGAAAATCTGCTTAGCTAAACCATCATTTTTTTCTACATCAAAAATCGTCGCGTCGATTTTTTCGTGCGTTGGCAACATATCCATCCCTGATAATAATTGCGCGTTGTAGATATTTTTTACGCTTTTTTATTGAGCTGCGAATTCTTTCGCAGCCTATTTATAATTTATGCGGCGCGTTGTCGGCGCGCTTCAAATAAACAAATTCCCGCACTCACTGACACGTTCAAACTCTCCACGCTGCCTTGCATCGGAATACGCACCAGCTCATCACACGTCTCGCGCGTCAAGCGGCGCAAGCCTTCGCCTTCCGCACCTAACACCCACGCCAAGCCGCCCTTATGCTTGAAGTCATGCAAATCAGTAGTCGCCTCACCTGCCGCACCCACCACCCAAATTTCTTGCTCCTGCAACTCGCGCAAGGTGCGCGCCAAGTTGGTAACGGTAATGTAGGGCACGGTCTCGGCAGCACCGCACGCCACCTTTTCTACTGTCGCGGTAATGCCTACCGCGCGGTCTTTTGGTGCGATGACGGCATGTACACCAAACGCATCGGCACTACGCAAACACGCGCCTAAATTGTGCGGGTCTTGCACCCCATCCAACACCAAAATCAATGGTGGCTCAGTGAGCGTGTCCAGCACATCGGACAAATGCTGCACGCGTTGCGCGGCATCGACACGCGCCGCCACACCTTGATGACGTTGATTGCCCGCCATGCCATCTAAGCGCGAGGCTTCCAGCGGAATGATGCGCACGCTTTGCGCTTCAGCTAATTTAATCAGCTCACGCATACGCGGATCTTGACGTTGCACTTGCACATAAATTTCTTGCACACCATCAGGGTTTTGCCGAATGCGTGCGGTGACCGCGTGAAAGCCGTAAATCAAACGTAAATCAGCCATGACGTTTTTTACCTTTAGGGGATTTACGTTCAAAGCTCGCCTCACCTTCCGCGCCTTCAACTTGCACAGGGTTTTGCAACACGAAATCAACCTTGGTGCTTTCCATATCAACCTTCACCACGCGCACTTCGACGCGGTCGCCGAGACGATATTTTTGTCCGGTACGCTCGCCCAACAACTGATGTTTGCTCGCATCGAAATGGAAATAATCTTTACCCAATTCGGAAATATGTACCAAGCCTTCCACATACAAATCATCTAGCGAGACAAACATACCAAAGCTGGTCACAGACGACACCGTGCCCGTGAACACGCTACCCAAATGCTCGCGCATGTAAAAACATTTCAACCAAGCATCGACATCACGCGTCGCATCATCGGCACGACGTTCGGTCATCGAACAATTCAGCCCTAAGTCTTCCCACTTCATGCTCGGCTTGTATTGCTTGCCTTGCAACACCGCGTTAATGGCGCGATGCACCAGCAAATCAGGGTAACGACGAATCGGCGAAGTGAAATGCGCATACGCCTCATAACCCAAGCCGAAGTGACCGATATTTTCGGGTTCGTATTTGGCTTGGCGCAGCGAACGCAACATCACGGTTTGCAACAATGCCGCATCGGGACGACCTTTGATGCGCTTTAACAACTTGGAATAATCGGCTGCTTTAGGTTCATCACCACCGCCAATTTCCAAGCCGAACTCTTTCATAAATTCACGCAGAGCTTCGAGTTTTTCGGGCGTAGGACCTTGGTGAATACGATATAAAACAGGCTGTTTATTTTCGTGCAAGAAGTTCGCCGCACACACGTTCGCCGCCAACATACATTCTTCAATCAGCTTATGCGCGTCATTGCGCACCACTGGCACGATGCGTTCGATTTTGCCGTTGGCATCAAAAATCATTTGCGTCTCAACGGTTTCAAAATCAATCGCGCCGCGCTTGTTACGCGCCGTCAAAAGCTTTTGGAACAGGCCATACAGATTTTGCAAATGCGGTACAACGGTGGCGTAACTTTTCGCCAACTCGCCATCAGGTTCAGCCAACATCGCAGCGACTTGCGTGTAAGTCAGGCGTGCATGGGAGTACATCACCGATGGATAAAAACGATAGCCCGTAATTTCGCCATGACCATCCACGTGCATATCGCACACCATACACATGCGATCCACTTGTGGGTTCAGCGAGCACAAACCATTCGACAATTCTTCGGGCAACATTGGAATCACGCGACGCGGGAAATACACCGAATTGCCGCGCAAAATTGCTTCGCGATCGAGCGCGTCATTGGGCTGCACATAGTGACTCACGTCAGCAATCGCCACGACTAAACGATAGCCGTCTTTTTCTGGGGCGCAATACACCGCGTCATCAAAATCGCGCGCCGTTTCGCCATCAATCGTTACCAAGGGCAAGCTGCGGATGTCTTCGCGCCCCGCCCAATCTTCAGCCGCCACAGTCGGCGGAATCGCCTTAGCTTGACGCTCCACATCCTTGGGGAACTCATTCGGCAGATCATGCTTGCGTAAAGCAATTTCGATTTCCATGCCAGAGTCGGCGTAGTTGCCCAACACCTCCACAATGCGACCCATCGGCTGCGCATGTTTATTGGGGTGCTGAATGATTTCTAAAATCACCACTTGCCCTACTTGCGCCTGATGCGCCTCACCTGGCACAACTAAAATATCTTGCGTGATGCGACGATTTTCCGCGACCACAAACTGAATGCCGTGGTCATCAAACAAACGTCCCACCACGCGATTATTGGCGCGCACCAACACTTCGATAATTTTTGCTTCAGGGCGGCCGCGTCTATCCACACCGCTTTGACTGACCATCACCACGTCGCCATGCAGCACTTGGTGCATTTCTTTTTCGCTCAAAAACATATCAGCACTGCCGTCTTCAGGAATCAGAAAACCGAAACCATCGGGATGACCTTGCACTTTGCCCTTGATTAAATCGAGCTTATCCATGATGCAGAATTCACGTTTGCGATTGCGCATCACTTGTCCATCACGCTCCATCGCGCGCATCCGACGCGAAAATAAATCTTCTTCCGCATCGGTAATTTCCAACAAATCGAGCAGCTCGTCTTCGTGCATCGGTGCGCCGTTTTGCGCCAGCACTTGCAAAATAAATTCGCGACTCGGCAGCGGGTTGTCATATTGCTCGCGCTCACGTTGTAGGAATGGGTCTTGCGCGCGTAAGTTTTTAGTATTTTTCATTGACTTTAAGTCCTTTAACAATTAAATTGCGCGCCGTTGCAAATCAGCCCAGATGGCGGAATTGGTAGACGCGCACGGTTCAGGTCCGTGTGCCGTAAGGTGTGGAGGTTCGAGTCCTCTTCTGGGCACCAAATATGAAGCAGTTCGCGCAAGCGAGCTGCTTCTTTTTTTGTGCCCAGAACAAGTGCAACACCTGCGTGTTGCACGCCAGGACTCGAAAGGCATTCGGTATTACGAATGCCGGGGTCGCGCCTGCGTGACCGACCCTCTTCTGGGCACCAAATATGAGATAGGAAGCGTAAGCGACCTGTCTTTTTTTTGCGCCTAAAAAACGTGCAACACCACTGCCGAATTCACGGGAAGTTAAGCGGAATTGACACAACACCATGCTGACCACAGATACGATTAACGCAAAAACGCAGCACATCACCTGCGCTGCGTTCTCTATCGTTTGAAGCAAATTACTCAATGCTGCCGAGTTATTCAAACGGATGTCTTAGCACGATAGTCTCATCGCGATCGGGACCTGTTGAAACCATATCAACAGGCACGCCACATACTTTGGCGATACGTTCTAAATAGTTACGCGCGGCAAGCGGCAACTGTTCATATTTTTGGATGCCTAGCGTACTTTCCGCCCAACCCGGCATTTCTTCGTAGATGACTTCGCAATCACCCAACGCGTCCGCGCCAACAGGCAGGATGTCGCTGACCACACCGTTGATGCGATAACCCACACCGAGACGCACCAGTTCCATACCGTCCATCACATCCAACTTGGTGACGCATAAACCCGATACACCGTTAATTTGTATCGAGCGTTTCAACGCTGCCGCATCGAACCAACCACAGCGACGCGCACGTCCCGTAGTCGAACCAAACTCGTGACCACGTTTCGCTAAACCCGCACCGATAGGATCATGCTTATTCACTGCGTCATACAGCTCAGTCGGGAACGGCCCAGAGCCCACACGCGTGGTGTAAGCCTTGGTAATTCCCAGCACATAATTCAACATTTGTGGCCCGACACCCGCACCCGCGCAAGCCGCACCCGCGATGCAATTGCTGGAAGTAACAAAAGGGTAAGTGCCGTGGTCGATGTCTAGCAGCGCGCCTTGCGCACCTTCAAACAACAAACCGCGACCCGCTTGATGTTCTTCGTACAAGGCACGCGGCACATCCATCACCAGCGGCTTGATGCGTTCAGCAAATGCCAGTGTGTCATCCAAGGTTTTTTGGAAATCAACCGTGGGCGCGTTGAAGTAATTTTTCAACACAAAGTTGTGATAATCCAACACTTCGCCGAGCTTGGCGGCAAAACGCTCGCGGAAGAAAATATCTTGCAAACGAATCGCGCGACGCGCCACTTTGTCTTCGTATGCAGGACCAATACCGCGTCCCGTCGTACCGATTTTTGCATCGCCTTTTGCCAACTCGCGCGCCTTATCTATCGCCTCGTGATACGGCAGAATCAATGGGCAGGCTTCGGATACTTTTAAGCGGCTGTACACGTCGATACCAGCGGCTTGCAGCTCGTCCATTTCTTTGAGCAATGCTTGTGGTGACAACACCACACCGTTGCCGATGTAGCACATCACATGGTCGCGCAAAATGCCTGATGGAATCAGGTGCAATACAGTTTTTTTGCCGTTGATAACCAGCGTATGCCCAGCATTGTGACCACCTTGAAAACGCACCACGCCATGCGCATGATCAGTCAACCAATCAACAATTTTGCCCTTACCTTCATCGCCCCATTGGGTGCCGATTACCACTACATTTTTAGTCATTACACAGATTCCAATTTGAAAATTTTTCTAGTCGCTTGATAGCGCGACAACTTGCCAAATACCTTGCTGCAAAACCAGCTCACGATCGCATTGCAATTCGCTGCGCTGCGCAGGCGCATTCAATAAATCAATCACCACACACTCGCCAGCCGCACGCAATTGGGCAATTTTTGCGTGCAGCAAAACATCGTTTTGATGAGGTGCGTAGATAGCCCGCTCACTAGCTTGAGCGGTCATCAAACGATACAACTGACGTAAGTCCATGCTGAATCCAGTCGCCGCGCGCGCGCGTCCGAAGCTCTTACCTAAGTCATCGTAACGACCGCCCAAAGCAATCGCGTCATGGCTGCCCGCGTGGTACGCGGCAAACACCATCCCCGTGTGATAGTGATAGCCGCGCAAATCCGCCAAGTCGATGCCGATACTGCCCAGCAAAGTTTCAAGTTGCGCCGCCGCTCTGGCTAAATCCGCCAACGCCGCGCGAATTTCTGGCAAGTCAGGCAACACTTGTTGCGCACGCGCCAGTACTTCATTGGGCTTGCCATACAAACTTGGCAATGCCAGCAAAGCCTTAGCCAGATTAGCGGGTAGCGGAGCAACTAAATTTTGTAACGCGGTACTATCCTTGCTTTGCAAGGCAATAAACAATGCCGCCTCGATGTCTTTATCAAGCTGAGCGTGCTGCACCAAAGCACGGAATACCGCGACATGTCCCAAATCCAAATGCACGTCAGCGATGCCCAACATACGCAACGACTCCAGCAGCAAACCTTGGATTTCTAAATCGCTCTCCAATCCGCTGTGACCGTACAACTCCGCGCCGATTTGCATCAGTTCGCGCGTGCGCGTCAGACCCACCGGTTGGGTATGCAACACACTGCCCGCGTAGCACAAACGTGTCACACCCTGGCGATTCAACAGATGCGCGTCGATGCGGGCGACTTGCGGCGTAATGTCGGCGCGTACCGCCAGCGTGCGTCCGCTGAGTTGATCAACCAATTTGAAGCTGCGCATATCCATCTCGGCACTGCCGTCTATCAACAACGATTCGGCATATTCCAACAACGGTGGCGCGACCAACTGATAACCAGATTTACGCAACAAGGCGAGCATCTGGGCGCGTATTTGTTCAACGCGCCACGCCTCGTCGGGCAACATATCGTTGATGTATTCGGGGAGTAACCAATTAGGCATTACGAAATCTTTATGAGTATGTTTTTAAGGGATAAGGACTTACTTGCCAGACTTAGCCGGGCTTTTCAGGTATTTGAAAAACGCGGAGCTCGGATCTAACACCATCACATCGCTCTTATTTTTGAAGCTTTGTTTGTAGGCTTCTAAGCTGCGATAAAACGAGTAAAACTCAGCATTGCGACCAAACGCGGCAGCGTAGGTTGCCGACGCTTTGGCATCGCCTTCACCCTTGATTTTTTGCGCATCACGATAGGCTTCCGCCAAAATCACTTCGCGCTGCTTATCCGCATCCGCCTTAATTTTTTCGCCTTCTGCCGCACCCGTGGCACGCAATTCATTCGCCACGCGCTTACGCTCGGCTTCCATGCGGCTATACACGGATTGACTTACCGAGGCTGGGAAATCCACATGTTTAAGGCGCACATCCAACACTTGCACCCCAAACAAACGCGCATCGGCATCGGCTTTTTCACGCAACACTTGCATAATTTTGTCGCGTTCCACCGAGATCGCTTCATGGATGCTGCGCTTGCTAAACTCTTCGCTCAAGCTGGCATTCACGGTGGGCATTAAACGAGTACGCAAACGCACTTCGTCACCGCCCATGCTGATGTAATACTGCTTCACATCGACAATGCGCCATTTCACAAAGGCATCTACCAACAGATTTTTCTTTTCCTTGGTAAACACAGGTGCTGGGTCAGGCGACTCTAAAGTCAAAATACGCGAATCAAAGTAACGCACGTTTTGCATCAGTGGCACTTTCCACTTTAAGCCTGGCGTGGTTTCCACGCGCACCATTTCACCAAGCTGCAAGACAATCGCCACTTGACGCTGATCGACCACAAACACGCTCAAGCTAAGCACCACCAACAGGCCAATTAACGCGACCAAGCTATTTACAACATTAGGTTTCATCTCGCCTCCCGATCACGACTAAGCAAAGAGTCACGCGCCCGCTGCGCCGCACTGTTGTCATTACTTTGCGAACTCGCGGGTGCTGCCGCCACAGGCGCAACTTCTGCCACAGCTGCGCCGCTACGACTGGCTTCGATCAATTTATCCAAAGGTAAATACAACATGCTATTGCCATTTTTTTGATCGACCATCACCTTGCTGATATTGCCCATCACCTGCGACATCATGTCGATGTACATACGCTCACGCGTCACCTGCGGGGCTTTTTCATACTCAACTAAAATTTGCTTAAAGCGACTGGCATCACCCTCGGCATTGGCAATCACGCTCTGCTTATAACCTTCTGATTCTTCCTTCAAGCGCGCCGCCATCCCCTTGGCACGCGGCACAATATCTTTCGCGTAAGCATCGCCTTCGGACTTTTGACGCTCACGGTCTTGCCCCGCTTTTACCGCATCTTCAAACGCCGCTTGCACTTGCTCTGGCGGCTGCGTGCCTTGCATGGTGATTTGCTTCACCACGATGCCCGACTTGTATCTATCCAACACTTCTTGAATCAGCTTGGTGACATCGACCGCGACTTTTTCGCGTTCTTCGTACAACACTTTATCCATAGTGCTTTTACCTACCACTTCGCGTATCGCTGTCTCCGCCGCTTGACGCACGTTCTCATCGGGATTGCGGTTGTTAAATAAATACTCGCCTGGATCGCGCAAGGTGTATTGCACGGCGAACTGAATGTCGATGATATTTTCATCGTCGGTCAGCATCAGCGACTCTTTCAACATTTTATTTTTGACGTTGTCGCGATAGCCGACTTCCATGGTGCGCACTTGACTCAAGTTGACCATTTCCACGGTTTCAATCGGATACGGAAAGTGCCAACGCGGCCCCGCCTCGGTCGTTTCTACTTGCTTACCAAAACGCAACACCACGCCGCGCTGACTCGCATCGACAATATAAAAACCCGTCGCCAACCAAATGAACAGACCAATAATCGCCACCAAACCTACGCCACCCGCAATGCTAGGGGTAGGCGTATTGGGCGCGCCATTGTTGCTGCCGTTGTTATTGCCACGCGCATTTTTACCGCCCATCAGGGCGGCAATTTTGGCGTTTAATTTACGTAACAATTCTTCTAAATCAGGCGGGCCACCGTTGTTGTTCTTGCCCCATTGCGGATCGTTTATTCCCATGACTCTCTCGCTTGTTTAAGTTGCTTCTCAATAATTGTGGCAGCTTGACGCGCCGCACGAATTTCCAACAAAGTTTGGCGCAAATCTTCCAAGCCTGCGCCGCTTTGCGCGCTTAAAAAAACGCGCGAGATTCTATCATGCTCATCGCGAATCACACCCGCTTCAACACCCTCAACTTGGTCAATTTTATTGAACACTAAAATCTGCGGAATATCGCCTGCGTCGATTTCTGCCAAGACTTTATTCACCTCAGCGATTTGGTCATCGTGATTGGGGTTGCTCAAATCCACTACATGCAGCAACACATCCGCCTGTATGGTTTCCTCCAGCGTGCTGCGAAACGCAGCGACCAAACCATGCGGCAAATGGCGAATAAACCCCACCGTATCCGACACCACAATCTCGCCCTGCCCTTCCGCATACATACGGCGGGAAGTGGTATCCAGCGTGGCGAACAACTGATTCGCCACATACACATTCGCCTTGGTGAGGCGATTGAATAAGGTCGATTTACCCGCGTTGGTATAACCCACAATCGACACCGATAACACGTCGGAACGATTACGCGAACGGCGCAGCAAATCGCGCTGACCTTTTAATTTTTCCAGTCGCTCTTTAAGCAAGTGCACTCGCTTGTCTAATTTACGTCTATCCAACTCCAGCTGCGTCTCGCCTGGTCCACGCGCGCCTACGGCGAACTTTTGCTGCCCCATGTCGGCGTTTTGCCCGACCAAGCGCGTGGACAAATACTTGAGCTGGGCTAATTCAACCTGCACTTTACCTTCGTGACTTTGCGCACGCTGCGCAAAAATATCCAAAATCAACATGGTGCGGTCGATGACGCGCGTACCTAACTGCGTCGTTAAATTACGCATTTGCGCAGGCGACAATTCGTGATTAAAAATCACCAAAGGCACTTCCATTTGCTCAACCATGGCGGCGATTTCTTGCACCTTACCGCTGCCTGCAAACAAGGCAGCATCAGGGCGTTGTCGCTTCGCTTCAACGGTTGCCAACACACGCACCCCTGCCGTTTCGGCGAGCAGGCGCAGCTCCGCCAAACTCTCGTGATAATCGGTATCTCCTAAGTCGATACTGACTAATAGCGCGGATTCAGGACCAGAGGAGGTTTGCTGCATTATTCAGCGGAATTTTCAACAGGAACGGTGACGGGACGAGCAGGAACGATGGTCGAAATAGCGTGCTTGTAAACCATTTGAGTGACGGTATTTTTCAACAAAACGACATATTGATCGAACGATTCAATATGACCTTGCAACTTAATACCATTGACCAAATAAATGCCGACTTGAACATGCTCTTTACGCAAAGTGTTCAGAAATGGATCTTGTAATTGTTGTCCTTTAATACTCATTTTTTTAGCTCTTATAGTGTGAAACGGGTCGCTACTTTACTGGATTAGTGGCGAGCTGTGAATTGGTATTTAGCATCAGCTGTTAATTTGACACTGTCCGCCTGTCTGCTCCGACTAATGGTCGCCCTGCTGAGCAGGTTTTTAGCCTTATAATCCGCGCCATTTTTCTTCACGCCCCACTGTCCACCTTCATGTCAAAAGTTACTCGCACCCCTGCTTGGCAAGCCTTGCTGCAACACCACAAAGATATTGCTGAGCTGACCATGCGGCAGATGTTCGACGACGATGCCATGCGCTTTGAAAAATTCTCATTACAACTGGATGGCATTTTTTTAGATTATTCAAAAAATCGTATCACCACGCAAACCATGCAACTGCTGATGCAGCTCGCCCAGCAAGCCGCTTTACCCGCCCACACCGCCGCCATGTTTAAGGGTGAAAAAATCAATCACACCGAACAGCGCGCCGCCTTACATACCGCCTTACGCAATCGCAGCAATCAGCCCGTGTTATTTGAAGGTCGCGACGTGATGCCTGCGGTGCATAGTGTGTTAGCGCGGATGCGCAGCTTTTCCGATGCCGTGCGCAACGGTACACATCTAGGCTTTACGGGCAAAGCCATCACCGACATCATCAACATCGGTATCGGCGGTTCAGACTTAGGACCTTTGATGGTGTGTCAAGCACTCAAACCTTATGGGCGCGACGAATTGCGCGCGCATTTTGTCTCCAATGTGGATGCTTCACATTTAGTGGAAATCTTAAAAAAAGTCGATGCGTCCAGCACGCTGTTCGTGATTAGCTCCAAGACTTTTACCACACAAGAAACACTCACCAACGCCCATTCCGCGCGCGCTTGGTTAGTCGCACAACTCGGCGATGAAGCTGCCGTGGCACAACATTTTGTCGCCGTTTCAACCAACCTCGCCGCGACTGCACAATTTGGCATCGCGGCGCAAAACGTTTTTGAATTTTGGGATTGGGTGGGCGGACGCTATTCGCTCTGGTCGGCGATAGGCTTGCCGATTGCGCTGTATTTAGGCATGGATCAATTTGAACAATTGCTCGCGGGCGGTCACGCCATGGATGAACATTTCCGTCACGCGCCGTTAGAAAAAAATATGCCCGTTATTTTGGCGATGCTAGGCGTGTGGTATGGCAATTTTTTTGGCGACACTTCAAGCGGTTTATTTCCTTACGATTTTTACCTCAATCGCTTCGCCGCATTCTTGCAACAACTGGATATGGAGAGCAACGGCAAGAGTATTGATCGCGACGGAAAGCCCGTTGATTACGACACGGGCATGGTGGTGTGGGGCGAGTCGGGCAGCAATGGTCAGCACGCGTTTTATCAGCTGATTCATCAAGGCACACGCATGATACCAGCGGATTTTTTAGTTGCTTTACGCAGCCATAATCCTTTGGGCGATCATCACGCCATTCTGTTAGCCAACTGTTTTGCGCAAAGTGCTGCCTTGATGCTGGGGAAAACCAAACACGAGGCGCGTGCGGAGTTGAACGCGCAAGGTTTACACGGCGAAGCACTCGAAAAACTGTTGCCACATAAAGTATTCCAAGGCAACAACCCATCCAATACCCTGTTGTTTGAGCAACTTAATCCGCACACGCTAGGCATGTTAATTGCGCTATACGAACACAAAGTATTCGTGCAAAGCGTGATTTGGAATATCAATCCTTTTGATCAATGGGGCGTAGAACTGGGCAAACAACTCGCCCATAAAATCTTGCCCGAAATCCAACACCTACCCGATGAGCTCAAGCATGATGCTTCAACTAATGGCTTGATTGCTTACTACCATCAGCATAAGAGTCGGTAATGGCGCGGTGCGCATAAGTAATCAGTCGGAGCGCGCAGAGGATTCCACGCCTCTTAGCATGTGTACTATTCCACTTGCGTTGCCAGCGTCCCGACGCGCCCCGCCAGCTCCTGCATTTTGACTTCGCAGCGCGGCAAACTCGCCGCATCCAGACTGGCTAAATAATCCTGCATCGCCACCAGCTCATAGCCTTGCGCCTGCCAGCCCGCCAACAACTGCTCAAATATCGGCATCCATTTTTGCCCTTCTAACTCCGCATGCAAGGTATATACATGCCCTGTCGCGCTTTCTGTCGCGGTAAGTTGCAGCAGATGTTCGGCTAATTTATCCAGCGTCATACCCTCTTGATTCATCAGCTCATCTAAGGTCGGCAAGGTGGTCGGTAATTGCGGCACTGCAATAATTTCGGCGTTGCAAGTGGGTATAAACGGATGCGTGCCGCGCGTGTCCGAACTGTATGCAAATCCTAAATGCTGCATGTAACGCAAACCATGACGATTCATCTGCCAACCCGCTGCCGCGTGCGCGTGCGGCGCATCGCCAAAAATTTCGCTATAACGCGCCACCGCTAAATCCAATTCATGGCGCGTCCAGGCTTCATCTTTATCGACCACATAATCTTGCCAGCGAATATGGTCATAGCAATGAATGCCTGTCTCAAATCCCGCCTCGCGCACGCTGCGCAAAATGTCCGCGCATTTTTTACCGATGTCCGGTGCGGGCAATAAAGTGCCGTACAGCAAAGTCTTAATGCCGTAATGCTCCAGCACTGAAGTGCGCGACACCTTGCCTAAAAAACCAGGACGAAACACGCGCTTAATGGCGCGCCCCGTGTGATCTTTTCCCAACGAGAAAAAGAACGTCGCCCCCGCCTGGTGGCGTTGCAAAGTTTCAACTAAACGCGGCACACCAACGCGCGTACCGCGATAAGTATCGACATCAATTTTTAGGGCAATTTTTTTCATATAGGAAAAGCAGGATTGGGGGGTTGGCGAATCAAGAACGAGGATTGAGGATTGATTAACAGAAAAGCGGGGCTATGCCCCGCCCCTCCTGAATCTCGCATCCTGAATCCAGCTGTTAGTCCACCAAGTGTTTGACTTCGGCAACTTGGCTGCGATACGCGACGAAAATGTTGCGCAGCGTGTCCGCCATATTCACCGTTGGTTTCCAGTTCAATTCTTCGCAAGTATTGGTGATTTTTGGTAC
This sequence comes from Sideroxydans sp., assembly GCA_029850585.1. Taxonomy (GTDB): domain Bacteria; phylum Pseudomonadota; class Gammaproteobacteria; order Burkholderiales; family Gallionellaceae; genus Gallionella. The sequence continues at coordinate 13,391 of JARCRQ010000042.1, forward strand.
ACGATTTTGCACGTCTTGGTAACCTGTACCGTAGTAAGCGGCAGAAGTCGTTTCAACGATTTTCACCTTCTTTGCCGAGGCTTGATATTCTGGGAATTCATGCGCCAATTTCATCATCATGTCAGCCAAATCGCGAATGGAATGATTGTTGGTTGGATTACCAATGTTGTAAATTTTGCCAGTTGCAATGCCGTCTTTATTTTCGATAATTTTCATCAGCGCGTTGATGCCGTCGTCGATGTAAGTGAAGGCGCGTTTTTGCATCCCGCCATCCACCAAACTGATATTTTCGCCACGCACGATATGACCCAAAAATTGCGTCACCACGCGTGAGCTGCCTTCTTTAGCAGTATGAATAGAATCCAAGCCTGCACCAATCCAGTTAAACGGACGGAACAGCGTGAAGTTCAAGCCTTCCATGCCGTAGCCCCAAATCACGCGATCCATCAACTGTTTCGAGCATGAATAAATCCAACGCGGTTTGTTAATCGGACCGCAAATCAATTCAGATTCAGCGGGATCGAATTCTTCGTCGTGACACATGCCATACACTTCGGAAGTCGATGGGAACACCAAATGTTTGTTGTATTTCACTGCCGCACGCACGATAGGCAAGTTGGCTTCAAAGTCCAATTCAAACACGCGCAGCGGTTGTTTAACGTAAGTCGAAGGCGTGGCAATCGCCACCAACGGCAGAATCACATCGCATTTTTTAACGTGGTATTCAACCCACTCTTTGTTGATGGTGATGTCGCCTTCAAAGAAATGAAAACGCTCGTGGTCAATAATGTCGCTGATGCGATCTGAACTCATGTCCATGCCATAAACTTCCCAGTCTGTCGTCTGCAAAATCTTGTTGGACAAATGGTGACCGATGAAGCCATTCACACCCAAAATCAATACTTTTTTCATTGCTTTTCCTTAACGATTAAATTCAAACTTTTCTAAACCAAATTGCGCCGCAAATTCTTGCGCACTCATCTCAACACTATCCAGCTCAAAACTCACCACGCGCAACACGCCCTGTCCACAAATCGCAAAAGCTTTGCCGTCTTTCACATAAAAGCTCGGCGGCGCACCCGCAGCGGAACACTTCGTCAGCAACGTTTGCAAAATGCGCATCGGCTTGCCCAGCAAGCTAGTCGTCGCGCCTGGATACGGCGGGGCTACCGCGCGCACTAGGTTGTGAATTTGCAGCGCAGATTGCGCCCAATTCACCACGCCGTCGGCGGCGTTGCGACCACCAAAATAGCCACCTTGCGTTAAGTCTTGCTTTACCGCTGGTGCGCGCCCCGCCAACAAATCGGGCAGCACATTATTCAAAGCGATTTCCGCTGCAACCGTGACTTTTTGGAACACTTGCAAAGCCGTGTCGTTGGGCAAAATCGGTACAGCTTGTTGCGCCACGATGTCGCCGTTGTCGGGCTTTTCGGTCATGTAATGCAGGGTCGAACCCGTTTGCGTTTCGCCGCGAATAATTGCCCAATTCACCGGCACGCGACCGCGATAGTGCGGCAACAAAGAGCCGTGCATATTCAGCGCGCCGTGTTTAGGAATCGCCAACAATTCAGGCTTTAACATTTCGCGGTAATAAAACGAAAAGAAAAAATCAGGTGCTAACGCGCGGATTTTTTCTATGACTTCAGGGGTATTCGGGTTGGCGGGCGTGATGACTTCGATACCATGCAACGCTGCTAGATTTGCTACGCTCTCGAACCAAATATTTTCCGCAGGATTGTCGCAATGTGTCACCACCAACGCGACCTCAACGCCATGCGCCAACAGCACATTCAGGCAACGCACGCCGACATTGTGATAAGCAAAAACGACCGCACGACTCATGGTTTTTGTTCCAATACCGCTTCAAGTAAATAGCGCGGACGGTGGCGCACTTGCTGATAAATTCGTCCGACGTATTCGCCTAATAAACCAATGCCGAACAGCGTGATACCAATCATAAAAAACAGCAGCGCGAACAAGGTAAATAAGCCTTCGGCTTCAGGGCCGACGATGACGCGGCGTATCACCAAGAACACAAAAAACAGCGCGGAGAATAACGAGGTGATGATGCCGAACATGGAGAACCATTGCAGCGGCACCACCGAAAAGCCCGTCATCAAATCAAAGTTCAAACGTATCAAACTGTATAGCGAGTATTTCGATTCGCCTTCGGCGCGTTCTTCGTGCTCCACTACCACTTCGGCGGGGCGACGCGCGAAGGTATAAGCCAGCGCGGGAATAAAAGTATTCACTTCTTTGCACGAGTTAATCGCATCAATAATGTCGCGGCTATAGGCGCGCAACATGCAGCCCTGATCGGTGATTTTGATGCGCGTAATGCGTTCGCGAAAATTGTTCATGGCACGCGACGCAACATGTCGCCACCAACTGTCGTTGCGCTGTTTACGTATCGAGCCGATGTAGTCAAAGCCCTCATCCATCTTGGCTAACAACTTGCCGATTTCTTCAGGGGGATTTTGCAAATCCGCATCCAAGGTGACCACGCGCATCCCCCGCGTATGTTCAAAGCCCGCCATGATTGCCATGTGCTGACCGAAGTTGCCGTTAAACAAAATCACGCGCGTCACATCAGGACGTATTTGAAATTGCTCACGCAAAATGGCGGGCGAGCGATCGCGGCTACCATCGTTGATAAACACCACTTCGTAGCTGATGCCGAGCGCGTCAAGCGCGGGATACAAACGGTCAAACAAAGTATGTAAACCTTGCTCTTCGTTATAAACGGGAATGACGACGGAAAGTTGGACTGTATTCATAGGGGCGGCATTCTAACTGCTCAAGCGAAGTTCACAAAACATTGATTATTTCTTCTTAATTTTAGGGTGTCTCGAAAAATTCAAATATCTACCCGCTAAGGGCATCACCACCAAGCTACGCAGCTAAAGCTGCAAGATTGGTGCGAAAAGCGAAGCTAGCCCGCAAGGGGTTTCCCCATGAAACATAGTCGCATTCGCTCCTTGTTTCGTGTGAAGGCGCGAACAAAAAATTACGACGCGCATAGACAGACTATGTAAGGAGTAATTTTTTGCTTGTCCTCAGGCGTTGTAGCTGGGGGTGAGTAACAACGCATCGCGAAGAGATTTGGATTTTACGAGATGCCCTACACGGGGAACACGCCTGTTGATAGATAACGATCACCGCGATCGCAGACGATAAAAGCAATCACGGCGTTCTCCACTTGTTGCGAAATGCGCAGTGCCACGCTCAATGCACCGCCCGACGAAATGCCACAAAAAATGCCTTCTTCCGCCGCCAAGCGGCGCGTCATAGTTTCTGCATCGGTCTGATTAACGTATTCAATTTGGTCGATATTTTTATCGCTATAAATGCTCGGTAAATACTCCGCGCTCCACTTACGAATGCCTGGAATTTGCGCGCCCGCTTCGGGCTGCACACCGATGATTTGGATGGCAGGGTTTTGCTCTTTGAAAAAGCGCGAGCAACCCATAATCGTGCCTGTCGTGCCCATGCTGCTGACAAAATGCGTCAGCGTGCCGCGCGTGTCGCGCCAAATTTCAGGCGCAGTGCCCTCGTAATGCGCGAGCGGATTATCGGGATTGGCGAACTGATCGAGAATGATGCCGCGCCCCGCTGCGCGCAGATTTTCAGCGGTGTCACGCGCCAGCTCCATACTGCCCGCTTGCGCCGTTAAAATCAGCTCCGCACCAAACGCACGCATGGTTTGCTTACGCTCCGCGCTTTGATTTTCAGGCATCACCAAAATCATTTTGTAACCACGCATCGCTGCCGCCATCGCCAGCGCAATCCCCGTATTGCCAGACGTGGCTTCAATCAGCGTGTCACCTAGCTTAATGTCGCCGCGCGCCTCAGCGCGAACGATCATCGACAAGGCTGGACGGTCTTTCACAGAGCCCGCAGGGTTATTGCCTTCCAGCTTGGCGAGCAAGACATTGCTGGTGTTGCCAGGTATGCGCTTGAGCTGCACCAACGGCGTGTTACCAACGAAATTTTCTAGGGTGGGGTACATAGATTTTTTAATGATTGGTGTATTGCACTTTTATATAAAGGGATTTTTGATTACCACGCCCGTGCCGCGAAAATCATCAACGTTGCGCGTGACGACGGTTAAGTCATGTATCAAAGCAATCGCCGCAATTTGCTTGTCGATAGCATGTTGCGGATGAGGCGACATGAGTCGTCCCCACACTTGAGCGCACTCTTCATCAAAGGTTAAAATTTTATCGGCGAACTCAAGCACCAAACCATCCAGCCACGCTTCTAATTTCCGCGTTTGCGGCAGGTCGCCGCGATACCGAATGCCCTCCAAGCCGCGACGAATTTCGCCTATCGTTTGCACCGCCAAATACAGCTCATCCGCATCGGTTTCTTTGAAGAATTGCTTAACGCCTAGGTTCGCTTTAGCACCTTTACGCGCCTCGCTAATCACATTGGTATCGACTAGAAACATCGTCTTTTATGAATTGCGGAAATTAAAGTCGGCATCCTCACCTACATTGGGCATCGCCGACAAAACCTCCGCGAGCGAGCGACGCTTAGGACGCTGCAACACCGAACGCAAAATTTCTCGATGCTCGGCTTCCGCGCTGCGACCGTGCGAAGCCGCCAACTGCTTCAACGCCAGCGCGACATTTTCTTCAACATTACGCACCACCAAATTCGTCGCCATCTCACACTCCTTTTTGTAATCATTGATAGCATTTTAACAAAAAATAGCTTGTCTTGTAATCACTTCAAGCGACGAACCTGAATCTATTCTTCTTCAAAACAATCTGAGTTGTAGGGTGAAAAGCGTAGCGCATTGAACCGAATAAACCATGCGGCGCAATGCCCGTTGGTTATTGCGCTTTACGCAAACTAGTGTGGAATACCTCGACTTGCCTTAAAAGTTGTGAGCTTCATTTATCTAGTACCGTTGTATTCGACAGCATCTGTATACAAGCCTATGTCACCACGCACGCTAGAAAGAAACACTAATGCTTTGCCACGAAAAATATCAAACCGCCACGTCTGCTTTAGCTCCACAGCATCATAAATATAATCAATCATCTGATTATATTTATCGAATACGGTGACTGGTGCGAACATTGCCAATAAAGCGGTAGTAGCGAGGCGGTCTTTATCAAATTTCTGCAAATCGTCTTTACTTAATTGACCATTGTGTTGCGCTTTAACTATCAACTCGATAACGGGATTGGCGACCTCTTTGTACAAAGCAATCTTTTGCATTAGAAGGTGGTTGCCATGCTCTGATTGATATTTAAGATTTGACTTAAATATTTCCACATCCTTGCTAAGTAAATGCCCAATCAATGACTTTATCAACCACGCAATTGTGGCGATTACTATTGCCGTACCCCCAATAAATTTAATCACCTCTTCCATGTCAAATGCACTCCATTGTTGCTTTTGAAAAGCGAAATTTAAGCCTCGTCATGGTGACTATTAGGACGTTTCTCGGCTTATTTATCACACCTGTTTGAGCATCTGCTCTACATAGCGCGCCGTGCCTTGCTCTACCGTCAAAAACGCTTCGCTGTAACCCGCGCCGCGTAGCGCGCTGATGTCGGCTTGGGTGTAGCTTTGGTATTTGCCTTTGAGCGCGTCGGGGAAGGGGATGTAGCTGATTAAACCTTGCTCGCCTAACTCCGCCAAGCTCAAGGTGGGCTTACCTTCCGCGACGCGCAGGGTGTTTATGGTGGCTGCGGCGACATCGTTAAAGCTCTGCGCTTGTCCTGTACCTAAATTGAAAATGCCTGACTTTTGTGGGTTGTCCAAAAAGTACATATTCACTTTAACCACGTCTTCTATCGAGACGAAATCGCGTAGTTGTCCACCATCAGCGTAGCCGTCGCAGCCCGCAAACAGTTTTACTTTTCCCTCCTTGCGATATTGGTTGAAAAAGTGATACGCCACGGAAGCCATGCGGCCTTTGTGTTGTTCACGCGCGCCGTACACGTTGAAGTAACGTAAGCCAACGATTTGCGCGCTGCGTTTGTGCCAGCGGCGGCGCACGATTTGGTCGAATAAAAATTTGGAATAGGCATAGACATTGAGCGGCGATTCAAACTCGCGGCTTTCTTTGAAAACGCTGCCGCCGCCATAGACCGAGGCGGACGAGGCATAGAGCAAAGGGATTTCTTCGTTTTGGCAGTAGTTCAACAATTCCAAAGTGTATTGGTAATTGTTTTCCATCATGTAGCGACCATCAGATTCCATGGTGTCAGAACATGCGCCCTGATGCAGCACGGCGCGCACCAAGCCGTCAAAGTAACCTTCTTTGAGTTTTTCTAAGAATTCTTCTTTGCCTAAGTAATCAGCAATTTCGCAATCGACTAAGTTTTTGAACTTGTCGGCGTTCTTAAAATTGTCCACCGCGATGATGTTGTTCTCGCCGCGCGCGTTCAACGCTTTGACTAAATTAGAACCAATAAAACCAGCCGCGCCAGTAACGATGTAGTACATGTTTTTCTCCTTAAAAACGTAGGGGCGTATGGCATACGCCCCTACTGCATATCTTTAATAATTTCTTCGCGATTCACCACCGCTGTGCCGAGCTTGCCGACCACGATGCCAGCAGCGCGATTGGCGATGTGCATGGCATCACGCAAATCTGCCCCCGTCGCCAACATCACTGCCAGCGTGGCAATCACGGTGTCGCCTGCGCCGCTCACGTCAAACACTTCGCGGCATTGCGCGGGTTCGTGGCTGATGCCGTGCGCTTCATACAAGCTCATGCCTTCTTCGCTGCGCGTGACCAACAACGCCTCTAAGCCCAACGCCACACGCAAAGTCTCAGCCTTGCTATTGAGTTCGGCATCGTTCGCCCAACTGCCAGCCACATCGCGGAATTCGCTGCGATTCGGTGTAAGCAAAGTAGCACCGCGATAGCGTTCGTAATCCGCGCCTTTGGGGTCAACCAATACGGGCTTGCCCGCTGCTCTCGCCCACGCAATCATCTGCGCGATATGCGCCAAGCCGCCCTTGCCATAGTCGGACAAAATCACCACGTCGGCGTGCTGCATTTGCGCGTGGAAATCTTCCAGTGCAGCATTCAACACTTCGTGCGAAGGCGGCGTTTCAAAGTCGATGCGTAGCAGTTGTTGCTGACGGGCAATGGCGCGCAATTTGATAATGGTCGAAACACTCGCATCGCGATGCAAAATCGCATTGAGATTGCTGTGTTGCGCCAATAATTTTTCTAAACACGACCCCGCCTCGTCATCGCCTACCACCGACAGCAAAGTCGCGTGCGCACCCAAGGACGCAATGTTGCGCGCCACGTTTGCCGCACCGCCCGGACGCTCATCGACGCGGTCAACTTTGAGCACAGGCACAGGGGCTTCAGGCGAGATGCGATGCACGTCGCCAAACCAATAGCGATCCAACATCACATCGCCCACCACCAACACGCGCGCGTCACTAAATTTTGGCAACATCGTCATGCGCCTACTCCTATTTCTTGATTGATTTTTATTAAGGCAGCGAGCGGGTCGGCGGCTTGCGTAATGGGTCGCCCGATGACTAAATAACTCGCACCCGCCGCCAATGCCGCGTAAGGAGTCATCACCCGTGACTGGTCATCCAAGCTCGCCGCAGCGGGGCGAATGCCGGGTGTGACCAAGACAAAATCCTTGCCTAATTTTTCGCGTAACAAGGTCGCTTCTTGCGCCGAACACACCACGCCATCTAAGCCGCAATTACGCGTCAATGTTGCCAGTCGCAACACCATTTGCGCAGGCGATTCAGCAATCCCAATATCGGCTAAATCTTCTGCCGCCATGCTAGTCAACATGGTCACCGCGATGAGCTTAGGTGGACGGCTGCAATTAGCAATCGCATCGGCGGCGGCGGTCAACATTTTGCGTCCACCTAAGGCGTGCACATTGACCATCCACACGCCTAATTCGGCAGCGGCTTTGCAGGCGTGCGCGGTGGTGTTGGGAATGTCGTGAAATTTCAAATCAAGGAAAATTTCAAAGCCACGCTGCATCAGCTTTTCGATGACTTGCGGGCCCTCTGCCGTGAAGAGTTCTTTGCCCACTTTGAGGCGACAGGCGGCGGGATCAAGACGTTCGGCAAGTGCTAAAGCGGGGGTGGCGGATGCGTAATCCAACGCGATAATAATTTTCGGATCGTTCATATTTAAGAGGCTCATAAAGTGCTGCCCGTTTCTTCGGTGCGACGGGGTGAGTAGCTATCCCACGCTTGGCAAGCGGGACAATGCCAGTAAAATTTTTGCGCTTTGAAGCCGCATGATTTGCAGTGATACAAGGCTAGATTACGCGTGCGTTTATGCACCAGATTTTTGACTAATTCCAAGTCGGCACGTTTATCTAGCGGCACATCCAACAAGCGGGCTTCGAGCAATTTATCCAAGCCCAACAAGCTCGGATTGCGCTCTAATTCATCACGGACTAATTGATACGCCGCCGCACTGCCCTCATTTTTTTGCACGCCAGCAAACACCACATTGAGCAAATCATGCGCATGATATTTATTCAAATACTCACGCAGCAACGCCACGCCCTCGGCTTCTTTTTCGATGCTGCAATAGGCTGCCAGCAAGCGATCGGCTGCCAGTGGCAAATACTGCGGATCTTGCTGTTCGATGCTTTGCCACACATCAATCGCCTCGATAAATTTGCCTTCGCTTAACCACAAATCGCCCAACATCAAACTGGCGCGCACCGATTTTGGATTGCTTAACAGGGCTTGCCGCAAATGCTCGTGCGCCGCGACATCGTCACCTGCTGTGATTTTCTCGGCAGCTAATTCGCACTGAAAAAAAGCAATCTCAGTGTGATAAGAAACTTTGCTTTGCGCGCTGCGCCGCTGCACTAATTGAATGGCTTTGTGCCAGTCGTGTTCTTTTTGAAACAGCTCTAACAAAAACTCAAAGGCTTGCTGCGCGTATGCGGATTTACCCAGCTCACGAAACAAACTTTCAGCTCTATCTAAGATGCCCGCTTTCAAATAATCTTGCGCCAATTCAAACACCGCTTGCTGACGTTTGTCGTCATCCAAATCGGCGCGATCGACTAAGTTGTGGTGCATACGCAACGCCCGATCGACCTCGCCACGGCGACGAAATAAACTGCCTAAAGCAAAGTGCAACTCGATGGTTTGCGGATCAACTTTGACCACTTCGATAAACGCTGCGATGGCCTTGTCTTGCTGCTCGTTGAGCAAAAAATTTAAGCCTTGAAAATAGGACGCAGGAAGCGCGCCGCTGTCCGCTAGATTATCTTTAAGGTCGATGCGCGCTGCCAGCCAACCCATAGCAAAAAACAGCGGCAAAATTAGCAACATCCAAAGTTGAAATTCCATATTTTTAGACGATAGAAGTGAAAGACAGTTGCCCAGATGCGGGCACGGCAGCGAGCTGGGTTTGCACGAGTAAAGCCGCCTGTAAACGCGCAATTTCGCGACGTTGTTGCAGCACATTGACGATGAGCGCGAAGGCGGTAACGGCAACGCCCAACATAAAAAACAGTAACAGCAGCATGACTAAACTGGTGTGCCATTGCAGTTGCAAAAAGTAGTGCAAGGTCACGGGCTGATTATTTTTAATGCCTAAGCCCAACAGCAACATAAACAGCACAAAACGCAACAGCCAAATTAGATAAGGCATCAGGCAATCTCGACAAAAAAGACCGCGCACGATAGCATAAAAAGGCGATAAAAAAGGCGGTATATCTTTCGATATACCGCCTTTCCTGCAACGCTTTTACTTAGTCAACTTGCGCTTCGCTAACCCGTTCGCGCAACTCTTTGCCCGCCTTAAAATGCGGCACATATTTCGCCGGCACTTTCACCGCGTCGCCTGTTTTGGGATTGCGTCCCTGTCTAGGCGGGCGGTAGTTTAGAGCGAAGCTACCAAAGCCACGAATCTCAATTCGACCGCCACGCGCGAGCGCGTTGGTCAAACTATCCAAAATAACTTTGACAGCCATTTCAGCATCCTTAGCTAAGAGCTGCGGATACTTTTCGGCAAGTTTTGCGATTAAATCTGAACGCGTCATGCTGACCTCAAATTACGCTTCGGTTTTGCTGCCAGACATTTTCGCTTTGAGCAATGCGCCCAAATTGGTCGTGCCTGCATTCGCTGAATTTTCAGCCGAGAATTTTTGCATTGCAGCAGATTCTTCAGCTTTGTTCAGTGCTTTAATCGACAAGTTGATACCGCGATTTTTGCGATCCACATTGATGATAACGGCAGTGACTGAATCGCCTTCTTTCAAGTGCGTGCGAATATCTTCAACACGGTCAACCGACACTTCTGAAGCCTTCAAGTACGCTTCCACATCGCCCGCCAAGGCAATTACCGCACCCTTAGCATCCAATGATTTAACTGTACCTGTGACCACTGCGCCTTTTTCATTGCTGGTTGCGAAACCGCCGAATGGATCAGCTTCCATTTGCTTGATGCCCAATGAAATGCGTTCACGTTCAACATCAATCGCCAGTACCACAGCTTCAATTTCATCGCCCTTCTTGTAGTTGCGTACCATTTCTTCGCCAGGTTGATTCCATGACAAATCTGACAAGTGAATCAGACCGTCGATGCCGCCATCCAAACCGATGAACACGCCAAAGTCAGTGATTGATTTAATCGCGCCACGCACTTTGTCATTCTTTTTGTGGGTTGCAGCAAAATCATCCCAAGGGTTGGTTTTGCATTGTTTCATACCCAAAGAAATACGACGACGTGCTTCGTCAATTTCCAGAATCATCACTTCAACTTCATCGCCTAAGGACACGACTTTAGAAGGGTGTACGTTTTTGTTTGTCCAATCCATTTCTGAAACGTGTACCAGACCTTCGATACCTTGTTCGATTTCAACGAATGAACCGTAGTCAGTCAGGTTAGTGACTTTACCGAACATGCGTGTGCCAGTTGGGTAACGACGTGCCAAACCATTCCAAGGATCGTCGCCCATTTGTTTGATACCCAGAGAAACACGATTCTTTTCTTGATCGAATTTCAAAATTTTCGCTTCAACTTCTTCACCAACCGTCAACACTTCTGACGGATGTTTAACACGACGCCATGCCAAGTCAGTGATATGCAACAAGCCATCAATACCGCCCAAGTCAACAAATGCGCCGTAGTCCGTGATGTTTTTAACCACGCCCTTAACGATTGCGCCTTCTTTGAGGTTTTCCATAATCGCTTCGCGGTCAGCACCTTGTGAGGCTTCCAACACAGCGCGACGTGAAACCACCACGTTGTTGCGTTTACGATCGAGCTTGATAACTTTCAATTCCATCACTTTATTTTCATAAGGTGTGGTGTCTTTAACGGGACGAACGTCAACCAATGAACCCGGCAAGAATGCGCGGATACCGTTAACCATCGCTGTCAAACCGCCCTTAACTTTGCCGCTCACGAAGCCTTCAACAATCGCGCCTTCTTCCATCGCGATTTCGAGGTCGTGCCATGCAGCCAAGCGTTTCGCTTTTTCGCGTGACAATTTAGTTTCGCCATAACCGTTTTCCAGCGATTCAATCGCGACGGTAATGAAGTCGCCAGCTTTAACTTCTAATTCGCCTTTAGCATCGAGGAATTCTTCGATAGCAATCAAACTTTCAGATTTCAAACCAGCATTTACAACGACCACGTTGTGATCAACACGCACAACTTGTGCGGTAATCAGTTCGCCCGCGCGCATTTCTTTGCGGGTCAAACTTTCTTCAAACATGGCGGCGAAACTATCGGGGTTAAGTACAGCGGATGCAGTTGCGTTCATTGAATACACCTAAGAGTAATACCGTTTACACGGCGGGTTAGTTTAGGGAATTTCTATTCTTAGAGATTCCCTTAGCGGCACTCAAATTAGTTTGAGTGCCGCTAAAATTCCCAACAACGGAGAGTCATCGGGGCTAGTTTTTTGGACATACCCGCGTGTACGCATCGGTTACAAACCCTACTGCTTGCTCGATATTCAGGGCGGTGGTTTCTAACAAAATTGCACCTGCGGTCTGTTGCAAAGGGGCGACGCTACGCTGTGTATCGCGAGTGTCGCGCGCCTCTATGTCCTGCAAAAGGGCGGCGATATTAGCATCCATTCCTTTTTGTTTCAACTGCTTATAACGTCTATCCGCGCGCGCGCTAGCTGATGCGGTTAAAAATATCTTCAACGCCGCATCAGGAAACACCACCGACGCCATGTCGCGCCCGTCTGCCACCAAGCCTGGCGCGCGGCGGAAGGCGTGTTGCTTTGCCAACAAGGCGGCGCGCACTTTGGGCAAGCTGGCAACTTTAGACGCAGCGGCGGCACACGCTTCACCGCGTAATTCATCGCCGACTAATTCGCCATCTAACCAAATATGCTCACTGCGAAACTTAATTTCGATGTGTTCAGCTAAAAGGCTTAAAGCTATTTCATCGGTCAATAAAATTTTGTCGCGGCTTGCTGCTAATGCCAGCAAGCGATACAGCGCGCCACTGTCCAAGTAGTGATAGCCCAATTGCGCCGCCACACGTTGCGCCACCGTGCCTTTGCCCGAAGCCGACGGCCCATCAATCGCAATCACAGGCACGGCAGTGGTCACGCTCGCCAGTGCCTTAAAATAATCAGGGAACGTTTTAGCCACACAGTTCGGCTCGTTGATGCGTATGCCTTGCGGCGCGAATGCAAGCAAAGAAAAACACATCGCCATGCGGTGATCGTCGTAAGTAGCAATCCCACTAAGAGGATTCGTTAACAACGCTGGCGAACAAGGAGGAAGACTGTTTCTCACTCTCCTATCACGAACATTTTGCACAGCATGAACGCGTCTTTCTTTAATTCGAGGCGGTGTCACTAAAATAAAATCACTACCCTCTTCCACCGTCGCACCGACTTTGCGCAGCTCGGTTGCCATCGCATGAATGCGGTCGGTTTCTTTGACGCGCCAACTGGCGATATTGCGCAGCGTGGTCGTACCTTCTGCAAATAATGCCAACACTGCCAACGTCATCGCCGCATCAGGAATGTGGTTGCAATCCAAATCTATTGCCGTGAGTTTGCCCGACAGCGGGGCTTGCACTTCCATCCAGTTCGCGCCCTGCGTAATGCGCGCGCCCATCAGTTGCAGCGCGTCGGCAAATTTCACATCGCCTTGAATGCTGTCGCTGCCCACGCCTTCGATGCGCAACGGTCCGCCGCCAATCGCCCCCGCTGCCAAAAAATACGACGCAGAAGAGGCATCGCCTTCCACATACGCCACACCTGGCGAGACATAGACACTGCCCGCTGCGACCGTAAAACTACGACTCGCATCGCGCGTCACGACCACGCCAAAGCGCGCCATCATCGCCAGCGTAATCTCGATATACGGTTTTGAAATCAGCTCGCCGATGACTTCAACTTTCACGCTGCGATTCAACAACGGCAACGCCATCAACAAGGCAGTTAAAAATTGGCTAGACACATCGCCGCGCACCGCAACCGTAGCCGCATCGGTCAAGGTCGCAGGAAAAATCTCTAGCGGCGGAAAACCATCGTTACCCGTGTAATCAATGTTCGCGCCCAGTGCGCGCAAGGCATCGACCAAATCGGCTATCGGACGCTCGTGCATCCGCGCCACCCCCGACAACTGGTAATGCCCGCCCGACAACGCCAGTGCTGCGGTGAGTGGACGAAACGCCGTGCCCGCGTTGCCCAAAAACAAGCTGGCTTGTTTAACGGGGAACGCGCCTGCGCAACCTGTTACACGCAAGGTGGTCGGGGCGACTTGCTCGATGCTCACACCCAAACTGCGCAAGCCCTCCAACATACGCTCGGTGTCATCCGACACCAACACATCGCGAATTTCGGTCGTGCCACGCGCCAACGCCGCCAACAACAAGATGCGATTAGAAATGCTTTTTGAGCCAGGCAAAGTCAGCGTGCCGTGCGCGGCTAATAGCGGAGGAATATCAAGAAAATCGGTGTGAGTCATATCAAATCAGAATAAAACGGTAGGTCGGATAAGCATCGCACATCCGACAAGGAACCTAAAAAATAGCGGATAACGCACTGCTTATCCGCCCTATCAATACTTATTTTTCCGCCCAATTACTGCGCACAGCGCGCGCCAAACTAAACACTTCTTCGAGCTTGTGCGCATCGTTGTCTTGCAAAGCACGCTGCAAAATTTGCAGCTCTGCCACATAGCTTTGCAGCTCGCCTAACAACGCCTCACGATTGGCTAAACAAATGTCGCGCCACATTTCAGGCGAGCTTGCCGCGATGCGGGTGAAGTCACGAAATCCACTGGCGGCAAAGGATAGCAGCAGGTCGCGATTGTCGCGTTGCGCCAAATCATGCACCAGCGCGAACGATAATAAATGCGGCAAATGACTCACCGCTGCGAACACTTCATCGTGTTGGTGCGCAGTTAACTCACTCACCACTGCGCCGCATAATTCCCACGCGGCACGCACCCGCGCCACCGATGCAGCCGTGTTTTCGGGCAGCGGGGTCAGCACCACTTTTTTGCCTTGATACAACTCCGCCAACGCTGCCGCCGCACCACTTTTTTCCGCGCCCGCAATCGGATGGGCGGGCACAAATTGCGCCACCTTGTCGCCCAAGTTGGCATACGCCGCCGCGACCACATCAGACTTAGTGCTGCCGCCATCGGTGACTAAAGTGTGCGTTCCTAAATGCGGCGCGATACGTTGAAAAATCTCGCTCATCTGCGCCACAGGCGTGGCAAGCAACACCAAATCCGCATCACCGACTTCAGCCGCAACATCGCTGCCGATACGGTCGATAACGCCCAATGCTTGCGCCTGTTGCAGCGTCGCGACACTGCGCCCAAAGCCCACGATTTCACCCACCGCGTGCGCGCGCCGCAACGCCAAAGCAAACGAGCCTCCGATGAGGCCCGTGCCAAAAATAACGATTTTTTGAAATTTTTCTTGCATGACTTAAACCTTAAAGAAAGGCTTACAGCGTGCGCCCGATCGCCTTAGCAATGCCACCCAACGTGCCCATCAAGTCTTTTAATTCTTGCGGAGTCAGGGCT
>JARCRQ010000043.1 GCA_029850585.1 Sideroxydans sp.
CACATACACATCATCAATTTGCATCTGGGCAAAAAATTGCAGCTTCTCGCGCAAGCTGGTGAGCCGTGCCGGCGCGGTTTGCGGGGTAAAAAATTCACGCGGATGCGGCTCAAAAATCACCACCGCCGTTTGCAAACCACGCGCGCGTGCCGCCTCGCGCAACTGTTGCAGCAAGGCTTGATGCCCCAAATGCACCCCGTCGAAGTTACCGACCGTGAGCGCGATAGGCTTGGCATTAAAAGGGAGTCCACGAAAAATTTGCATAAGGCGAGATTATAACGTGTGTACGCAGTGCTTGAGGCAGGCTTTATCTTTTCAGGAGAAAGATGAGGATTAAGTTTTTGCCTTAGTTAATGATCATCGCCTAGCCACGCCTATGAGCCCCAATGCCATACGTATCAAGCCATAACTGAGTTTGCTTAACCACTGTGTGTGCCAACCCCAGTTGGCATAATCAGCCGAGCTGATGCGTTGCGCATCCGCGCTGATTGCGCTCAATAAACTGCCGCGCAGCTCACGTGCAAAGCCGCTATCGCGCACCAGCAAATTGGCTTCGCGCGCCAGCAATAAACTAAACGGGTCGATGTTAGACGAGCCAACCGTCGCCCAATAGCCATCTATCACCGCAACTTTGGCGTGCATAAAGCTGGGCTGATATTCATAAATTTCTACCTGCGCGCGCAATAATTTTTCGTACAAGGCGTGCGTGGCGTAGTGCTGCACACGATATTCAACCCGACCTTGCAGCAGCAACACCACGCGCACACCGCGCTGTGTGGCGTGTTGTAAGGCGCGAATGAATTTTTGGCTGGGCAAAAAATAGGCGTTGGCGATGATGATTTCGTGATGTGCATGGGCGATGGCGTGCAAATAGGCGCGCTCGATTTCGCGGCGATGATTGACGTTATCGCGCCACAACCAATGCAATTTTTTATGCAAATTGGGACGGATAGTTTCGACTAATAAATGTTGCATGCCGCGCACACGATGGCGCAACGATGCCCAACGCACCATGTCCCACAAATGCCGCATCTGCGCTTGCACCAGCAGGGCTTGCTCGCCTTGCACGCGCACGGCGTAATCTAAACGTGGCGCGAGCTGGCTGGCACTGCTGCCGTCATCGCTGATGTTGATGCCGCCGACCAACACAATTTCGCCGTCGATAACAATCAATTTGCGATGCAAGCGACGCAGACGATGGCGATGCCAATTAAACATAAAACCGCGCCTAAACCACAGCACTTGCACGCCCGCTTTATGCAGCTCATCTAGCCAACTTTGCGGCAACGCCGCCGAACCAAAACCATCCAACAACACGCGCACCGATACCCCGCGCAAGCCTGCGCCTATCAGGGCATTCGCCACCTCGCGTCCCGTTGCATCGGGGGCAAAAATATAGGTTTCCAAATAAATGCTGTGCGCAGCCGCCTTGATGTCGGCAAGCACAGCGGGAAAATATGCCGCAGCGTTTTGCAGCAGCGTGAGTTGATTGGCGTTGATGGAATGCGATTTAGACATGCAAGGACAGATGACAAGACAGCGCGGCGTGGTCGGAAAGTTTTTGCCAATCATCATGCACATGCGATTTTTGCACCACAAAACCGCGCGTATAAATTCGATCGAGACGGAACAGCGGCATGGGTGCTGGAAAGCTCTTGGCAGGCTTGCCGTGCTGGGCATGAAACACATCTTGCACACTTAACTCATGCGCCAATGCCGCACTCATTTGATTGCGCCAATCGTTGAAATCGCCCGCAATCAGCAACGGTGCAGCGGCAGGAATTTCGCGCTGCACATAGTCGATTAAAGCGCGCGTTTGCAAACTCCGACCGCGCGCAAACAAACCAAAATGCGCACATAAACTATGCACACGCGTCGTGCCAATTTCGAGTTCGCAATGCAGCAGCCCGCGACTTTCAAAACGATGCGCGGAAATGTTTTCGTTGTGGATTTTAACGATGGGATAGCGACTCAAAATCGCATTGCCGTGATGTCCCGCTTGGTACACCGCGTTCATGCCGTAAGCGTGATGCGCCCACACCTCATCAGCTAAAAATTCATGTTGCGCGCCGTCGGGATAATTGGCGTGCCGTGTGCCATGACTGTGATGCGCGCCCTGCACTTCTTGCAAAAAAATCACATCCGCATTTAAGCCGCGCAACTGCTCGCGTACAGCGGGCAACACCACGCGCCGATTCAATAAGGAAAAGCCTTTGTGGATGTTGTAGGTGGCGATATGCAGTTGCGTCATCGCAAGTCGAAAAAGTTAAGCGTTGCCGATGCCGCGCGTGGGTAAGTTAATTTGTTTGGCGAAATCCAACATGCGCTGAATCGGTTGCACGGCACGCGGAATAAGGGCTGGGGCAACGTGAATTTCATTATCGCCGCGTTCCAACACCGCCGCTAAATTGCTTAAACCGTTCATCGCCATCCACGGGCAATGGCTGCAACTCTTGCAAGTCGCGCCTTTGCCAGCGGTGGGAGCTTCGATGAAAATTTTGTCGGGACACAGCGTGCGCATCTTGTGCAAGATGCCGTTATCGGTGGCAACGATAAATAATTTTGCACTGGATTTTTGCGCGGCTTTGATGAGCTGCGTGGTCGAGCCCACCACGTCCGCCAACTGCACCACTGCACGCGGCGATTCAGGATGTACCAGCACTTGCGCGCCCGCGTGTCGCAGTTTTAATTCGAGTAATTCTTGCGCTTTGTATTCGTCATGCACAATGCACGAACCCTGCCACAGCAACATATCCGCGCCAGTTTGCTCTTGAATATAGCCGCCCAAATGTTTATCGGGTGCCCACAAGATTTTTTCGCCACGCTCATGCAGATGTTTGACAATCGGCAAGGCTATCGAACTGGTCACCATCCAATCGGCACGCGCCTTAACCGCCGCACTGGTATTGGCATACACAACCACGGTGCGGTCGGGATGCGCGTCGCAAAACGCCGCAAATTCATCCGCAGGACAGCCCAAATCGAGCGAGCATTCCGCCTCTAAATCAGGCATCAATACACGCTTTTCAGGGTTCAAAATTTTGGCGGTTTCACCCATAAAACGCACCCCCACGACGACGATGGTTTGGGCGGGATGTTGGTTGCCAAAATTCGCCATATCCAGCGAATCGGAAACAATCCCGCCCGTGGCTTCAGCTAAATCTTGCAAGTCGGGATGCACGTAGTAATGCGCCACCAGCACTGCGTCTTGGGCTTTGAGCATGGCTTTGATATGCGCAATCAGCGCGGGTTTGTCGGCAGCAGCGGGCTCGTGCGGACGCTTCGCCCACGCACTGGCGGTATGGCAACCAGGGTGGTCGTATTGAATGGCGATGTCGTGGCGATGCTGCGTCATATTTAGTCTTCGCCGTCGTTAAGCAAGTTGCTCATTTGCTCGGAAGCGGTACGCAAACGCTTGGCTTGAATGCGCATAAAAGATTCGGCGACCAACACGCGCATCATCAATTCTGCATCGTCCAAATAGGCAGGGTTAAACATCAGCAAGGTGCAGTCGGTGCGCGCTTTAATGGTGGCAGTGCGCTTCGGTTCGTCGCCTGACAAAAAGGCAATTTCACCGAATGGCTCGCCCGTGGCAATCACGCTTAAAGTTTTTTTACCTTTGAGCAACGCCACTTTGCCTGATACCAAAATATAAAAATTGATGTCGGCTTGCCCTTCGCTAATCACCACTTCTCCCGCTTGCGCTTCGCGCCACTCCGCCCAAGTTAATAACTGCGCAAGGTCAGAATTACGAAAGTTTTTGAAAAAATCTAAGTTGCGCACTTCCTTGTAACGCGGGTGCTGCATCACTTTTTCTTCGGCGGCAACTTTTTCTTGTTTACGTTTTTCCAGTTCAGCTTGCTGCTTTTGCAACACCCGCACTTGCACCGCCTCATCCATTTGCGCGTTTTTTTCTTCTAGCGTGGTTTGCATCTGATTGAAGTCGCTACGCATCTCCACAAAGGCCTGCTGCAATTTAGTTTTTTGCGCTTGGCTCGCCTGACTTTGGTTGAGCAATTCCGCCAGTTGCGCATGTTGCGCGGCGAGCTTCGCTTCCATGCCTTGCTTGTACAACGTCACTTGCTCTTTAAGCGTGTTATAGCTGGCGGTCACCGTAGCCAACTGCTGATTGGCTTGTGCCAACTGGGTTTGGGCAATCTCTAACTCTTGCTCCAACTCCATGCGTCGTTCAATTTCGATTTCAGCAAGTGCCAACATATCGACGTTAAATTTTTGACTGGTGAGCATGGCTTCTTGAACTTTTTCGGGGGCGACACGGCTGGGATGTTTGAGCGGCGCGAGAATTTCGACCTTGCCGACTTCTTTAATAAAGTGTGCTTTGCGCAACAACTCAAACACTTCGTCGATATGTTTGCGCACGCTAGGCGGGACTTTTTTGCCGATGTCTTCCACGCTCGCTTTGCCATCCACCAACAACATCAGACGTTTTTCATCGCCCGCAATTTTGCCGTTACCCATGGTGAGTTCGGTGTTGCCAGCTTCCGTGCGTGCGTAAATTTTTGATTCACTCATCAACTACTCCCTAAGATATTCGCCTGCTTAACAAGGCTTATCAGTGCAAGTCCCTAACTGCAAAATCGCGGCGCGATTGCTAGGTGAAAAAACTTTAAGCGCGGCATCTTGCCACAGCAGCCATTGATAATTCAGATGCTCACGCGGCGATAAGATAATCGGTGGTGCGTTTTCGATATTCGGTCGCTCATTATTCAGCTGCAAGCCAAACACATGTTCGGTGTTATGCGTGACATTCGGCGCGTAACGATGCCGCCATTGCGCATAAATTTCGTAGTAATTTTGTTGTTGCCAGTCGCGCAAATCATGCTCAGCCGCGACGATACCCGTCTCTTCAAACACTTCACGCGCGGCGGTTTCGAGCAGCGTTTCATTCGCTTCAATGCTGCCCGTAACCGACTGCCATGCACCCGTAGCATCGGCGCGCTCTAACAACAACACTTCAATCTCACCTTGCGCGCCTGAGCGCGTCAAGGCACGGCGATAAATCACCACTAAAACTGATACAGGGGTTTTATACACAGGCACGATTAAGCGTAAAAAATCCAGCTAGGCGTGTTGCGTTGCTGCCAATACAACACCGTATCAGCAAAAATATCGGTGGCGATTTCACGATCATTAACCGCCAGCCCTAAGCTATTCGTAGTGTTACACAACAGCAGCACCAAGCCTGTTGCTTTAAGCAGTTGCGCATCACATAAGGCATCGGCTAACGCGTCCCAATTCATACCAAACTCAGCAGGAAACTGCGCGCCCGCTGCCAAGGCGGCGATGAAATTTTGCTTGCCCTTCACGCCTTTCAAATCCACTTCAATCAAGCGCAGTCCCGCCAGCGCAACGCTGCTGCGCAATTGTTCAAGCGTGCAGGTGAGGCGATAGCTGCCTGATTTTTTACTGTCTGTTAATTGCGCAGCCCATGCCGTAAGGCGTGCGCTTTGCTCGGCTGGCGTCAGGCTCGCTTGGCGTTTTTTAGCTAGGGTTGAACTGGAGGAATCTGTTGCCATCACTACTCCCGTACGCGCTGAAAAGTTTGGTAATGGTCGGCGGTGTAGTAGTACTCGCCCACCGCGCCGCTGATGAGACGACGCGCGCCACGACTGCGCACGCCTGGCGTTTTTACGGTGTATTCGTGGTAATAGCCACGCGCCTGTTTAGGCAACGCCTTTTCAAAATTACCAAACACCACGCCATCGCGATCAAACTCAAACGGCCCGCCCTGCTTGATGTCGCGCAAGGTGCTACGCGCTTCATTGGGCAACTCGGCAACGCTAATCGATTCCGATGAAGCGGTACTTTGCGCTTGAGTAGCTTGATAACCATGTGGATGCGACTGCCATTGAAAAGCCTGCGCGCCGCCCGCCAACACTAGCAACACGATGACCATTAAACGCAAGCTACGCAGCATGATTACTCCTTAGTTTCGACAACAGCGGGTTGACGCAAACGAATGTGCAGCTCGCGCAATTGCTTTTCATCCACCGCACTCGGTGCTTGCGTCAGCAAACATTGCGCACGTTGTGTTTTAGGGAATGCAATCACGTCGCGGATAGATTCCGAACCCGTCATCATGGTAACGATGCGATCCAAACCAAACGCTAAACCACCATGCGGCGGCGCGCCATATTGCAAGGCATCCAGCAAGAAACCAAATTTTAATTGCGCTTCTTCGTCATTGATATTCAAGGCGCGGAACACCGCACTTTGCACTTCGGCTTTATGAATCCGCACTGAACCGCCGCCCAATTCCCAACCGTTCAATGCCAAGTCGTATGCCTTCGCCAAGCACTTGCCCGGATCGGTTTCCAACAGCGCGAGATGCTCGTCTTTAGGTGCGGTAAACGGATGGTGACAGGCGTTCCAACGCTTGCCTTCTTCGTCGTATTCAAACATCGGGAAATCCACTACCCACAACGGTTTCCACTTGTCGCCCGTGACGTGTTTTTTCTCGTGACCAATTTTCACGCGCAACGCGCCGAGTGCATCGTTGACGATTTTTTCTTTGTCCGCGCCGAAGAAAATCAAGTCGCCGTTTTGCGCGCCCGTGCGTTCGATAATTGCTTTCAACGCCGCTTCGTGCAGGTTCTTCACAATCGGTGATTGCAAGCCCGTTTCATTGAGTTGCGTGATGTCGTTAACCTTGATGTAAGCCAAGCCTTTCGCGCCGTAAATGCCGACGAATTTGGTGTACTCATCAATTTCGCCGCGCGTCAATGCCGCACCACCCGGCACGCGCAACGCTGCGACACGACCATCCGCAGAATTCGCTACGCCAGCAAAAACCTTGAACGCCACATCTTTCAAAACATCGCTCACCGTAATCAATTCCAAGGTCACGCGCATATCTGGTTTGTCCGAACCAAAACGTGTCATCGCTTCCGCATACGTCATGCGCGGGAACGGATTCGGCAGGTCAGTATTCAAGGCTTCTTTGAACACGGTGCGAATCAACTCTTCAGTCAGCGCGGTGATTTGCGTCTCATTCAAAAATGACGTTTCAATATCAACTTGGGTAAATTCAGGCTGACGGTCGGCGCGCAAATCTTCGTCGCGGAAACATTTGGTGATTTGGTAATAGCGATCGAAGCCCGCCACCATCAACATTTGTTTGAACAACTGTGGCGATTGCGGCAGCGCGAAAAATTCACCCGCATGAACGCGCGACGGCACGAGGTAATCGCGCGCACCTTCGGGTGTCGATTTCGTCAGCATCGGTGTTTCGATGTCGATAAAACCGCGACTGTCCAAGAAGCGGCGAAACGCCATCGCCACCTTGTAACGCAGCATCATATTTTTTTGCATTTGCGGACGACGCAAATCAATCACGCGATGCGTCAGACGCACGTTCTCAGAGAGATTGTCGTCATCCAATTGGAACGGTGGTGTCACCGCAGTGTTCAGCACTTCGATTGCTTGGCAGACGATTTCGATTTCGCCGCTGACCATATTCGGATTCGCCGAACCTTCAGGACGACGACGCACCAAACCCGTGATGCGCAACACGAATTCGCTGCGCACTGATTCGGCGATTTTGAACATCTCTGCCACATCGGGATTGCACACCACTTGCGCCAAGCCTTCGCGGTCGCGCAAATCAATAAAAATCACCCCGCCGTGGTCGCGGCGGCGATGCGCCCAGCCGCAAATGCTAACGGTTTGATCGAGTTGGTCGGTGTTGAGTAAGCCGCAATAATGTGTACGCATGAGTCGAAATAGAGTTGAAATAAATTAAGTATTACTGATAAAAGCAGGATATTTTCCTGAGTTGCTGTCGGCTGCTACGCCCATCGAAACGATGGTACGCAACGCCATATCAACCGTCATATCCAGCTCGATGGTGTCGGATTTACGCAGGAAAAAGTAAAAGCCGTTGACTGGGCTGGGCGTAGTCGGAATAAATACCGCGACATATTCCTCGTTAAATTGCGCCACCACCTCTGACGGCACACTGGTTTGAAACGCCAACGACCAAGTGTTGGCGTGCGGATAACGTACCAGCAACACTTTGCGAAATGAATTGCCATTGCCCGACAACAAAGTGTCGCTAATTTGCTTCACGCCTTTGTAAATGCTGTTCACAAAAGGAATGCGCAGCAGCACACTTTCCCAGTAACGCAACATTGCTTGACCGAACATATTGCGCACCAGCAAGCCCGTGCTACCGACTACTAGCAAGGTCAGAATCACGCCCAAGCCAGGAATATGAAAAGGTAAAAAATTATCGGGTTGCCAGTTGTGCGGCAACAACAACAAGGTTTTATCCATGGTGCTGATGGTCAAATTTAGCACCCAAACGGTAATACCGAGCGGCACCCAAACCAACAAACCCGTGATGAAGTATTTTTTCATATGAATTCAAAAACCCTGAGTAAATGGCAAATGGCGCAGTTAAGACTTACTTGCGTCACGCCGAATCAAATTCAAAGGGCGCGCATTATACATAAAGCACGCTGGCAAAAAATAGCGTCGCGCGATTTTCCACCCGACGAACTAGCTGAGCGGACTAAGCATTTCGGCATATTTACAGCATCTCGCGGCACGCCTACTGTGTCCTGCCGCGCCATCCTGAAAGCAGACTCACCAAGCGCAGCCACCAAGGAAATTATTATGCAACGCACCCTTACTAAAGCCGCTCAAAACACCGCGAAAATGTTCCGCTGGTTCATTATTAGCATGTTGTCGTTGATGTTTTTTGCCCCGCTGATTCTCACCATCAACAGCGAAATTTAGCCCCCTGCCAGCTTATAAAAAGAGCCTCACGGAATCAGTGAGGCTCTTTGCTTTGCAAGCAGCTCAGCAATTCAATCCTGTCGTAGGTATAATGCGCGCGCCCTGCGCACCCCAATCAGCGTAACGGCCTATCTAAAATCCCGATCATTTCGATCACTTAATCTCGTCTGCCCCGATTGGTGTCGCGCTCCGCGACAGGCCGTCGCAGGAGTCAAAAACTTTGTCAAATACCCCGATTACTTTCGCCAGCCTCAATCTGGCTGAACCCTTATTGCGTGCCATTACCGAAGCGGGCTACACCAGCCCCACACCCGTGCAAGCGCAAGCCATTCCACTAGTTTTAGCAGGCGGCGATTTACTCGCTGGCGCGCAAACAGGGACAGGTAAAACCGCTGGCTTTACCTTGCCTCTGCTGCATCGTTTAAGCCAAAAAGCCGCCGTGAATCCGCGCCCTGGCAAGCCGCGTTGTTTGATTCTCACCCCGACCCGCGAACTCGCGGCGCAGGTTGAAGAATCGGTACAAACCTACGGCAAGTATTTGCCGCTCAAGTCGATGGTGATGTTCGGTGGAGTCAACATCAATCCGCAGATGAAAGCCTTGCGCGACACAGTCGATATTTTGGTTGCCACACCTGGTCGCTTGCTTGATCACTTGAACCAAAAAACGCTGGATTTATCAGGCGTAGAAATTTTTATTTTGGACGAAGCAGACCGCATGTTGGACATGGGTTTCATCCGCGACATCCGCAAAATTCTCGCTGTGTTGCCTAAGCAACGTCAAAATTTATTGTTCTCCGCGACCTTCTCCGACGAAATCAAAACTCTCGCCGACGGCCTGTTGAACAACCCAGGCTATGTCGAAGTGGCGCGCCGCAATACCACCTCAGAATTGGTCTCGCAAAGCGTGCACATGATTCCGCAAAAGCTGAAAAGCTATTTGCTGGCGCATCTGATTAAAACCAACGAATGGAAGCAAGTGCTGGTGTTTACCCGCACCAAACACGGTGCTAATCGCCTTGCCGAAAAACTCAGTAATGACGGCATTCCCGCCGCCGCGATTCACGGCAACAAAAGCCAATCGGCGCGCACTAAGGCGTTAGCAGAATTCAAAGCGGGCACGCTGCCTGTGTTGGTTGCGACCGACATCGCCGCACGCGGTTTGGACATCGACATGTTGCCGCATGTGGTCAATTTTGAGCTGCCGAATGTGCCTGAAGATTATGTGCATCGCATTGGTCGTACGGGTCGCGCGGGCAGTAATGGCGCGGCGATTTCGCTGGTCGATAACGAAGAAGCCTTGCATCTGAAAAACATCGAACGCCTCATCAAAATGCAAATCCCACGCGTCAGTATGGACAGTTTTGTCGCACCTACGCACATCCCCGCCGATGCGCCACGCGAACCACGTCCGCAGCACGGACAACGCCGCCACAGCAACACCACGGGCGCAAAACCCGCCGCGCCGCGCAGTAACACCAGTCGCTCCGCCAATCCGCGTGCGCCTAGCGCGCCCAACCCCCGCGCTGCTGCCAACCCGCGCGGCACAAGCAATCCGCGTAATGCTAATGACACGCGTAGCCGCAACAGCACCGCTGCAACGCCATCGCGTGACGCGCGTCCAGCCAAAAAAGAAGGCGGCGAAAAGTTTTTGTCTGAAGCCGCACGCCACCAAGCACAAGCACAGCCCGCTTTGTTTTCACCGAAACCAGCGGCGCGGCGTGGTCGCTAGTTACTAAAAAAAATCCCCGCAATGCGGGGATTTTTTTTAGCAAGAAAATTTTTAAGGTATCGCGGCGGC
Source organism: Sideroxydans sp. (assembly GCA_029850585.1). Lineage (GTDB taxonomy): Bacteria > Pseudomonadota > Gammaproteobacteria > Burkholderiales > Gallionellaceae > Gallionella. The sequence continues at coordinate 10,559 of JARCRQ010000043.1, forward strand.
CTCGACACGCGTGTACGTCGTGGCATGTCCCGCATCAGTAATGATTAACTGTCCATCAATAAAACGATACGGTAACAACTGGGTGGTTTTCTTCTTGCTGATTTGTATCGTGCCTTGGGCAATCGCGTAAAAGTTTTTTTGTCCTTTGTAAACCAAAGTATTGTTGGCATTAAAAGTCACCTCGCCCTCTGGACTGGTCCATGTCCCGATGAGTTTGACCATGTGCTTATTCAATAACACAGGCGCGTCCGCCGCCACACTCGCCCCCGTCCAAGCTATGGCTAACATCGCCAGCAACATCACGCGTAACAATTTCATCGCATCGCCCCCCAGATTTTTAATGGTCGCCAAAGTAAGAGGCGGCATCATTTTTGTCAAATAAACTTCAGCGTTTTTGCCAGGCTCCCTGCGCTAATCCATCCAAGTTCCACTCGCCTATCGCATAGCGAATTAAGCGCAAAGTCGGCAGCCCCACCGCCGCCGTCATGCGCCGCACTTGGCGATTTTTACCTTCGCGGATGATCAGTTTTAGCCAACTGGTGGCAATCGCTTTGCGTTCGCGTATCGGCGGAGTACGCGACCAAAGCTGCTCAGGTTCAACCATTACTTCAGCTTCGGCGGGCAAGGTCATGCCGTCTTTTAGCAACACACCCGCGCGTAATTTTTCCAACGCAACTTCACTCGCCAGCCCTTCAACTTGCACCCAATAGGTTTTCGCCAATTTGTGTTTAGGGTCGGTGATGCGATGTTGCAACATGCCATCGTCGGTCAATACCAGCAAGCCTTCGCTGTCGGTGTCTAAGCGTCCTGCGGGATAAAAGTCGGGAAGCGCGATATAATCGGCGAGCGTTGGATGTATGCCATCGCGACTGAATTGGCAGACCACGCCGAACGGTTTGTTGAACAGCAAAATGTTTCCCATCGCACCACTCCATTATTTTTCAGTATTATTTTTAGCGCGCATTTTAGCGCGCTTGATTCATTGAGCGTTGACAGATGACTGTGGGGGCTCGATTTATCGAGCCCCCACAACAAATTAAAAGAGGACAACATGAGCACGCATAAAATTATTTACACCATGGTTGACGAAGCTCCCGCGCTGGCAACTTATTCTTTGTTGCCTATCGTGCAGGCTTTTACTAAGGCGGCGGGAATCACTGTTGAGACGCGCGACATTTCCTTGGCGGGACGCATTTTGGCGAATTTTCCTGAGCATTTAAGTGACGCGCAAAAAGTCGCTGACGCTTTAACTGAATTGGGTTCGCTCACGCTGCAAACCGAAGCCAATATAATCAAATTACCCAATATCAGCGCCACGCCGCCGCAACTCAAAGCGGCGATTAAAGAGCTGCAAGCGCAAGGTTTTGACGTGCCGAATTATCCCGACGACGCACAGAGCGATGCAGAAAAAGCCATCAAAGCACGTTACAGCAAAGTGTTGGGCAGCGCGGTAAATCCCGTGTTGCGCGAAGGCAATTCCGATCGCCGCGCCGCCCTGTCGGTAAAAAAATATGCGCAAAACAATCCCCACAAAATGGGCGCATGGGCGGCGGATTCTAAAACCCAAGTCGCGCACATGAACGCGCACGATTTTTACGGCAGCGAACAATCAGTAACGATTCAAGACGCGGGAATAGTACGCATCGAACTGCACGCAGCAGACGGAAAAATCACCGTGTTGAAAGAAAAAACGGCGGTGTTAACGGGCGAAGTCATCGACACCAATGTGATGAGCGTCAAAGCATTGCGCGATTTTTATGAGGCGCAAATGCACGCGGCAAAAACCCAAAATGTGTTGCTGTCGCTGCACCTCAAAGCCACCATGATGAAAGTGTCCGACCCGATTATGTTTGGTCACGCGGTCACGGTTTATTTCAAAGAGGTGTTTGCGAAACACGCGGCAGTCATTAAGCAACTAGGCGTAAACGTCAACAATGGGCTGGGCGATTTGTACGCCAAAATCGCTACTTTACCCGACGCGCAACGCAATGAGATCGAGGCGGATATTCAAGCGACTTATTTAACGCGCCCCGAATTGGCAATGGTCAATTCCGATAAAGGTATTACTAATTTGCATGTGCCCTCCGACATCATCGTTGATGCGTCGATGCCCGCGATGATTCGCGATTCAGGAAAAATGTGGGGCGTGGACGGCAAGTTGCACGACACGCTGGCGATGATTCCCGATCGTTGTTACGCGCGCATTTATCAAATCGTCATCGACGATTGCAAAGCGCATGGCGCGTTCGACCCGAAAACCATGGGCTCAGTGCCCAACGTCGGCTTGATGGCGCAACAAGCTGAAGAATACGGCTCGCATGACAAAACTTTTCAAATCAGCGCGGCAGGTGTGGTGCGCGTCGTGGATGCAGCGGGCAAAGTCGTGATGCAACAAGCCGTCGCAGCGGGCGATATTTTCCGCATGTGCCAAGCCAAAGACGCGCCGATTCAAGATTGGGTCAAGCTCGCCGTGACGCGTGCGCGCTTGAGTAACACACCCGCAATTTTCTGGCTGGACGCAGCGCGTGCGCACGATGCCGAGCTGATTAAAAAAGTGCAGCACTACTTAAAAGACCACGACACGCAGGGTTTGGACATCCAAATTTTGTCGCCCGAAGCCGCTATCAAACTGTCTATCCAACGCATCCGCGCAGGCTTGGACACCATCTCGGTGACGGGCAATGTGATGCGCGATTACCTCACTGATTTGTTCCCAATTTTGGAACTCGGCACCAGCGCGAAAATGTTGTCCATCGTCCCGCTGATGAATGGCGGCGGCATGTTTGAAACGGGTGCGGGCGGTTCTGCACCTAAGCATGTGCAACAGTTCCAACAAGAAGGCTATTTACGTTGGGATTCTTTGGGCGAATTTTTGGCGTTAGGCGTATCCCTCGAACATCTCGCGCACACCTTCCACAACCCCGCCGCACAAGTGTTAGCCGACAGCCTTGATATTGCCGTGGGTAAAATTTTGGATAACAACAAATCGCCCGCCCGCAAAGTTGGCGAACTCGACAATCGCGGCAGCCACTTCTACTTAGCCTTGTATTGGGCACAAGCTTTGGCAGCGCAAACAACCGACACAACCATCCAAGCGCGCTTTACTACATTGGCAAAAATGCTCAGCGACAACGAAGCCAAAATCAACGCCGAACTCATCGCCGCACAAGGTAAAGCGGTCGATATGGGCGGCTACTACCATCCTGATTTCGCCAAAACGTCAGCCGCAATGCGCCCCAGTGCGACCTTAAATTTAGCATTAGCGGCGATGGCTTAAGACTTTTACTCAGCGCACATCATCACAACTAAAAGTTATATCAATATGCTGAGCTTCGCATTGATACGGAATATAAATCGGGGGATAATCCGCGCCTATTTTCTTGGGCGCAATGATGTCTGACTATCTAATCATCCTGATAGGTGCGGTGTTTGTGAACAACATCGTGCTGGTTAAAATTCTCGGTCTTTGCCCGTTTATGGGCGTGTCGAAAAAACTCGAAGCCGCCATCGGCATGGGCGCGGCAACCGCGTTCGTATTGACGCTGGCATCGGGCGCGAGCTATCTCATTTACCACTTTCTACTCGTGCCATTTGAGCTGACGTATTTGTCCACGCTGTCGTTTATCGTGGTCATCGCAGGCATCGTGCAATTCACCGAGATGTACATCAAAAAAGCCAGCCCGATGCTGTATCAAGTGCTGGGCATTTACTTGCCGCTGATTACCACCAACTGCGCGGTGTTGGGCGTGCCGCTGCTCATCGCGCAAAACGAATTGCAATACAACTTGCTCAAAGCCTTGTGGTTCGGCTTCGGCAGCGCGTTGGGTTTTACGCTAGTGATGGTGTTATTCGCGGGCATTCGCGAACGCTTAGACGGCGCGGATGTTCCTGGCATCTTCAAAGGCTCGGCGATTGCGATGGTCACAGCGGGCTTGATGAGCTTGGCTTTTATGGGCTTTTCGGGGCTAGTTAAATAATGTTAAGCGCGTTATTAGTCATGTCTGGCATCGCCATTTTGCTCGGGGCGGTGTTAGGTTTTGCGGCGATTAAATTCCGCGTCGAAGGCAATCCACTGGTCGATAAAATTGATGCAATTTTGCCACAGACGCAATGCGGACAATGCGGCTTCCCCGGCTGTATGCCTTATGCCACGGCACTTGCGGCGGATGAGGCTGACATCAATCGCTGCCCGCCGGGCGGCGAAGAAGGCATACGCAAACTCGCCGAGTTACTCAATAAAGAGTTCATCCCGTTCGGCGGCGATACCAACGCGCCTAAGCCAAAATCGCTCGCGTTCATCGACGAAAACACCTGCATCGGCTGCACTTTGTGCATTCAAGCTTGCCCCGTTGACGCGATTGTCGGCGCGGCAAAACAGATGCACACCATCGTGCAAGCCGAATGCACCGGCTGCGAATTGTGTCTCGCGCCCTGCCCCGTCGATTGCATCAGCATGGTGGTGATCGAAGAAAAAATTACCAACTGGAAATGGAAATATCCCGTTTACGCACTGACACCCGCCTAATGAAAACCCTGCATAAATTCCACGGCGGCGTTCATCCGCCCACCCATAAAGCTGAATCTACGCGCACGCCGATTGCGCGTTTGCCCATGCCTGCCAAGCTGGTGATTCCCTTTCATCAGCACGTCGGCAACATCGCCAAACCCTTGGTGCAAGTCGGCGATTATGTGTTGAAAGGTCAGCTGATTGGCTTGCCCGAAGACGGCATTTCCAGCGCGATTCACGCCAGCACCTCAGGCACGATTAGCGCAATCGGCATGGCAGTGGTGGCGCACGCATCAGGCTTGCCTGACTTATGCGCCACGCTGATTCCCGATGGCAAAGATGAATGGATCGCGCGTGAAACAACGGACTACCGCAACGCGAATCCTGAACAAGTGCGCCTAGTGTTGCGCATGGCGGGCGTAGTCGGCTTAGGCGGCGCGGTGTTTCCTAGCGATTTGAAATTACGCATCGGCAAACATGCGATTAAAACGCTGGTGATTAACGGCGCGGAATGCGAACCCTATATCACTTGCGACGACATGCTGATGCGCGAACGCGCCGAGGAAATTATCAAAGGCGCGGAAATCATGCGCTGGGCGTTGGCGGCGGAAGAAATTTTAATCGGCATCGAAGACAACAAACCCGAAGCGATACTCGCCATGCAAATCGCGGCACGCGCAAGTAGCGACAACATCGCAGTCATCGCCGTGCCGACGCTCTATCCGGGCGGCGGCGCGAAGCAACTAATCCGCGTGTTGACGGGCATCGAAGTCGCCGCTGGCGTGCGCTCCACCGACAAAGGCGTGCAATGTTTTAACGTCGCCACCGCGCAAAGTATTTATCGCGCCCTGCACCACGGCGAACCGCTGGTGGCGCGCATCGTCACGGTCACAGGCAATGTCAAAAATGCACAAAATTTAGAAGTGCTAATCGGCACACCCGTGCGTGATTTGCTGAACTTTGCGCACGCCTTGCCCGACACCGACAGCAGCATTATGGGCGGCCCGATGATGGGCTTGCCGCTGCCGAATAGCGACGTGTCTATCGTTAAAGCCGCCAACTGCATCATCGCCTCATCGCCAAAATTATTTCCGCCTGCGCCGCCCGCTATGCCGTGCATCCGTTGCACGCGCTGCGCCGACGTATGTCCCGCCGAATTGCAGCCGCAAGATTTGTATTGGTTTGCTAAAGCTAAAGATTTTGGCAAAGCACAAGAATTTAATTTATTCGACTGCATCGAGTGCGGCGCGTGCAGCTACGTTTGCCCCAGCAGCATTCCCTTGGTTCAGTATTACCGTTTTGCCAAGAGCGAAATCTGGGCGCGTGAAACTGAAAAAAATTCGGCGGATGCGGCGCGTGAACGATTTGAATTCCGTGAATATCGCACCGAGCGCGAAAAAATTGAGAAGGCGGAAAAGCTCGCCGCGAAAGAAAAAGCCGCCGCCGCTGCCAAAATTGAAGCGGCTAAAGTTGCCGCCACACAGCCCGCCACTGCTGCCGAAGTGACTGCGCCACAAGACGACGCACAGGCGAAAATTCAAGCCGCCATCGCGCACGCGCAACAGCAAGCGGCAGCGATTAAACCGAAAAACACCGAGCAACTCACGCCGCAACAACAAGCAGAAATCGCTGACATCGAAGCGCGCCGCGCGCGCATACACGAGCTGGCAGCGACCGATGTTGAAGTCCCTAAGGAATAATCCATGAGCGCATTTTTTTCACCGTTTATCAGCAAGTCCGACAGCGTCTCCGCCATCATGCTCAAGGTCATTTTAGCGTTGATTCCGGGCATCGCAATTTATGTGTGGTATTTCGGGCCTGCCATTTTGGTGTCGATTACGCTGGCAAGTATCACTGCGCTAGCGGTCGAAGCGGCGATGCTGAACTTGCGTAATCGCCCCGTCATGCCGTTCCTAAAAGACAACAGCGCGCTGCTCACAGCTTGGCTCATCGCCTTGTCCATTCCTCCGTTAGCCCCTTGGTGGTTGGTGGTGGTCGGCACGGCGTTCGCGATTGCGATTACCAAACATCTGTACGGCGGCTTGGGCAACAACCCGTTTAACCCCGCCATGATTGCCTACGCGGTGCTGATTGTGTCCTTCCCCGTGCCGATGACGCACTGGGTCGCGCCTTTGCATATGGGCGGTGCAGAGCTGAATTTTATGCAGCAACTGCACTACATGTTTGCGGGCGCGCTGCCTGACGGCATCAAGCTGGACGCAGTGAGTATGGCAACCCCGCTGGACACGCTGAAGACACAATTACATCTCGCGCATCCCGTCAGCGAGATTCTCACGCAGCCGATTTTTGGCAGCTTGGCGGGGCATGGTAGCGAGATGGTGGCAATCGGATTTTTAATCGGCGGTTTGTATTTATTGGCGACGCGAATTATTTCTTGGCACTTGCCTGTCGCCTATTTAGGCACGCTGTTTTTAATCGCGGGCGCGTTCCATTTATATGACCCCGTGCACTACGTTCAGCCTATGTTTCATTGGTTCTCAGGAGCGGCGATGTTGGGCGCGTTCTTTATTTTGACCGACCCGATTTCTAGTCCGACCACGCATACAGGCAAGCTGATTTTTGCCGCAGGGGCAGCGTTACTGACGTATCTAATTCGCGTGTTCGGCGCGTTCCCTGACGGCATGGCGTTCGCGGTGCTGCTGATGAATATCTGCGTACCGCTGATTGATGCTTACACGCAGCCCAAAGTGTTCGGCAAAAAGGATTCAGCAGCATGAGGCGCACTCTGGCAAAAGCGGCGGCGCACACCGCATTCAACGTATTGTTTTTTACCGTCATCGGCACCTCGATTTTGGCGATGACGTATTTGCAAACTAAAACCCGCATCGAGCAAAGTGAGCAGCAAGAAAAACTCAAACTGATTCAGCAACTCATTCCTGCTGCCAGCTTTGATAACGACATTGTGGCGGACACGCAAAGCCTCGCTGCCGATAGTTTGTTAGGCACAAAAACCAGCACCACCGCCTATCGCGCGCGCCTGCACAATCAGCCCGCCGCCGTGGTGTTAGAAGCGATTGCCCCCGATGGTTACAGCGGGCGCATCAGCCTCATCATCGCGATTCAAGCGGACGGCACATTAGGCGGCGTGCGCGTGGTGGAGCATAAAGAAACGCCCGGCTTGGGCGACTATATCGAACTAGCTAAAAGCGCGTGGATACAAGGTTTTGATGGCAAAGCACTATTGCCGCAACAGGATGCCGCTTGGCAGGTAAGAAAAGATGGTGGGCAATTTGATTACATGGCGGGCGCGACTATCACGCCGCGCGCAGTGGTGAAAGCCACGCATCACGCCTTGCAGTATTTCGCCTTGCATCGCGATGAGTTATTCGCCGCGTCCAGCATCACCCCATCAGGCGCAGCAAAATCAGGAGATAAAAAATGACTTACCAAGACGTAAAAGATATTTTTTATAACGGCCTGTGGAAACAAAACACCGGCGTGGTGCAGCTGCTCGGTATGTGTCCGATTCTGGCGGTGAGCAGCTCAGTGGTAAACGGCGTGAGCTTAGGCATCGCCACCGCGATTGTCATGGCACTGTCGGGCGCAGCGATTGCGCCGATTCGCGCCGCCGTGCCCAATGAAGCGCGCATCCCCGTGTTTATTCTCATCATCGCGGTGCTGGTCACAGTGATTCAATTCGCCATGAACGCCTATATGCACGCGCTGTATCTGGTGCTGGGCATCTTCATTCCGCTGATTGTGACCAACTGCATTGTGCTGGCGCGCATCGAAGCCTTCGCCTCCAAACAGCCGCCGTTTCAATCCGCCATAGATGGCTTAGCAATGGGATTGGGCTTAACCGTTGTGTTAGCCGTACTCGGTGGATTACGCGAAATTTTCGGACACGGCACGCTGCTGTCGGGCATCGACATGGTGTTTGGCGCAAACGCAAAATCGCTAGTCATTACCGTCGTCTCCGACTATCACGGCTTCCTGTTAGCCATCCTCCCACCCGGTGCTTTTATCGTACTGGGTTTGCTGATTGCAGGTAAAAACTACATGACCCTGCGCGCAGCGGAAAACGATAAACAGCGCGTCAGTGCGATTGCGACTACGTCTTAAACGTGAATAAAGCGATACGTTTTGAGATTTTTTCCCGCTTGCGCGCGCATAATCCGCACCCCAAAACCGAGCTGAAATACACCTCACCTTTTGAACTTTTAATTGCAGTAATGTTGTCCGCGCAAGCCACTGACATCAGCGTCAACCTTGCCACGCGACAACTTTTCCCCGTCGCGAATACCCCGCAAGCTCTACTCGATTTAGGTGAAGAAAAACTGCGCGACTACATTGCGCGCATCGGTCTATATAAAACCAAAGCACGCCATGTGATACAAACTTGCGCGTTGCTGTTGCAGCATCATCAAGGCGCAGTACCACAGACGCGCGAGGCGTTAGAAGCCTTACCCGGCGTGGGACGCAAGACCGCCAATGTGATTTTGAATACCGCGTTTGGACAGCCCACCATGGCAGTCGATACGCATATTTTTCGCCTCGCTAATCGCATCAATTTAGCCCCTGGCAAAGACGTGCTGGCGGTGGAATTAAAATTATTAAAATTCATTCCGAAAGAATTTCTACTCGATGCGCATCACTGGCTAATTTTGCATGGACGCTACATTTGCCAAGCCCGCAAACCGAAATGCGGCGAGTGCTTGATTGCCGATTTGTGCGAATACAAACGGAAGCAGGATTAAGGAGCGAGGCGTGGGGGATTAAAAAACCAGCGCGCTCCTCAATCCCCACTCCTCGCTACGCTCTCCTCAATCCTCAAAACCCAATCCTCAAAACCATGTTCAATCCCTCTCGCGACGAAGCACGCAATTTTTTATTTGAAACTTGGCACCGCCGCTTGGCGGGAGCGTTGCTTACGCCGTTAGAAGATTTAACCGCGCAGCTCATCGAGAAACATCCTGAATATCACGCGCTACTCGCGCAACCTGAAACCTATTTAGATAAGGACTACACACCCGAAACGGGGGCGACTAATCCGTTTTTGCATTTGATGATGCACCTCACCATCGAGGAACAAATTTCCATCAATCAGCCAGTCGGCATACGCGCGCAGTTTGTGCGCCTGACCCACAAGTTGCAGTCAGAACACGACGCGCAACATCAGATGATGGAATGTTTAAGCGAAATGATTTGGCAGGCGCAACGGCATGGCACGCCACCCGATGCGACCGTTTATCTGGACTGCTTAACGGCACACTAGAAAGCGGTACGAGCGAGTACAATCGCGCGTTATTTTTTGGCTAGCCCATTATAAAAAATGAAAAATTTTTTCGCTCTCAAAGCTCTCAAAGCTCTCAAAGCTCTCAAAGCTCTCAAAGCTCTCAAAGCTCTCAAAGCTCTCAAAGCTCAAGCTAAACGTAAAAACTTCTGGCTGCTAATCATTATTGCGGTGTTATCCCTGCTGACCATATGGGGCTTGCTCGACATCAATAGCCAAGTTGAAAAGCTGGAGAAAAGCGAGCAAGCGCACAGCGCGCATCTGCTCGCGCTGCTCGACCAAAGTAACGACTTAGCCGACATCGAAATTGAATTCAAAGTCCAAGTACAAGAGTGGAAAGATATTTTGCTGCGCGGCAACGATGCCGAGCTGTATAAAAAATACTGGGCAGCTTTTGAACTCAGCGAAGCCAAAGTACAAAGAGAGTTACGCGAGCTACGCGAACAGCCCATGCTAGGCGCAGCTACCAGCCAGCTCAGCCACAGCTCATACAGCGCACAGCCTAGCGAACAATTAAACGCCATCGAACATCGCGATTTGACGCACATGAGCTTCGCTGAAAAAGTGGACTTAGCCATTGCCGCGCACCATCAATTAAGCATTATTTATCGTGATTTTTTAAGCCGTTTTCCGCTTAGTGAAAACCGCGACTACGCGTTTGAAGTGGACAAAAATGTGCGCGGCATTGACCGTTGGTTAAGTGCGCAATTAGATGCGTTGCGCGCCGATAGCGTTGCCAATCAAAATTCTTTGCAAGCCATTGCCAGTGCTAAACAGCAGCAAGAAATTCACGCCTTGCGTCTCGACATTCAGCGCAGCGTGATTGGGGTGTTGGTTGCCTTGCTGGCGAATTTAATGTTGCTCATCGACCGCATTCGCACTGGCGCGCAAGAACTCAACACGGTTAAACGCGATGCCGATGCGGCGATTTATCAACTCGCTTATTCAGATGGCTTAACAGGTTTGCCAAATCGCCGCATGTTCCAAGACCGCCTCGCGCACGCGATTACCCACTCAAAAAATACCGATCATTACGGCGGGCTGATTTTTCTCGACTTAGATAATTTCAAATCATTAAACGATAGCAAAGGTCATGCGCAAGGCGATTTATTGTTGATTGAAGTGGCGCAACGCTTGCGCGCGCAGGTACGCGCCTCGGATGTGGTGGCGCGACTAGGCGGCGATGAGTTTGTGGTGGTGTTGAATGATTTACGCGGCGATGTGGAGACCGCCGCCGAACAAGCCGGCGTGATTGCCGAAAAAATTTGCATCGCCCTAGGCGAGCCGTATCACCTCAAAAGCCATACTCATCATGGCGGCGCATCTATTGGCGTGGCGTTATTTAATCGCGGCGAAATTGACGGCGAAGAAATTCTTAAACGCGCCGACACCGCGATGTATCAAGCCAAACGCGCGGGACGCAACACCGTGCGCTTTTACGATGAAATGGTGCAAGACAGCTTGGAGGCGCGCAGCAATTTGCAAAGCGGACTGCACGCCGCGCTGGCCGATAATCAATTAGAGCTGTACTACCAAGTGCAAGTCGATCGCCACCAACGCCCCATCGGCGCGGAGGCTTTGCTGCGCTGGCATCACCCCGAATTGGGCATGATGTATCCGACCCAATTTATTGGCATGGCGGAAGAAAGTGATTTGATTATTCACATCGGTCAATGGGTGCTAAACAGCGCGTGCGCCAAGCTAAAAGAATGGGAAGCTCATGCGCATACGCGCGATTTGGTGTTGTCGATTAACGTCAGCGCGGCACAGTTGCGTAAGTCCAAGCATCTATCCAAAGTCGAAAATGCACACATCAGCACGACCAAATTACACAAGCCTACTTTCGTCGAACAAGTGCAAGTTGCCTTACAACAATCAGGCATCAATCCCGCGCGTTTGAAGTTGGAAATTACCGAGAGCATGGCACTGCACGATATTGAATACACCGTTAGCCTGCTGCAACATTTGAAGGCGTTAGGCGTGAGTATTTCGATGGATGATTTTGGCACAGGACATTCTTCCTTGACCCATCTCAAGCGGATGCCGCTCGATCAAATCAAAATCGACCAATCCTTCGTCGCCGAAATTGCTACGGATAATTACGACCAAGCAATTGTGAAATCCATGATTGCGATGGCAGCGAGCATGGACATCACCATCCTCGCCGAAGGCGTAGAAACCGCCTCACAACAAAGCGTGTTAGCCGCACAAGGTTGCTACAACTTCCAAGGCTATTTATTCGGTAAACCGCTGGACAGCGTAGCGTTTGAACAGAGCTTGCTAGAGCTGAAGCAGTCAACAGGCATCGGCAGCTAGTCACTAATTGTTGTCGCTGCGCGCGCTGTAACGAACGACTAGCGACTAGAAACTAACGACTATTTTTGCAACAAAATCGCTAACTGCGCAGGCAACATCGCTAACGGTTCACGACTAAAACCGCTCTTGCCAAACTGCTGCAAACGCCCGATGACAAAGCACAACAACAAGTTGGCGTGCGCGCTTACATCCACTGACGCACCTAGTTCGCCTTGCGTAGCCGCCATGCGCAACGACTGCTTCAAGGTTGCTTCGATACGATCAAAAAACTGATTGATACGTTGTTGCAATTTTTCATCTTCATTGACCAGCGCGTCGCCGATTAACACCCGCGTCATACCGCGATTTTTTTGCGCAAAACCGAGCAGCAACGACACCACCGCTTCGACCTGCTTCACGCCACTTTTTTCTTCTTGGGTAATTTTGTTGACCAAGCCAAACACGGTCTGTTCAATAAACTCAATCAAGCCTTCAAACATCTGCGCCTTGCTGGCAAAGTGCCGATACAGCGCGGCTTCCGAGAGCTCTAACTTCGCTGCCAACGCTGCTGTGGTGATTTTTTCGCCACGCGGTTGCTCCAACATGTGCGCCACGGTTTGCAGGATTTGTAGCTTACGTTCACCAGGTTTTGCCGCCATTTTTTATCCTTAATTAAATTCGGTGCAGCGCATCTCGTAATTGCAAAATGCTCTTAATTTTGACATCCACGCACGCCTCGTTTTGCAAGCCTGCATTAACCCAAACGGTACGCATCCCCAACTTTCGGGCGGTGCGCAAATTCTCCAAACTGTCTTCCACCATCACGCACTGCGCAGCTTTGACGCGATGCTTTTGCAATAGCTTCAAAAAACCAAAACTGTGCGGCTTAGGACGAAAGCCAGTGTGTTCCACCGCCATCACCTCATCGAATAAATCCGCGATGCGCAACAGCTTCAACACCGCTGTTGCATAGTGTTTGGGCGCATTGGTGAACAACACTTTGCACCCCGGCAAACTGATTAAAACTTGGCGCAAACGCGGCTCACGCAACACCATTTTTTCCAGTTCAGGAAACTGATGGGTATGCCACAAAAAGTGATTTGGTTCGGTTTGATGATGCAACATCATGCCGCTCAAAGTCGCGCCATAACGCTGCCAATAATCGATACGCAAGGCATTTGCCGCCACTTCATCGAGCCGCAAATGCTGTTGCAAATACGCTGTCATGCTGCGATTGATATGCGGAAAAATATGCGGACTCGCGTCATGCAAAGTGTTATCTAAATCAAAAATCCACAGCCGATTACTCATGTTATTTTTCATTGACACCACTGTGGGAGCGCACAAATTGCGCGATGCAGCACGTTTTAATCGCGCAATTTGTGCGCTCCCACAACAGCATCACTTGCTTTTAATCAGCGTACCGACTCCTTCGTCGGTGAGAATTTCTAGCAACAAGGCATGTTGCACGCGACCATCAATAATATGCACGGAACGCACCCCGCCGCGCGCGGCATCCAACGCCGAGCTAATTTTTGGCAACATGCCGCCCGATAAAGTGCCGTCAGCAACGAGGTCGTCAATTTGTTTCGGTGTAAGCCCCGTGAGCAGATTGCCGTTTTTATCCAACACCCCTGGCGTGTTGGTGAGCAGCACTAATTTTTCGGCGTGCAACACTTCGGCGAGCTTGCCCGACACCACGTCAGCATTGATGTTGAGCGTCTCGCCATCGGGCGATACACCAATCGGCGCGATGACAGGAATGAAGTCACCCGAATCCAAAAAGGTAATGATGGCGGGGTCGATTTTGCTAATGTCGCCGACCAAGCCAATGTCCAGCAGCTTGCCCGCTTCGGTGTTGCTTTCCAGCATGAGTTTTTCGGCGCGAATAAAACCGCCATCTTGCCCAGTGAGCCCCACCGCCTTACCACCGTAGCGATTGATGAGGTTGACAATGTCTTTGTTAACTTTGCCCAGCACCATCTCGACTACGTCCATGGTCTCTTCATCGGTGACGCGCATCCCTTGAATAAACTCGCCTTGCTTGCCAACGCGCTTGAGCATTTCATTAATTTGCGGTCCACCGCCATGCACCACCACGGGGTTCATGCCGACCAGTTTCAACAACACCACATCGCGCGCAAAACTTTCCTGCAATTTAGGATCGGTCATGGCATTGCCACCGTATTTAATCACGATGGTTTTATCGAAAAAGCGTTGGATGTAAGGCAGCGCCTCAGCGAGCACCAAGGCTTTATGTTCGGCAGTAGCAGCAGTCAACGGCATGATGTTCCCTCAAAAAATTAGGCGCGGATTTTACACGAGATGAGAGACGGAAAGTGGTGAGTGGCGCAGCACATTGCGCCTGAGTGAAAAGAGGTAAAACCAGTACGCTTCGACGGACCAGTAAGGCACGTTAATGCCGTCCCACTCCCCCCCGCTTTAGTGATGATGCTGATGCGCATCAGCCTTGATTTCTACTAAGGGTTTAACTTCTGCTGAGGTGTTCACGCTGATAATTTTTTTGTCTGCCAATTGAATTTTCAAGGTCAGCGGCACGGGCATGCCTAGTTGAATGGGGGCTTTTAAGCCTAGCAACATCAAATGCAGCCCCGCTTCGCCCAAGTCCACCACTTGTCCCGCAGGTAAGGCGAGCTGTTTGACTTCGCGCATTTTCATCACGCCGTTATCTGTGCTCATGCGATGCAATTCGACACTCGCCGCAACGGGCGTGCTGACGCTGATTAAACGTGCCGCTTGCGCGCTGCTAATTTGTAAATCCACCATCGCCGTTTCTTGTCCAGGGGCGGTTGCGCGCACCCAAGCTTTTTCAAGCAACACCTCAACGGCGCAAACGTGTGTAGCGAAAAGCAAGGCAAGCACAGCGAGCGGTAATTTTTTCAACATGGTGAATTCCTAATAAAGGTTGGAGATTTTTGCAGGCGCGGATTATAAGTTATTGAGGGGAAGATGGCTCGGTAAGAAGTCATTTTTTGCTTGTCATTCAGGCGTTGTAGCTGGGGTGAGCAACCAGGCATCGCGATGCAATTTGGATTTGCCAGATGCCCTACGCCAAATAAAAAACGCCTCACAGTATTTAGCAATTTCTTTAACGCTCTTGGGAGGAGACGAGGGGAGAAATAATCTGGAGGAGCAGGCTAAATAATTG
>JARCRQ010000044.1 GCA_029850585.1 Sideroxydans sp.
GCCTGGTAGCGCGCCTGCTTTGGGAGCAGGATGTCGGGAGTTCGAATCTCTCCGCCCCGACCAGTTTTGAGTAGTTTTTTACTCTCGTTGTAAATATCCAAAAGAATTTGTGCCCGTAGCTCAACCGGATAGAGCACCAGCCTTCTAAGCTGGGGGTTGCAGGTTCGATTCCTGTCGGGCACACCAAGTGTCTGTCGGTAAGTGTCAATGGTGGCTGTAGCTCAGTTGGTAGAGTCCAGGATTGTGATTCCTGTTGTCGTGGGTTCGAGCCCCATCAGTCACCCCAAAATTAAGCCCGTAACTCAATGAGTTATGGGCTTTTTCCTTTACCTGCTTATAACTAAATTTACTATTATTCTGTGATTCAAGTTTGAAGTGCCGTTTTGAGTAACGCTGGTGATGTGGGTTAGATGGCGGTAAAGCAAAAAGCCTAGTTCGTCACTGGGCTTTTTGTTTTTTAACGACTCATTGGGCGTTGTTGCTTAACTTTATCGTGCTTTAGCGCACCGCATTTTTTAACTGTTCAAGGATGGCTGGGTTTTCCAAAGTCGAAATATCTTGCGTGATTTCTTCGCCTTTTGCCAAGCCGCGCAGCAAGCGACGCATGATTTTTCCTGAGCGGGTCTTGGGCAAGTTTTCACCGAAGCGAATTTCATCTGGTTTCGCAATCGGACCGATTTCTTTGCCGACCCAGTTGCGCAACATATCGGCGAGTTCACGGGCTTTTGCCGCGTCAGTAGGCAATGCGCCTTTCAACACCACAAAGGCGACCACTGCTTCGCCTTTGATGTCGTGTGGTTTGCCGACTACGGCGGCTTCGGCAACCAGTGGATTGGCAACCAGCGCTGACTCGATTTCCATCGTGCCTAAGCGATGACCCGACACATTTAGCACGTCGTCGATGCGCCCCATAATCCAGAAATAACCATCTTCATCGCGGCGTGCCGAATCGCCCGCCAAATACGCGCCTTGCATTTCCGCAGGGAAATACGACGATTTGTAACGTTCAGGATCATTCCAAATGGTGCGAATTTGTGATGGGAAAGGGTGCGTAATCACCAAAAATCCGCCGTGCGTATCGTTGACCAAATCGCCAGCTTCGTTGGCAATCGCCGCCATGATGCCAGGCAGTGGCAAGGTGCACGTGCCAGGCTTGAGCGGCATTGCGCCAGGCAGAGGCGCAATCATGTGGCAACCGGTTTCAGTCTGCCACCAAGTGTCCACAATCGGGCAGCGCGCGCCGCCTACGGTGTTGTAATACCACATCCACGCTTCAGGATTGATAGGCTCGCCGACGCTGCCGAGCAGACGCAGGGACGACAAATCATATTGCTTAGGTAAGTCACCGCCGAGTTTAATCAGAGAACGAATCGCAGTCGGCGCGGTGTAAAAAGTGGTGACTTTATGATCTTGGATCATTTTCCAAAAACGGCCTGCATCAGGGTAAGTCGGCACGCCTTCAAAAATTACTTGTGTGCCGCCCATCGCCAATGGACCGTAAGCCACATAGCTGTGTCCAGTAATCCAACCCACGTCGGCGGTACACCAAAAAATATCCGTCGCTTTGTAATCGAATACCCATTGCATCGACGTCATCGCGCCCAGCAAATAGCCGCCAGAAGAATGTTGTACGCCTTTTGGTTTGCCCGTCGAACCAGAGGTGTAAAGAATAAACAACGGATGTTCCGCGCCCACCCAAGTCGGTTCGCAGGTGTTGCTTTGACCCGCAACCAAATCGTGCCACCAGATATTATTTTTCGCGTCCCATGCCGTGTCACACCCTGCGCGTTGATACACAATCACGCTATGCACCCTCTCGCAAGCCCCGAAAGATAAGGCTTCATCGACGGCTGGTTTAAGTGGCATCACTTTGCCGCCGCGCATTTGTGCATCGGCGGTAATCACTGCGACCGCGTGGGCATCGGTGATGCGTTCGTGCAAACTCTTGGAAGAAAATCCGCCGAATACCACCGAATGAATCGCGCCGATACGCGCGCAACTTTGCATCGCCACCACCGCTTCGATACTCATCGGCATATAGATAATCACGCGGTCGCCTTGCTTGATGCCGCGCGCTTTCAGGCCGTTGGCGAACTGGCAAACGCGAGTATGTAATTCTTGGTAAGTGACTTTAGTAACCTTGCCATCGTCCGCTTCAAAAATCAGCGCGGTTTTGTTCGCTTGCGTCGCCAGATGTTTATCCAAGCAGTTGTAGGAAACATTCAACTCGCCATCTTCAAACCATTTATAAAACGGCGCGTTGCTTTCATCCAACACTTTGCTGAACGGTTTATGCCATTGCACCATGTCACGCGCCAACTTCGCCCAATAGCCCGCGTAGTCTTGCTCCGCAGCGGCGCACATCGCGTTATATGCCGCCATACTGGGGATATTGGCGTGTTTAGAAAATGCGACAGGGGGATTAAAAACGCGGGTTTCGTGCAAGCTAGATTCGATGTCAGACATGATTTTCCTAAAAAGGGGAGGATAAAAACAGTATGGATTAAAGCGGTAAGAATTTAGTTAGTTTGTCTCGTGCTGTCAATTACGATTAACGGCGAACTTAATCCGCAACGGCTGCTCTATGACGGCTCAGTGCGCAGCACTGACGATGCGGTAATCCCCCCTCAAATTAGTCATCGTCATAAGTAGAATTTTCTCATTTAGAATTAGAGGATTTTTTACATGAAGTTATCCCGTTTTACAGACAGTCAAATCATCAGCATTCTCAAGCAAGCCGAGGGTGGCAGCCCTG
>JARCRQ010000045.1 GCA_029850585.1 Sideroxydans sp.
TTCACAATTGACCGCCTCGCCGCCCGCGTGCTGGATTTCGATGTGAAGTATGTGTTGGAACGGAGCGAATACAACGAGGGACACCGTTAATCAGAGAAATCAGAACCCCTCACCAGCACGGTTAGCGCACCAAGCCTTCTGTTCTAAACCTGCTTAGACAAGGGTTTCACGCCTGCGCCACACACCGAAACCGCAGCATCTTGCGCCTACAAGTACATCTGCCGCTCACGTTCTGCCTCCGACGGCTCGAAGCCACGCGTCTCATAATGTTTGAAATCGCGCTGACCACTTTTCGCGGGGTTCTTCTAGGTGCAACGTGAACAGGGGTGAGATAAATAATAGGGTAAAGATGAGATAAATGGTGGGAAGTAGCAGGAAGAACCAAATCTACGCGGGAAGGAAATAAAAATCATTTGCAACAGGTAAAAATAACAACGGGCAAAAAATTAACGCAAAAAACTACGACAACTAAGCAATGACGCTGCGTAAATAATCATTCACCGTTTTCAGAATCATCGTTTCATCTGCATCAGAGATACCCAAAAAAGGACGTGCTGGAATACGCGAACCAGGAATCATGCTACGCGGGCTGGTTATTCCACCAAACTGTTGCATCGCGGCATACTCCATCGGCGAACCAATGCGCAGATGATTGCCGTCTAATGCATAGTCAATACCAGAAGCGAGCTTATGAGTTTTACCAATCAACGGCTTTTTATTTGCTAGGTAACTCGCGCCAGACTTTTTCAGTGAGCCGTTTTTTTTGAAGTGATTACCGCCATGCAAACCCATACGCAGTGTAGCATCGGAGTTTGCCTGCCATTTTTTACCATCTGGTGCGGTACTGGTCTCGAAGCGTTGCTTAGTGGATAGCACTAACCGCTCACCGATTTTCTTCAAGGCTGGACGTGGATTAGCAGTGGCTTTGCTTAAACGCTCTAGTGCCGCCAGTACATTTTTATTATCAACTTTGACTTCAATCATTTTTTAGCTTAGGATATTCATATAGGTGGACTCGTTTAGGACGTTTTAGGTTGAAGGGTACGTAAGTACAGCATCAACCACCACCTCCCTCACTTCGTTTTAATCAGCATTGATTGCAGTACCAATGCTCTGTTTTTCTTCCCATGTAGTACATCAAAAACACATCTGTAGTTTTCATCGCCGAATTTTTTCCACGCAACAATCGTCTTTCCTGCCCCGGCTGTGGCTGGCTCACCCTCGCTCAAAGAATCCGCCTTCGCCAATACCTCCCATACTTTGGCAAAATCTTTTGGGATAGGCGGACGCTGTGACCCCCCATCAAATCCATGACTATTTCTTACATGACGAGCAGTTTGTGCAGGAATAAGCACCATATAGCCTTTGGTATCTTGCTTAACTGCGTTAAAAATTTCCTCATTATTTTCTACAAAGCCAACCCATAGCGGCTCAACTTTTTTGTTATCGGCAAGCGACTGAGTAACGAAGCTGACTACATCATCCTGCGCATTGATATAGCGATTCACATCCTTAGACAACGCACGCGTAATCGCAGGTGGATAGCTAATCAGCTTGTCCTGTACAAAGGAACGTAATGGCGTATTGCGATTCGCCCCTGGCGCATAGCCAAAGCCTTTATCAATCCCGACAGGTTCACCTGTTTTGGGGTTAATCGTCTGCCAGCCCGCAGGCGGCTTATGCTTGCCTGCGGCTTTAGCGGTTGCATAGTCTGATTCATCTGCGCCAGAAATATAGCAATGACACCGCCAGCCATTAGGTGCGGCATGGGTTTGCCAAAACTCATGGTCACGCGGGGCAGTAAAGCCATTCCAGCTTTGGTGTATTGGGCGCGGACGGCGTACCCCATCGGCATGATGATAGGTGAGATACGGCATCATTTTTACCAGCTCAGGATCATGCAACTGTTCCCAGCGACCTGCGTGGTAACTGACGCTCATATTGGTCTGATAGGTAATCGTCGTGCGCCAATCGCGCCCTGCCTTAGTGCCTTCACCCGTCCAGCCTGTCCAACCGTGCTTTTGTACAATCGCCTCAAAGTTTTTTTGATACCAGCCTAGGCTTTTACCCTCAGCGATGCACTGGTCGATGATTTTGCGTAAATCATCGAGCAAATCGGCTTTATTTGCCCCCGCGACAACGAAGGCGCGGTCATGTGCCGACTTTTTAACATCATCCCAACGCTCGGTGGGTAGATTGATTTTCTGCCGAAAAAACGCCAGCTGCTCGGCAAACGGCTGATTAAAAGAATTAGTGACCATCGCTTACATCACTCATGCCTGCTAACTCCGCCACAGCAAAGCCTGCTGCCATGATTTTGACTAACTCATCACTGGGCAAATCAGCAAAGCTGGCTAATAAATCATCGCGTAAACTTTCCAGACTACTTGCCATCGCCACGATGCTGCGCACTTGAGTCAGCATGGCATCCCAATGCGGCGCGGACTCAATCGACAGGCGTGCCGCCAAGGCATCACTTGCCCTCACTGCTTGCTCTGCCTCCGCAAACGCTACCCCCGCAGTTGCTACGGTTTTAGGATACGACCAACCGTGATAATTTTCGGCTTGGTAGGTCTCGTCTGGACGCAAGCCCATATTAAATAGAATCATATCGCGCTCGGCACGCAGCTTAATGTCTTCGGGCGCAACAATTTTGCGCCAAATCGTCGGTGGTGTTGCCCCTGGTACGTTGTATTCACTAATCCACTTCACCACACTGGCATTGAGCGCGGCTGACAACATATCCGCATCAAACTGCACCAGCTCCAAGCGCACTTCATTGCGCGTAATCGCCGCCGAGGCAATCCCGCCACCTGAGTTTTTACCACCTTCCGCCTCACCCAAGATGCAATAGGCAATCTGCTCGTCCATATAACGGCACATCGCCTCGTAGCCCGCCTGACCGCCCCGCGTCGCTTCTAACAGCTCAATCACCATCCCTTCTTGAATGATGACCCCTGCATCTTGCGAGATTGCCGCTAACGCATCCAATAACTTTTTCTGGTCAGACGGCTGCGTGCCATTGGGATACTTACCAATCGCGGTCGGGCTACCAAACTTGTCCAAAAACGTCAGCCAAAAGGTAATGCCCTGACGCTTAAACCATACTGGCCAGAACAACTTACTGCCCAAACCTAAACCATAGGGATTGCCATCTTTTGCGCCTACCGAATGCACAATGAACTTACGCTCTGGCAACGCTTCACCTGGCAACATATTTTCACGGGTTTTAAGGCGCAGCTCATAGTCCTCGCCAAACAAAAAACGCCGCTGATCACGCGAACGAATTTCATTGACAAGAATCTCAGCCCCGACGCGCGTCCATAACACCTCGCCCACGGCAAAGCCTTTGTTAATCGCATCCAATAAACTCAAGCAAATCGCATCAAAATTAAGCCGTGACAACTGCGCCCGCACCACGTCTGCGGCATGGACATCCAGCGCGGCATCACTGGCAGGGACAACCTCCCACGGACGAGAAATCACCGCCATTTTGCGTTTATTCAGGCAAGCGAACACATGCGCATCACGCTCCACCTCTTCATACAGCTTTAAGCCTTTGCCTTGCCCGCGTGTCGCGAGCGTATCGTCATTGACGCTAATCAGCCCACTAAATAGCGGATGCAAGGGGTCACGTTTAATACTGGCGACTTCATCAGTATTGGCAGGAGGTGTCTTTTTAATCTCTGTCATAGTTGCATCCTTAATAATCACTCATCCGCGTAGCGACACGGCGACTGCCTAACGACTGAAACTCCATCGTGACAGGCTGCATGGACAACACCGCAAACGTCGCCAATACTAGCGCGACCGCAGCATCGCCGTGGCGGTCGCGCCCATCCGAGCCTTTAACCCGCGCGTTGTCGGGCACTTTCGCCACACCTTTTTCCATCACAATGCAGCGCAAATCCGCCAACACATCGGCATCACTGGGTAACACCAGCTTGCCATCCTCAATCGCCGCTTTGAACGGCGGCATATTTTGCCGATACCACTCTTGCGACAACATCACTTGCGCAATGCGTCCCGCGCCGTACTTTTGCATCGCCACTTCCGCCAGATACTGCCCGTTGCCACGCGCATCCATCGCACCTGCTCTAAAGCGCGGCAAACGGTCGGCGAGATAGAACAAGATTTGTTTTTGCTGCTCAAAGGGGACATTGCGCAGCTCGACAATAAAAGGCGTGACCAAATCCAACGTGCGCGACTGTGCCAACACCCACGTGCAAGACAAATCGCCGTTGCGCGCAAAATCTTCACCAAAGAAATGGTCAAGATTCGCGTCGAGTTTTTCCAATACGGGGCGTAAAAACGCATCGCACCAATCGCGGGTTTCGGCCTCGCGGATATGCTGAGGCAACAAGGTAAACGCATCGGTTTGAGTTAAGCGAATGACGGGAATATCAGGCTGCATACACGCCTCTATCATCATCCGCGTCAAATAACGACCACTACCCGCGCTGGGGATAACATCCAGCTCTTCGGCGGCATTTTCGCCATACTGCGCATAGATTTTTGCGCGCCATTCGGCTTGAGTTTGTTCTTTTAGACGTTCGCCTTGAATCAACGCCACACGCTCGTACAGACCATCGTTCAGCGCGTCATCAAAGGTGGTGCGGTGCAAGGAATAGGGCAACTTGTTGGCGCGAATATCGTTGACCAACTCGTTAAACGGATTGGCATCGCCATTGTGCGACGACAGCAAGCGCACCTTACCGCCCCAGATCAACATCGCCAGTGCCGCTTTCATCAAGCCCGGCAAATCATCGTGGAACGCCGCCTCGTCTATCGTTACCTTGCCTTGCTTACCGCGAATAGAACGTGGGCGGCTGGACAGTGCGAGAATCTTCTTGCCGCTGGCAAAATCAATGCGGAAGGCTTTAATCGCTTGCCCTTCATCCTCATAGATACACTCATCCATCCCGCTCGCCGCCGAATTAAACGCCTGCGCCCACATCGCACAATCGTCGATATATTCGCGCGTCATATCCTCCGAATAGCCGATGTATAAAGCATCCATCGCATTGTCTGCCGCCGCAGCGGTAAGCACCGCATCGCAGGCATCACACCAAGACGCACCAATGCGGCGTGACTTTTCCCAAACAGCGACATCCGCCTGATCAGAAATCCAGCTTTTTTGATAGCCCAGCAGCACAAATGGCGCATCAGCGGGGGCATCCAACAAGGCAAGTGCCTCACTCATGCCGCAATGCCTAAAATGCTGGTGCGAATGGCTGACATCGCATCTGCCGACAAGCCGCCTTTACGCGCCAAAGCCTCCACTTCATCGGCAACTTTTGCTGACTTGGCTTTCACCTCCGCCTGATACTTCTTATTGCCTATCGAGGCGCGACTTAATTCCGCCACACTGCGCGCCGCGCTGGCAAGCAACTTTAACCGTTCGCCAGGGTCATCCGCCGCGCTGACTTCCTGTAGCTGCACCAGCAAATCAAACACCTCGGTTTGCACCAAGCTAATCACCGCTGCCGAACGCAAATCAGCATCATCGGGTGCTGCGTCGGCAATCGCCGCTGCCGCCTGTGTACTGGCTTTAATCGCCGCTAGCTTGCGCTCCATCACCTGACTATAACGCCCTACTGCGGTCTTACTAATATCAAAGCCGCGCTGCTTAAGCTCGGCTGACAACAGCTCTAACTCACCAAACCCATTCGCGAGCAGCGCGCTATCTAACCAACGGCGCACCGCATCGGGCAACTTGCCAATTTTTGAACGTGGCGGCATGATTTTTTACCAGTATTTGGCAGGGCGCGCGATACCCGCATCGCAGGGCACGGTGTACTCAACCACATCCACACCATCGCGCGTCAGCTCTGCCAGCCAAGTAGGCGACGTGCCGCGCCCGATGATATGCACCAAGCCGCGCTCTTCCAGATACGCTAACTCGCGGCGCACCTGATTCGGCGTAATCGGCAAGGCAATATCGTGTAATACGCGAAATAAAATCGTATCTGCCACAGGCTGCGGACGACCCGCATCGAGGGCGCGCAAAATGCGCCAGCGGCTTTCTTCGCGCTGCACTTTTTCCAAATCAATTTCGTGCATACAGCTTCTCCTTAACCTCATTGACCATCTTATGAATCGCATCTATCTTGTTGTCGATAGACACCGATAAGCGTATCCAATCCTCACGCGCGATATATTCCTTAGGCAGCTCAATGCGTAACGCCATCACATCCGCAGCGGTGCGCTTGGCCAGCGCATCCAGCTCATTGAACCGAGTATCCCAATGAAACTGCGTCACCTTGCGCGCCTCACCTTGCGCCTCAAACTGCGCGCCAATACGCTTCTCAAATTGACTCACCAGCAACATGCCAAACACCCACACCACCCCAAAAAACGACAGCAGCAGCCCGACCAGCCAAACAAACTCAACCTCAATCTTCATGCTGCCCCCGCATTTTTTCGCGCCCGCTCCAAGCGTGCAAAATCATCCCGACAATCGCCATCACAAAAGCGCATCCCCACCGCCACAATCTCATCGCAATTAAAGCAAAAGCCACACGGCTGCTGCATCCGCGCCGCCCGTACCGCCTGCTTACGCAACGCCTCTGCCAGCTCGCGTTCCACCTCAATATCTGCACGGTCGCACGCATCACTCATGGCATCACCTCACGCACGCTGCCAGCTTCGCCTGCTTGTCCCGACAATCCGCGTACCGCTCCGTCACCTGAATATGGTTGTCCAGCAAATCCGCCAAGCTGCCCGACTGTGCCAGTGGCAGCGACGGGCAAGCGGTAATCAGGCTGGCTGGGCAAGGGCGCGGCTGTACCGCGATTGGCAGCGTTCCAGAGGCGCAGCCCGTCAGCATCAAGCCCACAGCGAGGCACAGCAGCCCCGTTTTGATTAACTTGCTTCGTATTGATATGCGCATCTGCCTGCTCCCGTAGCGTTGTGTAAATCGTGCGTATCTGCTCGCGCGAGGCTTCGCGCTGCGTGCCAACCGCCTCGCGGCGTGCATCCTCTTTAGCTGCAACTGCCACCTGTACCGCTTGCACAACAGCCTGTCGCGCCAAACCTGCCTCACGCTCATGTTTTGTTCCTAAAAAATAACCCGTGCCAAACACCCACAGCCCATACAACACTGCCGCCAACGCGACATAAGGATTCATCAATAGCTTTAACATTTTCGACCTCGCTGGCGAGAACGATTGCGCGCCTTCATCGCCGCGCGCCGTGCGGCACGCACCCCACTAGCCTTGTTCGTGCTGCGCTGTGGCGCGAAGTCGTCATGGATTTCAACCCGAGGGGCCGTTTGAAAAAACGCCAGCAACGCCTTAAACAATCTAAGCATCACGCCCTCCCATCGCCAATGAAGCCGTGGTCACTACACGCAACATCGCATTGCCCACCGCTAACACCGTGCTGAACCACGCATACACTGAGCCTGCTAAATACGGCTGCAACACCGCAAAATTCGCCTCTAACACCAACAACCCCGCCACGACGGCGTTAAACCACAAAGTCTTAGAGCGATACCAAGGCTTCACCGTACTTACTGTTAACTCACCCATCTGCTCCTCCTTAAACAATGCTAGTCGTGGCTTGCTCAAGCAACGCCAAGCGGTCACTCAAGCCATTCGTACCGCCGTTAATCACCCGCGTCAGCGTGATAAATTTTTGCGCATCAGCCAGCTCATTACAGCCGTGGCTCTGCCAAAACCAAGCAGCGGATAGCGCAGCATTGACGGGCAGCTCCAACAACTCAGGGTGCAGGACAAAATCGCGCCCCAATGCCCGGCTGCACGCCGCATAATTGGCGCGCCCAGTAATCTGAATCAACCCACGCCCCATATACAGCTTGCCGTCACCCGCCCGCGTATTGCCCAGATCAATCCGCCCCTCATACTTGGCTTGCCAAGGACACTGCGCCAGATTCCAAATCTCACGCACAAATTGCAGCCGCCCCGACTCATGTGCCACCTGCGCCAAAAACGCCCGAATACGCGGCAAAGTCGTGATGTCATAACGCAGCATCGCTGCATCCAGCGGCGCAGCAAACCGCCGCGCATTGGTAGCCGAGCAGCCCATCGCCTGCAACTGAGCAATCGTAATCATGGCGCAGCCTTTTTAACGAAACGGGAAGGGGTATAGCGACACGGCGCAACCGCCGCCGAGTAATGTCCAGCGGGGCGATAACGGCAATGCCCATGCGTCAACATGCGCGCATCTTCATGGCGCGTCCATTCCGCGCAATTACCGCAAACGGCTTGCTGGGCTTGGTGTTCTTGAATAGTTTGGGAGATAGTTTTCATGCCGCGAACTTTACGCGGGCGCGTAAAGGCGGATAAGCGGAAGGGCTTCCGCTTTAATGTTGCGTGAGTGAAAAAGCCTAATTGCACCCCTCAGATAGAGAGGTGCATGAGCTGCATGATTTTCCTTAATCCAAAAAAACTGACACGTAACATCTACATTTCAAGTTCTTACATGGAAAACTATCCCATATCACGTTGTCATATCTAAACTTTTTCCCATTAAGAATGGCTAGGATGCGCCTTAATCCACTCACGCATGGCATCATTCACTCGCGTTTGCCAGCCTCGACCGGAAGATTTGAGTGCCGCCAAAATATCCGCATCAAAGCGGATGGTAGTGGGCACTTTTAATACGGCTTTCACACTGCCTTTTGGGCGACCACGGCGCAAGACAGCACTTGCCGCTGCTTGCCCTTCATTTGCAGAAACAACACGTTCACCAATTGTCCAAGTTGCCTCCGTAAAAAACGCATCAGTCAACAGGGGCGCATCGTCAGGGTCAACCCCTCTTTCAGGGGGCGTATTTACGGGTTTCGCTTTCATGGGCATACCTCATCGAAATAATACGGCGAACTGCGCCGCGCAGCGTCCAAACTAATACAACCGTCCGACCCTCCAGATTGCCAATGCTAATCAAGCGGGTTTCCCCGTAGTTTTGGCGCGTATCTTCACGGGTGGCAACAACACCTGTGAAAACTTCGCCAGCGCGGGCAAAGTCCAAGCCGCGTTCAGCGATATTTTTAGCATTTTTAGCAGGGTCAAAATCAATTTCCATGCTGTTATTGTATTAACAAATAATAGACCTGTCAAATTATTTGTTAATACAAAATTATGATGGGCGGGCAACTAAGCGGAACGTATTCCGCTGTAACTCACCTCACGCGAGCGCGTAAAGTCGACGCATTCAGCTAAGAAGGAGGATTGATAAATGAAATCGAAGAACGGGAAGGCTACTTTTCCAAAGGGTATGAAAACTACTCCTACTAAGCACAGAAATCAGTCAATACCGAAGCAGCCAGAAAAGAAATCTGGCGTAGATGTAAATCGTGAAGGGAGGTGTTATGAACATAAGCGAGCTTCGTAAAACCCTCAATGCGTCGCTATTGGCTGGGGATAGCTATCGCCAATTTCAGCAGCGACTACTTGCAATGCTTGCAACGGCTCAGCCAGTGCAGCATCCACATGCCAAGACTTTTTGTGTAAAAGCCTAAGCGTGCCTGCTTAGGCAGGCACTTCAGAACCTCAACTGCGAGAGAATGATATGGAAGTGGACAGAACAAACTTATGGCTTGCGGTGCTCATCTTCGTTATGTTTGCGGCACTCTTTGGAGTAGTCGGATATGAAGCGATGCGTCCAGACTTTACGCTTAACAAAGATGAGTGGATATGTACTCACTCAAAAACAAAAATCATTTACCAGTGGCAGGGAAAAACAGGCTATCCAGTAAACGTCGAAGCCTGCCAGACATGGCAGCGCAAGGGCTCATTTTGAAGTAAGCCAAGTAATCCACGCGCCCACTACCGCCCCCAATAAAGCCATCAGCGCAGCGAAGCGCGAGGCACGTACCTGTGCCACCGTCAGCCTGCGCTGCCACTCATATTCCGCCAAAATAAATTGCGGAGAGCCGGGTGGGTAGCGACTTTGCCATTCGGCTAACGCCTTATCTGACATTTTGGACAAGGCTTTTCTATCTACCGTGCGATATTCCGCTGCTAGCTGTGCCTGCGCTTCTGCTTGGCGTTGCTGATCGCGCAGCCGCTGACCCTGCGCTCTGAGCGAATCTTGTATTTCATCCAGCATATCGCTCATGCCGCCTTACCTTTCTTCACCGCTGGTTGCGCCATCGCAGCAAGTTGCGTACGAGCGGCTTGCTGCATTTCTTTCGAGCAATGCCGATAGTTATCTAACATCCCCGCCTCATCACGGCTCAAGACGGGTGCGGGTGGTGCGCTGCGGCTACCCGTCAGGATATACAACACATCCGCGCCTGATGTCGTGATGGCGGCAATGTATGCCGCACTAGGGGATTGCTCCCCTTTTTCATACAGAGCCTGCGATTGTCTTGTCGCGCCTTTTGCCCCCAGATTTTTTGCCAATTCAGCCATTTGGCTTTGACTTAAACCCAAGCGTTCACGCTCTTCGCGCAACCTCTCTCCGATGGAAAGAATAAATTCCATAAAAACCCCTTGACAGTGGAAATGATTATTTCCATAATGCCACACATACAAACGAGCATTAGACGTTTGCCAACAAAACCAACCAAAAAAAGGACACTGCGATGAGCATCCCAACGATACGTCAACAAATGGCCGCCGAAGGCATCAAGCAGCAGGCATGGTCGGCTCGTCAGGGCTTCCGCCGTTTACCACTTGAAAAGCTGCTCGACGCACAAGGACATCTGATTCTTCGCACAGTTGATTCAGCAGCCAGTCCATCACCTCGCGCTGCATCGAATCTTCCTCGGTTTGCGTGTTGCGGCAATCGGCCAGCAGCCCGGCGTAATCGGCAGTATCGAGCTGCCCGCTGCGCTCCAGGCTCATCGTCAGTACGTGCATGGCTTTCATCAAGCCCAGCACGCCGTCTAGCGCGAGCCGCCCGTTTACATCGTCGTTTTCAGTAGTCATTGAAACCTCATATTTGCCAACAAAACCAACTAAAAAAAGGATACCCAAATGAATATCGCTTTAACTATCGACGCTAGTTCTGAAATTGAGCAACTAAAAGCGTTTTTTAACTGGTACGTCGAGTTTAATCCAAACAAGGCAACTTGGTTTATGAATGAAATCCGCACTGAATTCTTTCGCGGAATTTCAAATCAATACTTAACACCAGAGCGTTTAGAAAAAATGCGTCAAGCGGTTATCGACGGTTTTTTGCCAGATTTAACAGTATATGAAAATCAAAAAACCGAAGTATCTAGTGGTGCTAAAAAAACTGGCGATGTAGTCGACCAGTGACTCACGGAGGCGCGAATAACATGCAAGCCACCTTCTTATTCAATTCTACTAATAGTAATGAAATGCGTTTTCGACGCGCGCATCAAGTTTAACACGGGCAGCAAGCCCACCTTTTAATGCAGGAGTCACGATGAAAAAAACAACTTCTCACAACAAGCCGCGTACCGATGGAATTAACCCCGCCGATATTGCGCGAGTGCGTGCCGAAATGCTTGCCGCAGGCATCAGCCATTCGGCATGGGGGCGTGAAAACGGTTTCACTCGCCAGCAGGTCTCCGACGTGTTGACGGGTCGCCGCCTGTGTCTGCGCGGCGCGGGTCACGCGGTTGCCGTTGCGCTTGGGCTCAAGGTTGGGCGCATCGTCAAAGTGCGTAATTTCAAACCCGTCCACAAACATCAAGGAGCAGCGGCATGACTCGCAAAACCGACTACACCAACAGCAGTCAGCAACGCATCTTGAAAGTGGTGCTGGCGATGTTTGGGCATGAAATCAACGGACTTGCCCCAGGGCAGCTTGCCAAGCTGGCAAGCATCACCCCAGGCGAAGCCACCCGTGATTTGGACAACCTGATGCAAGCAGGCTGGGTCGAGCTGCTACCACAAGGCAACGCCTATCGCATTACCCCGATGGTGGGACAAAAAGCCATGGCGATATTGCACACCTTAAGCCGCGCTGCGCAACAGGTTGCCGACACTCAAAACCGCTACACCCGCAACACTTAATAGGAGAGAGACATGCACCCAATTAACGAACAGAAAAAATTAGAACTCGCGACCAAAGTACTAGATTTTTTGCAACAGGAAATCGCTAAAGAGTGCAGCAGCGAGCTAGATGCGCTGCGTGCGCAAGACGAGGTGCTGATACTGGCCTATCACGCCAGTATCGGAACGGCAGGGTTAAGGATTTTGCTGGGTTGCGCTTAAGCGATGAAACTCCTTTTCAACTATCGCCAGCGTATTGCAAAACAGCATATTAGCCGTCGTGCGAGTTTGCGGGTCGGCATTGCCCAGCGCGAGCTGTGCAGCAATTTTCAACAACTCAACAGCAGTTTCTTCTTTCATGGGGATTCTCCAGAGGTTAATAAAAATGCGTTTTCCAGACGCGCAGCTAGTTTAACCGCTGGTAGCAATCCCCACCCAACCACCCAAGGAGCATAACAAATGGCACGCAAGCCCAACACCCTACCCGAAGTCAGCCACCCTGACATCGACCAAGACCAAATCAATGCTGACCACGCCAAGCTCAACGAGCTGGCCGCGATGAATCGTGCTGCCTCGGACAACGCCCACGCGCTGGCCGCCCAGCTCGGTTACGACGGTAGCCTCACCGTTGGCGCGCTAGAAGATGAGATTCGTTTCTACCAAGCGCGCAGCGTCGAAGCCGTGCTGGAGCTGGGCAAACGCCTGATCATTTTGAAAGAACTGACCCCGTTTGGTGAGTTTGAGCAGCGTGCTGAGTTGCTAGGTATTGATTGCAGCTTGGCACGCAAGTTTATGGCGGCGACCCTAAAATTTTCAAAACGGGAAACGTTTCCCGTTTTGAAATCGGCGAAAAGCCAATCAAAAATGCTCGAATTGCTGGTGCTAGACGACGGCGAAATCGCCGCGCTTGCCGACGGCGAATCCGCGCGCGGCTTAAAACTCGACGACATCGAGACGATGTCAGTGCGCGAACTCAAAGCCGCGCTGCGCGCCGCGCAAGCGGATGCCACCGCCACCGACCGCGTGCTGGAAGAAAAAAGCAAGTCCATCACCAAGCTGCAAAAGGAGATCGCCGGCAAAACCATCGACCCGCAAGCTGAGTGGAGTGAGGCGATGATGAGCCTCAATGCGCACGTTGCTGCGCACCGCGATGGGTTTGTGCAGTCCATCACCGCCCTCGATGTGATTCGCCAAAAGGTCATGGAACAAGAAGCCGAAGCGGGCGCAGAGGCGGCACTAGCGGCAGCGCGTGAGCAAATCGGGCGCGAGCTGGGCGAGGCGATTGAGCGTGCCGAAGGCATTGTGGCAGCGGTGCGCCGCAGCTTTGACCTGACGCTAGGCGCGTTAATCGGTTAAGCGTGAGCGACCTCGACATGGCAACCCAACTCTCCCCCGATATGCTTGAGCAACTGTTTGCCCTGCGTGATGCCCTTGCCGCCGCCCCGCGTGGCGAGCAGTCGGCGCGGCTTGAGTCGTTTGCCAATTTTATTGGCAAATCGCCCAACACCGTGCATCGCTGGCTGAAAGACTATGCAGGGCGCAAAACCAACCGCAAAACGCGGGCGGATGCAGGCAGTTCGTGTGTTTCGGATGGCACGCTGGAGTTAATTGCAGGGATGCAGCGCGAAGGCGTGCGCGGCAATGGTAAAAAAATCGTCCCCACCGCCGTGGCGATGAATATCGCGCATCACAACGGGGTGGACATCAAGGTGAGCGAAGGGCAATTTAACCGCCTGATGCGCGCCAAGCGTCTGGATGTGGCGAGCGTGGTCAGCTCGCGCAGCCACATTGCTATGCGTGCCGAACACGTCAATCAAGAGTTTCAAATCGACCCCTCGCTGTGTGTGATTTTTTACCTGCAGGGCAAACAATTCATCATGCGTGATGAAGAATTCTACAAAAACAAACTCGATAACATCAGCAAGATAAAGCTCAAGGTGTGGCGTTACGTGCGCTACGAAAAAGCCTCCGCCTCAATCGACGTGCGCTATTACGAAGCGGCGGGTGAAAACCAACAAAGCCTGTTTGAGTTTTGCCACTACACCATGAGCCGTCAACCGCACCGCCTGTCTTACGGTCGCCCCGCACGGCTGGTGATGGATAAAGGCAGTGCCAACACCTCGCACGGCATTTTAAATTGGATGGACGCGATGGGGGTGGAAGTCATCACCCACGCAGCAGGGCATTCATGGGCAAAAGGCGGCGTGGAAAAAAGCAACGACATCGTCGAGCTGCAATTTGAAAGCCGTTTGAAAATTGAGCCTGTCGAGAGCGTGATGCAGCTCAATGCCTCGGCAGAGCAGTGGGTGCGCGATTACAACGCCAACACTATTAAGCATGTCGATTGCCGGGTACGCCGTGCCTCAGGCGAGCCGCTGGTGCGTGACGACTTGTGGCAACTCATCATGCGTACCCCTGAGCATCTGATTGAAATACCCAGCATCGCGGTATGCCAATACTTCTTGTGCGGCAAGCAAGATACCCGACAGGTGAAAAGCAATTACACCATCAGCTTTGTTCACCCAGAGCTTAAAAAATCGCAGCAATACAGCCTCGCACCTTGGGCAGAGTTTCTCGCCAACAAGATGGAAGTCAAGGTGTGGGCATTGCTGCTTAAAGACGGCGCGCTGCGCGTTGAGATTCCGCGTTTTGGGGCTGAACCTTTGTTGGTCGAAGTTGCCGCCGAAACTGCCTTTGATGCGTTTGGCAGTCCCATGTCTGCCACCGTACCAGGCGAATATAGCCGCACTCCACAATCGCTCACCGAAGCCAACGACCAACGCCTTGCCAAAGCGGCTTATGGCGAAGATGCCACCCGTGATACCGCCGAAGTCAGCCGTGCCAAACAAGCCCGTCCCTTCGCCCATCTCAATGACGGCAAAGGGCTGGTGGCGCATTCGCACCTGGGCAAAGAAGCATTGCCGCAACGCTTGTTGCCCGCTGCCACCCCATTGGTCACTGAGCAAATCACCGCCGCCACCAGCAGCCGTGTCGAGTTCCCACCGCTGTCGCTGGTGGAGTTTTCTAAGCACATGGCTGGCGACTGGCACAAAGACTTTGCGGCGGTGGTGTTGCAACGCTATCCCGATAAACGCATTCCAGCCAATGAGGTGGAAGCCCTTAAAGAACGCTTGTTGCGCGGCACAGCAGCCCCGCTGCGCGTAGTGGGAGGAACGAAATAATGTTGAACTTGAAGCTGACGTTACAAGAAATGGGCAAGACCCAGCGTGAATTAGCGCGGCATTTAAGCCTGTCGCCTGCCTGTATGGTGCAGATTTGCAATCAAGGCATTTTCCCCAAAACCCCAAACGAGCCAGTCGTTCGGGCGGGAATCCTAAAGTTTTTAGAAACACACGGCGCATCCGTCGAAAGCTGTCGCCGTGCCTTTGATGCAGTACCCGTAGCAAATGCAACAACTACAGAAACCAACTCACAGGAGCCTCCTATGTTACTCGAAAAACAATCATTAACACCTGCCGCGATGAAGCACTTCAAACTCAGCGCGGAGCGTCACCCCTTCGTCAATGATATTCAGTCTGAAAAAGACGTGTTTATGAGCGACGACATCCGCTATGTGCGTCAAGTGGTTGCCAGCACCGCCAAGTTCGGCGGCATGTTAGCCATCGTCGGCGAATCGGGGGCGGGCAAGACTACTTTGCGCCGCGACCTGCACGACCGCATCGCCCGCGAAAACTTAAAAATTGTGGTGATTGAACCCTCGGTATTGGGCATGGAGGACAACGATGCCAAAGGCAAAACCCTCAAGGTCAACAGCATCTCCGAGTGCATTATCCGCACCGCCTCGCCTTCTAGCAGAGTTTGCCGCAGCAGCGAGGCACGCGACAAACAAGCTATTCAGGTGCTTAAAGACGGGGTAGCAGCGGGCTATAGCTACCTGCTCATCATCGAAGAAGCGCACGCCACGCCTGTCCCCACGTTAAAACACCTCAAACGCATTATGGAAGTCACGCATGGTTTTAAAAGCCTGTTAGGTGTGGTGCTGTTCGGTCAAACCGAGCTGGCGCAACGCCTCAGCGTGCAAAACCGCGTCGTGCGCGAAGTAGTGCAACGCTGCGAAGTGGTCACCTTGCCGCCGCTGGACAACGAGCTGGAGGCCTTTATCAAATTCAAATTTGAGCGCGTTGGGGTGGACTACAAAACCATCATCGACCCCAGCGGCATCGAAGGCATCCGCGCCAAACTCACCCAGCACTTAGGCAATAAAAAAACCGTCAGCTACCTCTATCCGCTCGCCGTCACCAATTTGCTCATCGGCAGCATGAATCTGGCTGCCGAGGGCGGTTTCCCCCACGTGGACGCAGATTGCGTCAAGGAGGCCTAACCATGCACCCCACTCAAATCAAACTCCGCAACTGGCGCATCGTGGCAGGGCTGCTGGTGTTGCTCTTGGCGCAAGCCGTGTTAGGTCGTATGGACAGCGAAGCCCGTTTGGCAGAAGCCGAGCGGCTGGTGCATATCCATTACATCCGTGCGGCGGTGCAGCCATGAGCCGCCTCAACGACTCCATAGCTCGTGTGCTGCTCGCTCTGCGCGCAGGCGACATGGACAGCGATGCCCTGTACGAACGGTTTGGCAATGGCAACGGCATTAAACCTGCCGTGCAGCGTGGTTGGATCGTGCTGGTGAACAAGCGTTATGCACTCACTCCCGCAGGTTTTGCTGCCTGTCCCAATCGGCGTGATCTGCAAGCCAGTCTGCGTCGCACAGGGCAGGGTCGCCATGCGGCAGGAGCGGAGGCGCAATGAAACTCTCTTGCCCTGCCTGTGGCGCACTCGCCAGTCTGGATGCTCTGCTTGGTCACGAGGGCGCACGGTCGGCGGTGTTGGCTGCTATGGCACTGCCTGCCCCCGTGGGTAAGGTGATGGTGCAATACCTAGGGCTGTTTCGCCCCGCCCAGCGGCAGCTCTCGTTTGACCGTGTGCATACCCTCATCAACGAGCTGCTGCCCATGATCGCCGCCGCCAAAATCGAACGCGGCGGGCGTATCTGGAGCGCACCACAAGAGTATTGGGTCAACGCCATACAAGAGATGTTGGCACGGCGCGAAGCGCAAGGCTTGACTCTACCGCTAAAAAACCATGCCTACCTGCTCACCATCATCGCGGGTTACAGCAGCAAGGCCGAAGCCAAGCAAGAGGAGTCCAGCGAGACGCAGCGGTCGGGCAACACCGTCACCAGCACAGGCGCAGCCTATCAACGCAACCCGCTACTGGATGCGGCAAAAAAAGTAGCCACACCCATGCCAGAACACCTACGCCGTAAAAAGAAAGCCCCCAATGACACAACATAGCCGCCGTAACCGTACCGCCCACCGCCGTAGCAATTTAATTTTTTACCATCTCAATCGAATCAAACTGGAGCAACAACATGGCAACCCAAAACAAAACCCGCCTCAAAACCCCCGCGCAAATCTATGTGCCACAAAGCCGTGACGATGCCGCTGCCGACATTCGCAAAATCGGTGACCTGCAACGCCAGTTGCTGCGCATCGGTACTGAAATGAACGATGCCATCGCCAGCGTCACCAGCAAGTTCCAGCCCCATATCGACGCGCTGACCGAGCAACTCAAAACCTTGCAAGACGGTGTGCAGGGCTATTGCGAAGCGCATCGCCACGAGCTCACCAACGAGGGAAAAGTCAAAACCGCCAACCTCATCACAGGCGAAGTGCAATGGCGGCAACGCCCGCCCAGCGTGCGTATCAGCAAATCCGAAGTGGTGCTGGAAACGCTGGCGCGCCTAGGCTTGTCGCGCTTTATCCGCACTAAGGAAGAGGTCAACAAGGATGCAATCTTGGATGAGCCAGATGCCGTGCGCGGCGTGGCAGGTATCACCGTGGTGACGGGCGTGGAAGATTTTGTGATTACGCCGTTTGCGCAAGAGGTGAAGACCGCATAACGATCGCCTCTCCCTGCCAGGGAGAGGGCTAGGGTGAGGGTAGCGCGCTATCTTCACCCTAGACACTAGGAGCATGACCATGAGCAACCAATACCCCGCCAAATTCAAAGCCGCCGACCTCAAGCGTCGCGAGATCCAGCTTATCCATGTTGCTCGGCAAAAGGTGGGCATGGATGAAGCCACTTACCGCGCCTTGCTGCACGACCGCTTTGGGCTGGCGAGCAGCACAGATATGGACTGGAAACAGCGTAAGCAGCTGCTCGACCATTTCAAGACGCTGGGCTTCAAAGCCGTGCCGTCCAAGAAACGTCCTCAGTCGCGTCCGCTGGCTGATGATGCACAGAGCAAAAAAATCCGTGAGCTGTGGCTGACGTTGCACACCAACGGCAAGGTGCGCAACCCGGACGAATCTGCATTGGCGGCGTTTGTGAAACGTCAAACCAAAGTGGACGCGCTGCAATGGCTTAATAGTACCCAAGCCTCAAAAGTAATCGAGGAACTCAAAAAATGGCTAGCCCGCTAATTCTGCCCCTTAGCCTCACGGCTGACGACCTGCACCTCTTGCCGCCCTCGATGCAAGAGCTGGCGCAAGTGGTTGGCATCACCGTGCTGCTCGACTTGGTCGCAGCCTATGGCGGCACGCCGCTGTATGTGCCGAGCAAAGGCACGAGCAATCAAGAGTTGTTGCGTGTATTGGGCAAGCCTGCCTTTACCGCCCTGCAAGCTCGTTATGCAGGCGAGCGCATCGAAATTGCCTTATGTGAGCGCGCCCTGCGCATCCTAGTGCATCGCAACATCCGCGCCGACCTCGTGGCGGGCATGTCTAAAGCCGCCATCGCGCGCAAGTATCGCTACACCGTGCGCGGCATTTTTGACATCGAGATGCGCGGCGAACCCGCCGATAAAAATTTAAGCCTGTTTTAGCCGTTTTGCCTGCCTAGCTAGGCAAAGATACTAAATCGAGGCAGCCCCCGATTGATGAACGTCCTGAGGCTTAACGGGAGGGGTTGCCAACCCGTTTGGTTTGACACAATCCAAAATCGGTCGCACAATCCGCCCAAGTGCTTAAGAACACGATTTGAAAGAACGGATACCGCGCCCGAAAGAAGTGGTTTTTTTACGTCCATAGCTCCTCTATGGCTGGGTGTGTGAGGAATACAAGACCTGTGTGAGCAGGGAATAACTCCGCCGTTTCTTTCCGGTTCTTAAACACCTGGCCGCCCAGTCCTTTACTGGGTATCCCTTAAGAAGGAGAAAGACATGAACCAACTCACTCAATTCAACGGCACGTCCGTTTCCATCATCGACCACAACAGCAAGAAGTGGCTCACCGCAAAAGAGGTCGGTCTGTGCTTAGGCTACAACGTAGCCAATGCCGGAACTGGTATTACTAATCTATACAGTCGGCACCCCGATCGTTTCGACGAAACCGATACCTGCACAATCAAATTGATGGTGCAGGGTCAGGCGCGTGAGGTGCGTATCTTCTCCACCACGGGCTGCGTAACCTTGGGTTGGTTGGCCAATACCAAGCGTGCGAGCGAATTCCAAAAATGGGCTAAGCAGATACTGGCTGAGCAGCTTAATTCTAATATGGTTATCCCCGCTGCTATGCCTGCTCGTAGTGGCATCACCCGCCGCACCGAGCGGCTAGTGTTTGAACGCTTTGTGGCGGGCATGATGCAACGCCAGATTGCCAAAGAGCTGGATATTTCACCCTCAGCGGTCAACGCTATCTTGCGCGCCAAGTATCAATTCTCGCCTCATGCAGGTGAGCCTGAGTGCAGCCATGAGTTGATTGTCGCCGTGGCGCAACGCCACTTGACATTAGAGCAAGACAAGCTGTTTGCCGCGCGAGAACGCATTGCACAAAACTTTTTAAGCCATGCCAATAATCAACCGCTCTCCGACGCGCTTAATGCGGTGGGGCGGCGGCTGATGCAGCCGTTGTTGAACGGAGGTGCAGCATGACCGCCCGCCACACGCTCACCTTGGCGCAGGTGGATGAGCTGATTGACCAGTCTGACCGCCTCGCGGCGATTTATGATTTAGTGTTAGGCAACGACCGCCCCGGTAGCTTGATGACGGTTGACCGCAACAACTTCGCCGCGCTTATCGGTCCGATGGTGCAGACCATCGCCCGCATCGCTACCAGCACCCAGCCCTTGCAATAACGCTACGCAGCTTCACTCCCCACAGGGCGACTTCGGTCGCCCTTTTTGCTTAGCGCGGAAACTCTTCCGCTTATCTCGCCCCGTTCACCCGCGCAAAATGCGCGGCATGAACTCACCTAAACCTCTGCAAATTTTTAAGACTGGCAAGCACACTGCGATGAGTGGTGTGGCGTTGTCTTTTTCCGAATCAGACTTAGCTGCTACTGCCGCCGCGTATGACGTCGCTAAGCATGAAGCTCCGCTGGTGTGCGGACATCCGCAGCATGACGCGCCTGCTTATGGCTGGGTGCAGAGCTTGCGCTTTGCCGAGGGCGCGCTCGATGCGCAGCCTGCGCAAGTGAATGCTGATTTTGCCGAGCTGGTCGCCAGTGGTGCATTCAAAAAAATCTCCGCCTCGTTTTATGCCCCCGATTCGCCCTCGAACCCTGTGCCAGGTGTTTTTTATTTGCGCCATGTCGGTTTTTTGGGGGCGCAGCCGCCTGCGGTGAAAGGGATGCGCAATCCGTCTTTTGCGGAGAACGAGCAAGGCATTGTCGAGTTCTCGGAATGGGACGATGTCGATAACGCCAGTTTGTGGCGCGGGCTGCGTGATTGGATTTTGGCTAAGTTCGGTCAGGATGAGGCAGATAAGGCGGTGAGTGGCTATACCGTTAAAAATCTGGAGCAAGCCGCTCAAGATGAGCTAAAGGAAGCGCAACAACCAGCGGGGGCAGTCGCACCCGCATTTACTGAGAAAGGAATGACTGTGAGCCCTGAAGAAAAAGCCGCGCTGGAGGCAGAAAACGCCAGTCTAAAAGCCCGTTTAGCCGCTGCCGATGCGCAGGCTAAAGCCACTCATATTGCTAGCGTCCATGCTGCGAATGCTGCCTTTGCTGAAGGCTTGGTGAGTGCGGGTACGTTGCTGCCTGTGCATCAAGCAGTGGCGGTCGCCACCTTGAATCATCTGGCAACAGCGGAGCAGGTGGTCGAGTTTGGCGAAGGTGCTACCAAGCAG
The DNA here is from genome assembly GCA_029850585.1 of Sideroxydans sp. GTDB lineage: Bacteria > Pseudomonadota > Gammaproteobacteria > Burkholderiales > Gallionellaceae > Gallionella. The sequence goes on from JARCRQ010000045.1 coordinate 21,021, forward strand.
CCCTTGCTTGACGCGCTAAAAGGCTTGTTCACCGCAATGCCTAAGCGCGTTGAGTTTAGTGAGCTGGCAGGTTCGGCTAGCACTGTGGTTGGCGCGGCTGAGTTGACCCCGCATGACATTGCCGCGCAGGCGGTGGCGTTCCAAGAAGCTGAGTTTAAAGCAGGTCGCCAGCTGACCACCGCTCAGGCCGTGCAGCATATTGTTCAACTAACCCAAGGAGTTTAACCATGAGTAATGCCGTTTTAATTAAAAATCTAAAAGCCGAGGCTGCTACGCCCGCTTTCACGGTCGTGAAATTCGGTGCAGCCGATGGCGCAGTGCTACCTGCCGCTGCGGTGACCGATAAGCTGTTTGGTGTCTCCACTGATGTTGCCGCGCTGCTTGGCGAGCGTTGCGATGTGATTGTCAGCGGGCTGGCAGATGTGCTGTTTGGTGGCGTGGTGGTGCGCGGTGATTTACTCACAGTCGATGCCTTAGGCCGTGCCGTAACCGCTGTTCCTGCGGCGGGTGTTAACAATCGCATCATCGGTACGGCTTTTGTGTCTGGCGTTTTAGGCGATGTCGGCGCGGTGTTGATTAGCTTAGCTTCGGCACAAGGTTAAGCGTTTTTTCTAAATTTTTAAGGAGTCTTTGATGAGCACAACAGCCTTTCCCCTCAATCCCGCACTGACTGCGATTGCGATTGCTTTTAATAACCCTGATGCGCAGCTGATTGCTGACCGCGTGTTGCCCCGCGTACCCACTGCTAAAAAATTCAGCTACACCAAATACGATGCGGCACAAGGTTACACCGTGCCAGACACCAAGGTGGGGCGCAAATCTGAACCCAATATGGTGGATTTCGGTGGTGTATCGCTGACCGATGAGTGTGTTGATTACGGTTTGGATGATTTGTTGCCAAACGACGAAGTTGCTGCCTTTGATGCGATGCCTAAGCCTGCCACTGGTGGTCCAGTGTCGCCCAGCGCGCTCTCAACCATGATGCTGACAGGCTTGTTGCAACTTGACCGTGAGGTGCGTGTCGCCAATACCGTGTTCAATGCGGCTAGTTTTTCAGCGGGTAATCAAGCCACGCTGGCGGGTGGGACACAGTGGTCTGATCGCGTCAATAGCGACCCACTCAACTCTATTACCAATGCGATGGATGTGCCCTTGGTGCGCCCAAACCGCATGGTGATTGGTCAGCTGGCTTGGACGCAATTGCGCCAACATCCAAAAATTGTGCAAGCAGTTGGCAAGAGCGCGCAAACAGCAGGTTATGCCTCGTTGGAGTCCATCGCGGAGCTGTTAGAGCTACAAGAAATCATTGTCGGTCGCTCGGTGTATAACACCGCTAAAAAAGGTCAAGCCCCCGTTTATGCGCGTGCGTGGGGTAAACATTGCGCCTTGCTGCACATTGATTCTCTCGCCGCGCAATTGGGTCAGCCGACCTTTGGCTGGACGGCGCAATTCGGTTCGCGCATCGCAGGTGATATTGCTGAGCCTAAAGCAGGTCTGCGTGGCGGGGTACGAATTCGTTCGGGTGAGAGCGTCAAAGAAATTGTGGTCTCTAGCGAAGCGGGTTACTTCTTCCAAAACTGCGTCGTTTAATCACTCGCCCCTACGGGGGCTATCAGGAGACCATCATGGCTAAGAAAATTTATAGTGTGTTAAGCCCCGTCGAATTTGACCATCAGCGTTATGAAATTGGTGCAGAAATTGAGCTAGAAGAGGTTCATGCCGAAGGCTTGTTGGGCGTGAATGCTATTGCCTCCAGCAATCAGCCACTGCGCGCTGAGCGCATCGCCAGTGCCATTGCGGCACTGGATACAGAAGACAGCAATCTGTGGTTGCGCGATGGCAAGCCGTCTGCCGAAGCGATTGCCGCCATCACAGGCTTTGTGGTGTCAGCGGCAGAACGCAATGAAGCCTGGGCAGCTATTGTGGCAGCGCAGGGCTAACTAGATGCGCTACGCCACGCTCACCGACATGCTTGCCCAGTTTGGCGACCGCGAAGTGATTGCGATTGCTGACCGCAATCGTGATGGCGTGGTTGACCAAGCCATGCTCGATGCCGCGCTCGATCGTGCCAGCACCAAGATGGATAGTTATCTGGCGGCGCGCTATAGCTTGCCGTTGCTCAGCGTGCCAGGCGTGTTGGTCGAGGTCTGTTGCGATTTAACGCGTTACAACCTATGTGGTGCGGAAGTAACAGAGACCGACGTGGTGCGCTTGCGCTTTAAGGATGCCATCAAAACTTTAGAGCAGCTGCGCGACGGCAAGTTAGATGTAGGCCTAACTGTAGCAGGGCTTACTACGGCTGATTTACCCTCAGTGCAGGTGGTGGGCGGGGCGCGTACTTTTAACAATGCCGCGCTAAGAGACTACTAAATGATTGCCGCCATCGAAACCGCCATCATCGCCCGCATTAAGGCTGCCAGCTTGCCGTACGCGCTGACTAGCGTGGCGAGCTATGGCGGTGAGCTCGATGATGATTTAGAGAGCGTGGTGCGTGCGTTCCCTGCGGTGTGGGTGACGTTTACAGGCGGGGCTAAGCCTGAACGCACCGGCAGTCGCACTTGGCGTGTGCCGTGTACTTTTACCGTGTTATGTGGCGTGCGCAGTCCGCGCGATGAGCAAGCTACGCGGCATGGTTTAACCGTGGCAGGCGTGCTGAAAGAGGTGGGCGTGTATCAGATGCTCAGCGATGTGCGCGGCTTGTTGCTCAATAGCGATTTAGGTTTAGCCATCGCGCCGTTTGCCCCAGGAGCGGTACGCACTTTGTATAACACCAAGCTGCGCAGCGAGGCAATTGCCGTATTTGGTCAAGAGTTTCATAGCCATTACGCGCTGCACGATACGCCTGCTGCGCTTGTTCCCGCTGGGGTATTAACGACTGTCGGCATGAGCTTAGTCAGCCCTACGGGGCAGCCGCTCGCCACCGCGCAAGTCATCACCCAAGTTGTCCCGCTCTAAAACGCTTTTTTAACAGGAGAAAATCATGCTTGTACAAGCAGCTCAAGGCTTAAAAGTGCCGATGGAAGATAAGCCGCACGACTATCTCACCGATGCCGTTGCCGTAGATGTCCCTGACACTGCCTATTACCAACGCCGCCTCAGTGAGGGCGATTTAATCGCTGTTGTGACCCCAACCAAACCCACTAAAGGAGCAATTTAATTATGGCCTCTGCTAACGTAGCATTCGCTTCTATTCCCGCCAGTATTCGTAAGCCAGGTAAGTATTTTGAGTTCAACACCGCGCTGGCAGTGCGTACTTTGCCAGGCAATTTGCAAAAAACGCTGATTGTTGGTCAACGCCTTATCGCAGGAACGGTTCCTGCTAATACTGTGGTTGAGGTGTTCTCCGATGTCGATGCCGCCAGCTTTTTTGGGCGGGGCTCAGTCGCACACTTGATGGCGCGCTCGGCTTTGCAAGCCAATAACTATATGGCTTTGAGCATGATAGCCCTCGATGATGCCGCCGCCTCAGTTGCTGCGACGGCGACAGTGACCTTTACTGGCACGGCCAGCAGCGCGGGGAATGCCACGCTGCTGGTCGGCGACCAGTCGGTAGTGGTTGCCATTGCTACAGGCGATACTCCCAGTATCATTGCTGCTGCACTGGCTGCACAAATTGCCAAACAGCCTGATTTAGCGATTACCGCCACCGCTGCCTTAGGCGTGGTGACATTGACTGCAAAAAATAAAGGCACGCTAGGCAACTTCATCAAGCTGAGCTGTATTGATACAGCGGGTAGTGTGGCAGTTGCCAGCACTGCCATGGCAGGTGGCGCAACTGACCCGACTATCGCCACTGCCTTGGCAACGGTGTTTGCGGCGGGTCATAACATCATCATCTCGGCGTGGAACGATGTCGCCAACTTGACCGCACTGCGCACGCATCTGGATAACGTGTCGGGCGCGCTAGAGCAGCGCGGTGCAATCGGTATCTATGCGCACACTGGCACGCTGGCACAAGCGACGACGCTGGCTGCCAGCATCAATAGTGGCCGTATCAGCAGCATCCTGGTGCCGAATGCCTTTGAAGAAAGCTGCGAAGTGGCTGCCGCCTATGGCGCAGTAGTTGCCAGCGAAGAAGACCCCGCGCGGCCGCTCAACACCTTGCCACTCACAGCAGTAATGGCAAGTCCTTTGGCGAATCGTTTGGGGCGCAGCGAGCAAGAAAATGCCTTGTATAACGGGGTTACGCCCACCGAAGTCGGCCCAGGTGAAAAGGTGCAAATCGTGCGCGCCATCACCACCTACACGCTAGACCCACAAGGTGTGCCAGATACCAGCCTGCTCGACTTAACCACCATCCGCACGCTGGACTATGTGCGCAAATCCTGCCGCGAGCGAATCGCGCTGCGCTTCCCGCGCGACAAGCTGTCGGCACGCACCGCTGACAAAGTGCGCTCCGAGCTGCTCGATGTGTTGTTCAAACTCGAAGAGCTGGAGATTGTGCAGAACGTCGAGCAATGGAAGTCAGGCTTGATTGTCGAGCGCGATCTGCAAGACCCAAACCGCCTGAATGCCAAGATTCCCACCAACGTGGTGAACGGCTTGCATGTCTTTGCAGGACGGATTGATTTATATCTTTAATCGCCTCTCTAACCCTCTCCCGCTTGCAGGCGAGGGGATAAAGGCATTGTTTAATACGGGAGAAACACCATGGCATTACTAGAATACTTAGGCGCAATCGTGCTGGAAGTGAACGGCGCAGAAGTCGAGATTGAATCACTCGATGTCACTACCAAAACGGGGCGCAAGTTGGTCAAGACCATGAACAAAACAGGTCGCGCCAAAGGCTTTGCGCGCGGCATTGAAGAGATTGATTTGAAAGTGACGGCAGTTATCCCTCTCACTGGCGATATTGACTGGAAAGCGATCGAAGGCGCAAAAATCACCATCTATCCGCAAACCGTAGGCGGCAAGCGCACCAGTTACTTAGACTGCTTCACCATTGATGTCGGTAAAAAATACACCGTGGATGGAGAAGCCAAGCAAGATTTGAGCATGGCTGCGTTGCGCGAGGTGACTGAATAATGAGTGACTTACTCGACCGCCTAAAGGCAGGGAAATCCGCCATTGCCAAAATCACGGTTAGCGAGGTGGAGTTTGGTTTGCGCGTGCTGTCCGAACAGGATTATTTGGAAGCGGGTATGGCGGCAGAAGCCGCGATGAAGGCGGCAGGTGTGGAACTGTCGGTATCTACTGCTGAGCTGTTTGAGGCTGAGAAATCTAGCCAGTTGCTGTTGCGCGCCCTTATCAATCCCGCTGATAACCAAGCTGTTGCGACAACCGCCAAAGAGCTACGCGCTGCCTTGTCCCGTGAAGAGGTGGCTTATCTAATTGAGCAGTACTTGAGCCATGAAAAAACCATTTCACCATCGGAGCGCAACCTATCCGATGATGATTTGACAGCCTTGCTGGAGGAGGTAAAAAAAACGCCGCAGCTGCCGCGTTTGAACGATTTAAGTTTCGCTATGCTGAAAAGGCTTATTACTATTTCGGTATCGCAGCCTGCCAGTTAACGCACGGTCAATGGTTGTGGCTGTTGGGGATGGTGGTTGCCGAAAATAGTCCAGTCGAGGATAAGGACAAAAAAACCTTTAAGGCAAGCCGCAGACTTAAAAGAGCAGACGGCGGCTAATAATGAGGGTGCGTAAAAACAGGCGGAACAGTTGTAATACGCACCCTTTCAAGCTCAGCCCTATAAAAATGATAGGGCTAATCAGTACTCCAAACAAGAGGCGTATCCACAAAAACTGCCCTGCCCATACTGCAATGGCGAATAACGCCTCTGCTATCCATAGCAGTAGATTAGGTAGGAAAAACAGGAATAACAGCGCGGCGATGATGTTCATAGAGGCACTATAAAACCATGAGTTCTAACCTGCAACTATTTTTACGCATCACGGCATTAGGCGGCGCAGCCGCTACTCAAACGCTAGGGAAGATGCGTCGCGAGCTGAGTGATTTATCGCATTCACTTAATAGCTTTTCGCTCGCATCTAAAGCCGCTTTTGCCTATACGGGGTTTAATGCAGCAGGATTTGCGAAAGATGCTTTCAAAACCAATCTAGATTTTCATCGCGATTTGTTAGAAATGAAGCAAACGGCGGGGATGTCTGCCGCCCAGATGGCAAGTGCTAAAAAACACATCATGGAAGCCTCTAGCAAGATGTTGGCAACCCCTCAAGAGATGCTGGAGGGCTTGCGTGCCTTTACTGCCGCAGGGGAGAAATATGACTTTGCCATTGCCGCAGTCGATGAATCGGCCCGTGCTGCCTCCGCCTTTTTTTCCCGTCCAGTTGAAATCGCCAATATGGACGTTGACTTGAAGCAAAAATCTAAACTGCGTGCTGATCAACTGGCGCAAGCTCACAATATGCTGCTGGGTCATGCGCGTAGCGGTCGTTATGAAACGCGAGCCATGTCGATGGATGCCCCACGCACACTCAATACCATGGCTGGTGCAGGATTCGTTGGCATTGAAGGCGTTAATTTAATGGGCACGTTGACACAGCAATTGATGAAGCTTGCCCCGTCAACCCAGCCCGCCGAAGTGGCGACTTATATGGAGCATTTTCTAGCGCACCTCACCCAGCCACACTATGTGCAAGGGATGATGAAAGCGGGGATTGATATTAAAAAATATATGCCCGGCGGTAAG
>JARCRQ010000046.1 GCA_029850585.1 Sideroxydans sp.
CGCCACCGCCAATGAAATCAACATCCCCATCGAGGCGTTAATCGGAATCGGACTCATGTATGGCCCCATCAAGCCGCTCACAAACGCCATCGGTAGCAAGGCGGCAATCACCGTAAAAGTCGCCAAAATGGTCGGACTGCCGACTTCATCGACGGCATCAGGAATGATTTCTGAAAGCGGTTGATGCGCGGCTAAAGCGCGACGACGATGGATGTTTTCCACCACCACAATCGCGTCATCGACCAAAATTCCGATAGAGAAAATCAGCGCGAACAGCGACACGCGATTGAGCGTAAAGCCCCACGCCCATGACGCGAACAAAGTCGCCGCCAAGGTCAGCATCACCGCAATGCCAACCACAAACGCCTCGCGTCGCCCCATCGTCAGCCACACCAGCAACACTACCGCAGCAGTAGCAAACAACAGCTTTTTAATCAGCTTCATCGCTTTGTCGTTGGCTGTTTCGCCGTAGTTGCGCGTGATGCTGACATGCACATCGGCGGGAATCACGCTGCCTTTTAATTCCTCGACGCGCGCTAATAATTTTTCCGCCACATCCACCGCATTCGCGCCCGGTTTTTTGCTAATCGCCACCGTCACAGCGGTGTATTCGCCCTTGGCAGTAATGCCTTTATCAGCCGCCGCTGCCCCCGCGCCCAGCCATACATAACTGCTCGGCTGATCCGCGCCATCAATCACTTGCGCGATGTCGCGTAAAAATACGGGCTTACCCGCAAACACCCCCACCACCAGCTGCTGCACGTCTTGCGCATTCGTCAAAAAGCCACCCGTTTGCACCAGCACTTCGCGATTGTCCTGCGCCAACATGCCTGCGTTTTGCGACACATTGGCGGCTTGCAACGCCGCGCGTACATCCTGAATGGTCAGCTGTACCGCGTTCAAACTTTCGGCATTGAGCTGCACTTTGACCAAGCGTTGCGTGCCGCCCAAAGTATTCACCTCGCGCGAACCTGGCACACGTTTGAGCTCGTTTTCAATCGCGTGTGCCACTTGGGTTAGCTCAACACTGCCGCCCACCGCCTGCTCACGCCACAAGGTCAAGCCCAAAATCGGCACGTCGTCGATGCCACGAGCTTTAATAATCGGCTGCATCACGCCTTGCGTAGGTGGCAACCAATCAGCGTGGGAATGCACCACGTCATACAGTTTCACGATGGACGGCACATGCTCCAGCCCGACTTTGAACTGCACGGTAATCACCGCCATACCGGGTTGCGACACTGAGTAAACGTGATCCACACCCGCAATCTGCGCCAGCACTTGCTCGGCGGGGGCTGCCACGGTTTGCGCCACATCGCGTGCCGACGCGCCAGGGTAGGCAATCATCACGTTCGCCATGGTCACATTGATTTGAGGCTCTTCCTCACGCGGCGTGACCGCGACGGCGAACACCCCCAACAACACCGCGACTAAAGCCAGCAGCGGGGTCATCGAAGAATGTAAAAAATGTTTGGCGATGCGTCCTGAAATACCCATGATTTTTTCCTCAGCAGTCAACTTTTTAATAGCTCACTATGATACAGTAAATTAGCATTTTCTTATTCTAAGATTTTTTATCGCAGGAGTTTTCGACATGCTATTCAAACAACTTTTTGATAACGACTCATCCACGCTGACGTATTTATTGGCGGGCGATGATGGACAGGCAGTGCTCATTGACCCCGTGCTAGAGAAGTTACCGCGTGATTTAGCTCTGCTGAAAACACTGGGTTTAACGCTGGATTTTGTACTCGACACGCATATTCACGCTGACCACATCACCGCCTCGAATGCTTTGAAACACGCCACGGGTGCGACCAGCGTGATTGCCAAAAATTGCGGCGCAACGGGTTACGACAGAGTGCTTCGCGATGGTGAAATTATCCAGTTTGGTGCGGAGCAACTGCGCGTGATTGCCACGCCGGGACACACCCAAGGTAGCTTGTGTTATCTGTGGCGCGAGCGTTTGTTTTCGGGCGACACCTTGATGATTAACGCGTGCGGACGCACCGATTTTCAAAGTGGCAATGCCGAGCAGATGTATCACAGCATCACCGAAAAACTATTTACTTTGCCCGATGAAACACTGCTCTATCCCGGTCACGATTACAAAGGTCGGCGCGTGAGTTGCATAGGCGAGGAGAAATTACTTAACACCCGCATCGCGGGCAAAACGTGCGCCGAATTTGTCGCCGTGATGCAAGGCCTGAATCTCGCCACGCCGAAGCGCATCCACGAGGCGGTGCCTGCTAATTTGTTGGGCGGCACTTCATAGCGCAACCACCCCCGGCAAGCGGTTAAAGCTGACGCTGCGCAAGGTGGCGACAAAATCTTGGATATAGGCGGCTTGTGCCATTGCCTGATTGGTTGCCGCATACAGCTCGCCGCGTAGTCCTTGTTTGCCGATGCGTTTGCCCACCACATAGCCCGTTTGCAAGTAACTTTGCACGGCCCAAGCAGGCATGGCGGCGATACCGCGCCGACTGGCAACCAGTTGCAAAATCGCGACCGTCAGTTCGGCAGTGCGGCGTTTGGGTTCGATGCCGCGCGGTTTAAGGAATAAGCGCACTACGTCGAGCATTTCATCTGCCACGGGATAGGTAATCAGCGTTTCATCAGCAAAATCGTGCGGCGTGAGATGGTCTTTTTTGGCGAGTGGATGCAAGCAAGAGACCAATCCGACAATTTCAAATCCGAACAGGGGATGGAATACTGCTTCGCTGGATTTTTTATATTCCGAGACGATGGCTAATTCGGCCTTGCTCTCGCGCAATAAGCTCAACGGATTAGCGTGAAAGCCCGACACCAAATCTAGCTCCACTTCAGGCCAATTTTGCCGATACACATCCATGGCGGGCATCAGCCACTCAAAGCAGGTATGACATTCCACGGCGATGCGCAATTTTCCTGCGCGACCTTGCACTAAGCGCGCCACATCCCGCTCTGCCTCATCCACCAATTCTTTGATTGCTTGCGCCAAAGTATGCAAGCGTTGCCCTGCGGGCGTTAAGCGTAAGGGTTGGGTTTTGCGCTCAAACAAAGGCGTGGCGTAATGCGTCTCTAATTGCTTAATTTGGTGCGATAGCGCGGACTGGGTGAGATGCACCCGTGTTGCTGCGCCAGACAATGTGCCCGTTTCCAGCAACGCCAAGAGCGTCTGTAAATGACGGATTTCTAAAATAGACTGCATGAATTATTTTAATGATGATTGGTAAAATAATGAGTTTGAATCATAACTTGTTTTTGTCCATCATGCCGCTCCTCAAAACAGGAGAACGACATGACGATAGCTCACACCCTAGGATTTCCGCGCATCGGCGCGCAACGCGAATTAAAACAAGCCGTCGAGGCGTATTGGCAAGGTCGCTCAAGCGAAGCCGAGTTATTGGCAACGGGTAAAAACTTGCGTGCCCGCCATTGGGCTTTGCAGCGTGAGGCAGGACTGAATTTAATTCCCGTGGGCGATTTCGCTTGGTATGACCAGATGCTCAATATGACGGCGATGTTAGGTGCTGCCCTCGCGCGTTTTGGTTTTGCAGCGCAACTGTCGCTCGCCGAATACTTTCAATTAGCACGCGGCAATGCCGCACAGCCCGCCATGGAGATGACCAAGTGGTTCGATACCAACTACCACTACCTCGTGCCTGAATTTTCCGCCACGACCGAATTTAAGTTGAGCAGCGACTGGCTATTTGACGAGGTGAGTGAAGCGCAAGCATTGGGCGTGAACGCCAAGCCAGTGTTAATTGGCCCACTCACCTATTTGTATTTGGGTAAAGAAAAATCAGCGGGCTTAAATCGGCTGGATTTATTGCCGAAAATTTTGCCTGTGTATCAACAAATTTTGGCGCGCTTAAAAAAGCTGGGGGTGGAATGGGTGCAAATCGACGAGCCCATTTTGGCGTTAGAGCTGCCGCCTGAATGGCTGGCAGCGTTCCGCCCGACTTACGAAAAACTCGCGCTAGGCGCGCCTAACATCTTACTGGCGACGTATTTCGAATCCGTGGTCGCACACCTAGATCTGTTGCAAGCCTTGCCTGTGGCTGGCTTACACATTGACATCGTGCGCGGCCCTGAACAGGCAACTGCATTTGCGCGTCACTATCCAGAAAGTAAAATTTTGTCAGTCGGCATCGTCGATGGGCGCAATATCTGGCGCAACAATCTCGCCGCGTCCTTGCAAATTTTGCAGAGCTTGCACGAGCAGTTAGGCGACCGTTTGTGGGTGGCAACCAGCTGCTCATTGCAGCATGTGCCCGTGGACTTGGCGCAAGAAACCAAGCTCGATAAAACCATTAAAAGCTGGCTGGCGTTTGCCACGCAAAAATGTGCTGAAGTGGCGACGCTGGCAAAGGGTGTGCAACATGGCACAGCCAGCATCGCGCCGCAATTAGCGCAGTCCTTAAAAGCAGGCGAGAGCCGCGTGTATTCACCGCTGATTTTTAAGCGTGAAGTGCGAGAACGAATTAAGAATTTGCAGCCTTGCGACGACCAGCGCCGTAGCCCGTTTGCCCAACGTATCGCGGCTCAACAAGCCGAGCTCAAACTGCCCGCGTATCCGACCACCACCATCGGCTCGTTCCCGCAAACTGCCGAAATTCGTCAAGCTCGCGCCGCTTTTAAGCAAGGCAAATTAAGCACGGCGGACTATCAAACTGCGATGCAAGGCGAGATCCGCCATGCCGTGCAGATGCAAGAAAAGCTGGGGCTGGATGTGTTGGTGCATGGCGAGGCAGAACGTAACGATATGGTGGAATACTTTGGCGAGCAGTTGCAGGGCTTTTGCTTTAGCGAATTTGGCTGGGTGCAAAGTTACGGCTCGCGCTGTGTGAAGCCGCCGATTATTTATGGCGACATCACGCGCGCTCACGCGATGACGGTGGAGTGGAGTCGCTACGCGCAAAGTCTGACCGACAAGCCCATGAAAGGGATGTTGACGGGGCCGATTACGATTTTGCAATGGTCATTTGTGCGCAACGATATTTTGCGTGCCGATGTGGCGATGCAAATCGCCTTGGCGATACGCGACGAGGTGCAAGATTTAGAACAAGCAGGCATCCGCATTATTCAAATCGACGAAGCCGCGCTGCGCGAAGGGTTGCCGATAAAACGGCGCGATTGGGCACATTACTTGGCTTGGGCGGTGCGCGCCTTCCGTGTCGCCACCAGCTGCGTGGCGGATACGACGCAGATACACACGCATATGTGCTACTCGGAATTCAACGATATATTGCCCGCCATTGCGGCGATGGATGCGGATGTCATCACCATTGAAACCTCGCGCTCGGATATGGAGTTGCTCGATGCGTTCAGCGCGTTCAATTATCCCAATGACATCGGCCCCGGCGTGTACGACATTCATTCGCCGCGCGTACCGAGTGCCGCCGATATGCTGCATTTGATGCACAAAGCGCGCGCCGTGATAGCCCCCGAACGGCTGTGGATTAACCCTGATTGCGGCTTGAAAACACGCGGCTGGATTGAGGTGGAAGCCGCACTGAAAAACATGGTGCAAGTCGCGCATGAACTACGCGCCGTCGCTTGAAATAAGGTGTGTGCACGAGGAAAAACAGCTCTTCGTGCAGACGTTAGTCGGCGTGTATGAATGGGAACGAGCGGCGTTACGACCGCTCGTTTTGTCGTTGCAACTGCACAGTGGCGAGCCACTCAATTTATCGCGTGTACTCATCCATCAGCAGCTCACGACATGGCTTGCACCGTGCCGTTATCGTTTATTGGAAGCGTTGGCGGAACACCTCACGCAGCAGATGTTTGCCGCATGGTCGTGCCAAAAAATAGTGCTGGAAATGGAAAAGCCAGGGGCGTTAGGCGACATCGCACGAGTGGGGGTGTGCATTACTCGCGTTCGTTGTCATGCTGCGCAACATGCAAATTTTGTCGCGCTCAGCTAGGCAAGTATTGCGCTGAATTTTTACTGGGCAATTTTGTACAGTAGTGCCAACGACACCAGCACGATCAGCCCTGCGAAGGCTCGTAACACATGCTGTTTGGGCAATCGTGCGGCGTAATGACGCGCTAGCACCATGCCGATTGCTGCCCCCGCAATAAATAGTCCCGCGCTGCTGGAAAATACGACCTGACCGCTGCTCCATGCCGACAAAAATGCGCCACCTGATACCAGCGCGATGACCAGTAGCGACGTAGCAACGATGCTGTCTAAGCGGATATTGCTACAGCGCAACAGCGCGGGCACGATGATGAAACCGCCGCCCACACCGAGCAGTCCCGTGGTGAAACCCGTCAGCATTCCGATGGCGGTGAGCGTCAAAAAAGAACTCACGTTCCAAACGATATAGCCTGTTGCGATTTGTATTTTGCGCACGTGCGGCAGCGTCGGTGCATCGCCATCCGCCCCGCTTGCCTTGCGCCACAAGCGTTGCGCGACGAGCAACAGCACCGCCGCAAAGCCTGCGATTAAATAGCGTTCATCGAGGCTGCGTGCCAAATGCTGACCGAGCGGCACCAGCAACATGCCCGTCGCGGCAATTAAGCTCGCGGCGCGATAACGCACCAAGCCGACCCGCCAGCCTTGCAGCGCACCGATTGCCGCCGCGCCGCCCACTGCCAGCAGCGCAATCGGGGCGGCTTGCGTCATCGACCAGCCCAACACCAAGGTCAAGGCAGGCACAGCAAGTATGCCGCCGCCCGCGCCCGTTAAACCAAGCACTAAGCCGATAAGCGCGCCGAGAGTGAGTGCCAATATCAACATGCTTAATGCTTGCCGCGCAACACTTCCAACCCCGCACCCTCCCAAGCATTCATACCGCCGCTGACATTGCTGAGTTGGCGATAACCCGCTAGACGCAACAGCTTGACCGCTTGAGCGGAGCGCATTCCCGAACGGCACATCACCGCGACAGGCTGGTCTTGGTAAGCCGCAAGGTTATTCATGCGCTGATTTAATTGTCCCAGCGGAATATGCGTCGTACGCGGCGCATGAATCAGCGCGTATTCGTGTGCATCGCGCACGTCTAGCAATAGCCCGCCTTGTTGCTGTAAGGCTTGCGCTTGGCGGACATTGATAGTCGCGTGCCGCGCGGCTGCGCTAGGCTGATTGTGCGGGACGGTGAAAAGGGATTTTATTTTCAGCAATAGGCGTTTCATCGGTATTCCTTGAGGATATTTAGGGATTGCTTTGGAGCTGCCAAGTCGCATGACAGGCAACGCATTTGGTCAGAGTGTTGGCAGTCATTTGCAAAATTTCTGGTGTGGGCGTGGTGCTTTTTGCCGCCGCCGCAATCGCTGCCATATCGCTACGCACACTCATGCCGAGCATTTTGAAATCCATCGGCAGCTTTGCCATCAATACCAGTTTTTCATCATCTGTTTCGGGCATCGCTGAAGCACTCGCCGCCTGAAAAACCAAGTCTCGATTACCTTGATTCGCGCCGTCTAAAATACCTTGCGTGCTGGATAAAAAAGTACGCATCTCAGCCAAAATCAAATTTCGCTCGGTACTTTTAAGCACAATCGCGGTGCGCCCATCTGTTCCTGCGCGCGTCTTGCCATACACAAAAAACCAAGTCAACACGGCGATGGTGATTAGCCAAAGTGCAAGTGCCAACAGCGTGAGCTTATGAGTGTTTATCATTTGGCGCGCACCACTTCCAACCCAGCACTTTCCCACGCATTCATGCCGCCGCTGACATTGCTGACTTGGCTATAGCCTGCGGCTTCGAGCAAGGCAACGGCTTTGGCGGAACGCTTGCCTGAGCGACACATCACAGCGATAGGCTTGTCTTTGAAGGGCGCGATTTCATTCAAGCGCGCGCTGAGTTCACCGAGCGGAATCAGCGTCACGTTGGGCGCGTGAACTTCCGCGTATTCACTAAGCTCTCGCACGTCTAACAACAACGCACCTTGCTGCTGCATGGTTTGTGCTTGTTTGACCTCTATGCCCTGCGCGGCTTGCAGTTGATTCCAGCCGAACAATGCGAGCAAACCCGCGAGGGCTATCCATTGAATTTTATTAGCGTTAAATTTCATGATTTTTCCTTAAAAATAGTGAGGCGATGAAGCGGTTTAGAGCGGGCGTTTGATGCTGACTGCGCCGCGTATTTGTCCCACGCTGTAGCCCGTTGCTTGGTCGTGTGGATAGTCGCTATGCAAACGCGCTTTGACATCATCGGGAATCGCCGTGCCGTGACACGCGACGCAGCCAGGTTGCAAGGCAATGGCTTTCATAAAACGATACGATTTTCCAGCCGGTTCTGAGACAATTTCGGAGGCTTCGATGGTCTCTGCTTTTTCGCCTTGAGCAGCGCGCGCGGCGAAATCTTGCAACTGTTTTTGTTCCCATGCGTCAGGTGTACCGAGCAACGGGTTGCGCACTTGCAAACTCACGCGCGTGAGCTTCCAGCCTGTTAGTCGTGATGCCTCACCTGCCATGGCGGGAGCGATGTCTTTGCAAATTTGAACCGCAGCTTCGTAACCGCCTGCGCTAACCGCTTGTTGATTCGCAGCACCGAGTTTTTTCAAGAAGGGCATTGCAACAGCGCGGGCTTCGCTTTGATATTGGCTTAAATCATCCGCCAGCACGGTGCTGGTGACGAAAGCGCAAGTCATAAATAAGATGATTTTTTTCATGGTGAGATTCCTCAAGGTAAAAAAATGCCCGATAGCACAGCATCGGGCAAAGTGTTGCGTCAACTAACTGCGACTATTTTTTAATGCCGCAAGTGTTCATGCCGAGCAAGGTGTACGCAGGGCAAAAACCGATTGCGCCAGTCAACACCAACACCACACCGATGTAGCCCCACACGCCGACCACACCCGTCGCTGCCAAACCGATTAACGCCAATCCTGCAACTACGCGCAGGGCGCGGTCGATTGTTCCTGAATTACATTTCATAACATTCTCCTAAAGTGATTGTGGAACGGCACAATAAATCGAATCCTCGGCAATGTCTGTGATAAATCTCACCGAGGCTAATAAATTATTTCAGCTTGGTAATACCCATCGCATCCATCACCAATTTTTCATACATCGGCTCGGAGGTGCCACGTTTCATTTTGCGCATGAAATACTTCTCAAAGGCAACTTTTGCGACATGCACCCACTTGCCCGACATCACCTTGGTGACATTGCGCGGTGGGATTTGTGGCAGGGCAATAAATGCCACGCCCGTGTCGCCAAAATCTGCCAAGCAAACGGTGTTCCACGTCGCTTGGCTGGTGGGTGGATTGCCCGTCAATTCGGAATGAATGTTGTGCGCCGTAGCGGTCACCATCGACTCAATCATGTAGCCTGTTTTAGGCGTGCCGACTGGCACAGGCGTTTTTTCAACAGGCGGAATCGCGATGCAGACACCGACTGCGTAAATGTTTTTGTACTTAGGATTACGCTGATGTTCGTCCACCAAAATAAAGCCGCGCGGGTTGGTCAAGCCTTCGATACCGAACACCGCGTCTATACCCTTAAAGGCAGGCAACATCATGCTGTAGGCGAACGGTAATTCGTGTTTGATTTTCTCTGCGCCTAGCTCATCGACTTCGGTCACGAACATTTTTCCCGCTTCGATTTTGGTCACTTTGGCATTGCAAATCCACTTAATCGAACGCTCGTTCATGGCTGATTCTAACAAGCCTTTTGAGTCGCCCACACCACCCAAACCGAGATGCCCGATGTAAGGCTCGGAGGTGACAAAAGTCATCGGCACTTTGTTGCGAATTTTGCGGCGACGCAGATCGGTTTCAACCGTAAACGCATATTCGTAAGCAGGGCCAAAACACGATGCGCCTTGCACCGCACCAATCACCACCGGCCCCGGATTTTTGGTAAAACCTTCCCACTCGCCATGCGATTTCATCGCGTGATCAACATCGCACACTGAATGCGTATGACCGCCGTGCGGACCTAAGCCTTCGATTTCGTCGAACGCCAATTTAGGCCCTGTCGCAATCACCAAGAAATCATAATCAATAGTCGAACCATCATTTAATTCGAGACGATTATTGTCAGGATGCACGCGCTTCACACCCGTAGCAATAAAGTTAATCCCTTTGCGTTCCAGATACGGGCGCACGCCAAAAGTAATGTCTTCTTTATCGCGCCACTTCACGCCCACCCAAGGATTAGACGGGGTGAACTGGAAATTTTCGCTGTTAGAAATCACCGTGACTTTATCGCCCTTACGGATTTTTTCCTGCATCTCGTAAGCCATCGGCATCCCGCCTATCCCCGCGCCCATAATGATGATGTGTGCCATTTTTTATTTCTCCTGAGTTATGTTTTTGATGCCAACTATTTGGGTGTCTCCAGAAATTCAAAGCTCTAAGCAAGGCTAGGCGCGAACAAAAAATTACGACGCCGCATAGTTAACTATGTAAGGAATAATTTTTTGTGAGCAACGACGTATTGCAACGAGATTTGGATTTATGGAGATACCCTACTTGTCATGCCCGCTTTTACGGGTTCGGTTGCCACTTGTTCACCTGCTGTTAACCCTGCCAAAACTTCTACGACATCTGCTTCACTACTTTCACCTAAACGCACTTGGCGCAACTGTGTGCCGCCTTTGGCATCGACCACATACACCGCCACCACTTCGCTGCGACGCAGCACCGCGCTGGCAGGAATCAATAGTTTTTTAGTTTTGCCCAACACAAATTGCGCGCGTACAAACATGCCGGGGTAAACGCCCGCTTGATTGGCGGGCAAATTCACGCGCACTTGCGTGCCATGCGTGCGGCTGTCCGCCAAGGGTTGCACGGTGACCGAAGCCGCTTTAATCACACGGTTTTGCGTCGGGATTTCAACCAGCACTTGCGGATTTTTGCCGATAGCGTCGAGCTGATATTGCGGAATCGACACCATCACGCGCATCTCGCTGGCATCAAAGCCCGTCATCAAAGGCTTACCTGGCATCACCGATTCACCCACCTCGACCAAACGCGCCGCCACCACGCCACCATAAGGTGCCGTGACCGTGGTGTAACCCTGCGACAAACTCGCCTGACTCGCACCCGCACGACTTGCTGCCGCCTGCCCTGCTGCCATGTCGAAATCGGCTTGCGCTTTATCGAGCGCGGCTTGGCTAATGAACTTTTGCACGAACATCACTTTGGCTCGCTCCAAACTGACTTTGGCATTTTGCAAATTGGCTTGCGCTTGAGCTAGCTGCCCTTGGCTGCCCGCCAAGGCTTGCTCGGCTTCGCGTTCGTCGATGCGCAAAATCACTTGCCCCGCTTTCACTTTGTCGCCCACTTCAAACAACACCGCTTTGACGCGTCCCGAAATTTGCGCCGCCACGGTGGTTTGCCGCGTCGCTTCGACCAAGCCTTCGGCACGATAGGTTTGCGCCACCTCGCTATACGCCACGGTTGCGGTTGCCAAGGGCTGCGCGGCTGCTACGCCGATACTCGCCAACAATAACGCTGCCAATACACTCATTTTTTTCATCTTGCCCACCCCTAACATCATCAATTCAATCTATAAGAATATACTAATGTATAAAATAAGACAAACACCTTAAAAGGTGCTTGTACTTAGTTGGCGGTACAGAACACTTCGCGCATCAAACCCACCAGCTTCAAAGTGCGTGGATCGTTAATGCGGTAATACACAAAATTAGCTTCTTTGCGCGTCGCCAACACCTCTTTGTCGCGCAAGATTGCCAAGTGTTGCGAAATGTTGCTTTGCGTCGTGCCGACATTTTCCACGATGTCTTGCACGCTTAATTCTTGATTGCCGAGCAAGCATAAAATTTTCAAACGCAGCGGATGCGCCATGGCTTTAATCGCTTGCGCGGCTTGTTCGATGTCTTGATCACGGTCTATTACGGGATGTTGCATGGCATACCTCAAAATGAGTAAGGAGTAATTTTTGCAGCGTCTGAAGCATTGCAAGCCCGCAATGCCGCAAGGGCATTCCCACGCAACTACGGAGCTTGCGCTCCTGTTGCTGAATGAAGGGCTTCGCCATGAAACATAGTCGCTGCGCTTCTTGTTTCATGCGAAAATGCGCGCCTTGTTTTTAGCCAACTATCTTACCCGATGAATATCACTCCTGTGCTTTTGATTATTTTGGACGGCTTCGGTTATCGCGAAGACCCTGATTACAACGCGATTGCCGCTGCGCATAAACCCAACTGGGATAATTTTTGGCGCAATCATCCGCACACCCTGATTTCCGCCTCCGAAAAAGCCGTCGGCTTACCAAGTAAGCAAATGGGCAATTCTGAAGTCGGTCATCTCAACATCGGCGCGGGACGCGTGGTGTATCAAGACATCAGCCGCATTGATGTCGAAATCGAAGAAGGACAATTTTTCGACAACGTCGCGCTGAACGCCGCGATTCAAACCGCCATCAAAAATAATTCCGCGCTGCATATTCTCGGTCTGCTCTCTTCAGGCGGCGTGCACAGCCACGAAAGCCACATCCTCGCGATGCTGGAAATGGCGGCGCGCAAGGGCTTGAAAAAAGTTTATTTGCATCCGTTTTTAGATGGTCGCGACAGCCCACCGAAAAGTGCCGAGCCATCGTTGCTTGCCTTGCAAGCCTTGTGCGACAAGCTCGGCGTGGGACAAATTGCTTCCGTGGTGGGGCGTTTTTTCGCGATGGACCGAGACAATCGTTGGGAGCGCGTGCAAGCCGCTTACGACGTAATCAGCGCGGGACACGGCGCATTTAGTGCCGCGACAGCGGTGGAAGCGTTGGCGGCAGGTTATGCGCGCGGCGAGACCGACGAGTTTGTGCAAGCCACCAGCATTCATGCTTTAGGCGCGCCCGCCATCAAAATCCAGGACGGCGACGCGTTAGTGTTTATGAATTTCCGCGCTGACCGCGCGCGTGAAATTACCCGCGCTTTAAGCGATACCGACTTTGACGGTTTTACGCGCAGCTATTTTCCCAAGCTCGCCAATCTCACCACGTTAAGCAGCTACGGCGAAGACTTTAAGCAGCCTTGTGCTTACCGCGCCGATGCGCCGCAAAACACCTTTGGCGAATATATTTCGGGCTTAGGACTGAAGCAATTGCGCATCGCCGAAACCGAAAAATACGCGCACGTCACCTACTTTATGAATGGCGGCAAAGAGCAGCCGTTCGCAGGTGAAGACCGTATCCTCGTGCCTTCGCCCAAAGTGGCGACTTACGATTTGCAGCCCGAAATGAGCGCGTACGAACTCACCGACAAACTCGAAGCGGCGATTCTCTCCAAGCAATATCAAGCGATTATTTGCAACTACGCGAATGGCGATATGGTCGGACACAGCGGCGATATGGCGGCGGCAACCAAGGCGATTGAAACGCTGGACGTGTGCATCGGGCGCGTGGTCAAAGCCATGCAGAGCATAGGCGGCGAGGTCATCATCACCGCCGATCACGGCAACGCCGAGCAAATGATCGACCACGAAACGCATCAAGCGCACACCGCGCACACCTTGAACCGCGTGCCGTTCGTGTACATCGGTCGCGCCGCGCATACCACCAGCACAGAGGGTGCGTTGCGTGATTTAGCACCGAGCTTGCTGTACATGATGGGCTTGCCTAAGCCAGTCGAAATGACTGGGCACAGCCTGATTCAATTCGCCTAATTTCGTGAAACGAGTTGCGCGGCTCATCGCCCTCGCCTATTGCCTGTCGCTGGCAATAGGCGAGGCGTACGCCACGCAACAAGAAGAGCTGGAGAATTTGCGCAAACGCATCAGCACCATGCAGCGCGAGGTCGAACACACCAGCGAATCACGCGACGAAGCCGCTGATGCCTTACGCGAATCGGAGCGCGCGATTAGTGATAGCACGCGTCAAATCGCCGCACTGGCGACACAGCAACGCATCGCCGACCACCAATTAAATCAACTGCAAAACCAACAACAGCAGCTCGACCGTAGCTTGGCGGGGCAACAAGCCTTACTCGGACGATTGTTGTATCAGCAGTATTTGGGCGGCACGCAAACTTACAGCAAGCTGATACTTAACAATCAAAACCCGAATCAAGTCGCGCGTGAAATTCAGTATTACGGTTATATCGCGCGTAACCGTGCGGCTTGGCTGGCAAGTTTGCGTAAAAATTTGCAGCAAGTGCAAGCCGTGCGCAACCAAACCAGTGCCGCGCGTGCCGAGCTGAGTGATTTGCAAAATGAGCAAAAAGCCCAACAACGCGATTTGCAAAAACAACAACAAGCGCGTCAGCAAATGCTGCTTAAAGTTTCGCAAAAACTGCGCAGCCAACGCAGCGAAATTAAGCATTTGCAAGCCAATGAAAATCGCCTTGCGCAACTGGTCGAAAAGCTCACGCAAATGCTCGCCAAGCCGACGGGTAAATCTATTTTTCGCAATGATAAATTGCCCGACAATCGATTTGCAGGTAAGCCCTTTGCGCAACTCAAAGGGCGGCTAGCGTTCCCTGTTACAGGCGACATCATCAATAGCTTTGGCAGCCTGCGTCCCGACAGCAGCGTGGCGTGGAAAGGTATCCAAATCAAAGCGGCGAATGGGCAAGCGGTCAAAGCGATTGCCTCAGGGCGCGTGGTATTTGCTGATTGGCTGCGCGGTTTCGGTAACTTGCTGATTGTTGATCACGGCACGGGCTATATGAGTTTATATGGCAACAACGAAACCTTGTTCAAGCAAGTCGGCGATGAATTACAAGGTGGCGAAACTATCGCCAGCGTCGGCAACAGCGGCGGCAATGAAGATTCTGGCTTATACTTTGAGCTACGTTTACAAAGCAAACCGCTCGACCCGCTGAAGTGGTTTACCAAAAAATAACTGCCGCGCTCAAGCTCACATTGAGCGCGGTTTAATTGTCGGAAATAAGGAGCAACACATGCGTCGTTTAGAAAAAGTCGGTTTAATCGGATTGGGTTTGTTCGCGGGTGTCGCACTCACGATTCACTACACCGCAGTGGCGGAAAAAGACTCGGTGGCAACGCCGTTGCCGATTGAGGAATTGCGCGCCTTCTCCGAAGTATTTGCGCGCATCAAAAGCGATTACGTTGAACCCGTTGCCGACAAAACGTTGATTAACCAAGCCATCAACGGCATGGTCAGCGGGCTCGATCCACACTCGGCGTATCTCGATGCCGACGCGTTCAAAGAATTGCAATCTTCTACGCAAGGCGAATTCGGCGGACTGGGTTTAGAAGTGGGTATGGAAGACGGCTTGGTCAAAGTCGTTTCGCCCATCGAAGACACGCCTGCCTATGAAGCAGGGGTCAAAGCGGGTGACTTGATTTTGAAGCTCGACGACACCTTGGTAAAAGGCTTGTCGCTCAACGATGCAGTGAAAAAAATGCGTGGTAAACCGGGCAGCAAAATCGTCTTAACCATCATCCGCAAAAACGAACTCAAGCCTTTAAGTATTACCGTTACGCGCGCCATCATTAAAGTGCAAAGCGTCAAAGCCAAGTTGCTCGAATCAGGCTACGCCTTCGTGCGCATCACCCAATTCCAAGAACACACTGGCGAAAACTTAGGCACAGCCTTGAATAAATTATTCAAAGAAAATAAAGGCGAAATGAAAGGCTTGGTGCTGGATTTGCGTAACGATCCAGGTGGCTTGTTGACTGGCGCAGTGGGCGTATCGGCAGCCTTCTTGGCAAAAGACGCGCTGGTGGTTTACACCGACGGTCGCACCGACGATGCCAAGATGCGCCTGACAGCCCATCCTGACAATTATCTGCGCGGCAATGGCAAAAATGATTACCTCAAAGACCTGCCTGCAGCGGTGAAAAGCGTGCCGATGGTGGTGTTGATGAATGGCGGTTCGGCTTCGGCTTCGGAGATTGTCGCGGGGGCATTGCAAGACCATAAACGCGCCGTGATTATGGGCACGCAATCGTTCGGCAAAGGCTCAGTGCAAACGATATTACCGTTAGGCAACAACACTGCCGTCAAGCTCACCACCGCGCGTTACTACACCCCAGGCGGTCGCTCAATTCAAGCTAAAGGCATCGTGCCCGACATCGTAGTGGAAGACCCGTCAACCTCGGCATCCGACAATGCGTTCCGCCTACGCGAAGCCGATTTGGACAAGCATTTGAGCAACACCACGCAAGCGGAAGACAGTACCGATAGCAAAAAAGCTGCGCCTGTTGATGCCAAAACCGATGCCGCAAAAGTTGCCCCCGCCGAGTTTGGCTCGAAGAATGATTACCAGTTAAATCAAGCCCTCAACTTGCTTAAAGGGATGCAAATTTTGCACGGAAAATAAGTCAGGAGTTGCCATGATAAATATCTGCGATATGCACAAACAACGTGAGCTGGTTTTTGCTACTGAACCAGCGGGGCAAGTCGCACGCGCCTATGCTTTGCTCAATGGTTTAGCGGATTGTCAGGTGGAACAAACAGCGCATGAAAATACGCTAGTGATTCATTACAGCTTGGAACATTTCACCTTGGCAGGCTTAGAGCGCGCCTTAGTGGAACAAGGCTTTGTGCTCGACAACAATTTGTTGCATCGCATCACCCGCCAAGTGATTCACTATTGCGAAGACACCGAGCTGCACAACATGAACGTGCCCGAACCCGTGACTAAAAAGCGCGAGAAAGAAATTTTTATCCAAGCCTACGATGCGCGGCTGCATGGCGATAAGGATGAAACAACTGCGCCAGAGCTACGTCACTACAAATAATCGGGCATCTCGCAAAATTCAAATCTCATCGCGATGCGTTGTTGCTCGCAAAAAAATGACTCCTTACATAGTGAACTATGCCGCGTCGTCATTTTTTGCTCGCGCCTAGCCTCGCTTCGATATTTGAATTTTTCGAGACACCCTAAAATCGAAAAATCCCAAGCTCGAAAATCAAGAACATGAACGACTCGCAACTGCTGCGCTACAGCCGCCACATCCTGTTAGATGAAATCGGCATCGAAGGTCAAACGCGCATTTCATACGCCAAAGTGTTGCTCATCGGCGTAGGCGGCTTAGGCTCGCCTGCCGCGCTGTATCTGGCGGCAAGCGGGGTGGGGCAACTCACATTGTGCGACGACGACACCGTGGAGTTGAGCAATTTGCAACGCCAAATCGCGCATCAAACTGAGGCAATTGGGCAACGCAAAGTCAGCTCCGCCGTCAGCACGTTACAAGGCATCAATCCCGATGTTGTGTATCAGCCATTAGCGATTCGCGCCGATGCGCAGCAACTGGCAACGCTGATTCGTGACCACGATGTGGTGCTGGATTGCTCGGATAATTTCCCCACCCGCTACGCCATCAATCGCTTGTGCTATCAGTTACGGAAGCCTTTGGTGTCGGGTGCGGCGATACAGTTTGCTGGGCAAGCCAGTGTGTTTGATTTTCGCCGCACCGATGCGCCCTGCTACAACTGCCTATATCCCGAAGACAGTGCAGCCGAAACACTGCGCTGTGCCACCACCGGCGTATTCGCCCCGCTGGTCGGCATCATCGGCAGCCTGCAAGCCAATGAAGCTCTCAAACTTATCATCGGTATCGAAACAGGCTTACACGCCCGCCTGCTCACCCTAGACGCGCTCACCCTGCAAATTCGCACCACCTCTTTCACCCAAGATGCGCGCTGCGCCGTGTGCGGCACAGCAACTTAACCATCCTGTAGGAGGCCGATTTATCGGGCGATTGCTGCATGGTGAGCTATCGCCCGATAAATCGGCCTCCCACAAAACCCAGCCCCCCAAACGTAAAAAAGCCGAGCGAACTCGGCTTTTTTGCTTTCTGCTAGCTCAGGCTTGCGCCCGATGTATCGACCGTAAGGTCGAGCTAGATTAGAAGTTGTACACGCCACCTACAGAAACCATTTTGATACCAGTATCTGCGCCAGCACCGTTGCCGACTTTAACTTTACCGAAGTCTTCGTATTGCGCGCGGATAGCGAATTGTTTGTTGATGTTGTATTGACCGCCCAAACCAAAAGTCAGAGCTGTTTTAGAACCACTAGCTGCGCCAGTTGCGCCAAAGTTTGATGTCAATGTGTAATCAATTTTAGAGTTCGCAAAACCCAATTTACCAAACACGCCAAATGTATCGTTGATGGCATAGTTTGCTACACCAGCAACTTGCAATGATGAAGATTTAACCGTTTCTTGAGCAGTTAAACCGCCGCCCAAATTACTGTCGATGATTGAGTTGCCAATCATTGCGTAACCTGCTTCAACCGCGAACATAGGTGTGATGTTGTAACCACCTGCGAAACGGAATGCACCTGGGTTAGGGAAGGCTGTCGTGCCGTTAGGGCCGCCATTCGCATTGCTAAATGACACTGAACCCAAATCTACTGCACCGTAGAATTTACCTGTGTTATCCGCCAATGCTGGCGTAGCAACTACAGCAGACAACAATGCAACTAAAGCGATTTTTTTCATTTGATTAGTCCTAAAAATAAAGTGAGTAAAACACTGCAAAACGCAGCGCAGGCATGGTAGGGGGGGTAGCCCTTGCGTCAAGCACAATCAGCGTTTTGTGGTTTTAATACCACACTTTTTAATCGCATCGGGTGGCACGGCAGCCGTAAATGCCGTTAGTGCAAGCGCGCATTCTCGCGTATATTCGCGCGTCATTTTTCACCCACATATCCAGCATGGAACTCATCAAAATTCGCGGGGCGCGTACCCATAATCTGAAGAATATCAGCCTCGATTTGCCACGTCATAAATTGGTGGTCATCACCGGTTTGTCGGGTTCGGGTAAGTCTTCATTGGCGTTCGATACTTTGTATGCCGAGGGGCAACGCCGCTATGTGGAATCGCTGTCGGCGTATGCGCGGCAGTTTTTGCAGTTAATGGAAAAGCCCGATGTGGATTTGATTGAAGGCTTGTCGCCCGCTATCGCCATCGAGCAAAAAGCCACCTCGCACAATCCGCGCTCGACGGTCGGCACGGTCACCGAGATACACGATTATTTGCGGCTGTTGTTTGCGCGCGCTGGCGATCCGTACTGCCCCGATCACGATTTAGTGTTGCAAGCGCAGTCGGTCGGGCAGATGGTCGATCACGTTTTAGCGTTACCCGAAGGCACTAAAGTGATGATCCTTTCGCCGCTAGTGGTGGAGCGCAAAGGTGAGCAGGTCGAGCTGTTTGAAGAGTTGCGCGCGCAGGGTTTTGTGCGGGTGCGGGTGAACGGCAAAGTTCACGACATGGACGATTTGCCCAAGCTGGAAAAGAATAAAAAACACACCGTCGAAATCGTGGTTGATAGATTGAAAGTCAATATCGAATCCAAACAGCGACTAGCGGAATCGTTCGAGACGGCGTTGCGTCATGCCGAGGGTCGCGCGCTGGCGGTGGAAATGGACACGGACAAAGAACATTTGTTTTCAGCGAAATTCGCCTGCTCGATTTGCAGTTATTCGCTGCCCGAACTTGAGCCGCGTTTGTTCTCGTTCAACAGTCCGATGGGTGCCTGCCCAAAGTGTGACGGGCTAGGCAACATCAGTTTTTTCGATCCCAAACGCATTGTCGCGTTTCCCACTTTGTCGCTCTCCAGCGGCGCAATTAAAGGCTGGGACAGACGCAACCAGTTCTATCACCAACTGCTCGCCGGGCTTGCCAAACATTACGATTTTGACATCGAGCAGTCGTTTGAATCGCTGCCCGAAAAAATCCAGCAAGTGGTTTTGTACGGCAGCGGCAAGACCGAAATCGCCTTCCAATATATGAATGAACGCGGCAAAGCCACGCTGCGCGAACACGCGTTTGAAGGCATCGTAAATAATTTTGAACGCCGCTATCAGGAGACCGATTCGCCCACCGTGCGCGAGGAGTTGGCGAAGTATATGAACGGCTGCGCTTGCCCAGAATGCAAAGGCACGCGGCTGCGCGTCGAGGCGCGTCATGTGCGCGTTGCCGACCAACATATTTACGAGATTAACGCGCTGCCGTTAAGCCAGGCGTTGGCGTTTTTCAAAGACTTAAAACTGCAAGGCAACAAGGCTGCCATCGCGGAAAAAATCGTCATCGAAATCGCCAACCGTTTAACTTTTTTGAACAACGTCGGGCTGGATTATTTGTCGCTAGAACGCTCCGCCGAAACCCTGTCGGGTGGCGAAGCACAGCGCATCCGTTTGGCATCGCAAATCGGCTCTGGCTTAACGGGTGTGATGTATGTGCTGGACGAGCCGTCCATCGGCCTGCATCAGCGCGACAACGATCGCTTGCTGGACACGCTGAAGATGTTGCGCGACATGGGCAACAGCGTCATCGTGGTTGAGCATGATGAAGACGCCATACGCCATGCCGATTATGTGGTGGATATGGGACCCGGTGCGGGCGAACACGGCGGCATGATAGTCGCGGAAGGCACGCCCGATGAAGTGTGCGCCAACCCAAATTCGCTGACGGGCGATTATCTGACTGGACGACGCACAATTCCCATGCCCGCGAAAATGCTCAAGCCCGATGCGGAACGGATGCTCACCATCACTGGCGCGTGTGGTAATAATCTCAAAGATGTCACGCTGAATCTGCCAGTCGGATTGCTGGTGTGCGTGACGGGCGTGTCGGGCTCGGGCAAGTCCACGCTGATTAACGACACGCTGTATCCCGCCGTGTCGCACCATTTGTACGGCAGCAACACCGAACCTGCGCCGCATCGCAACATTACTGGGCTGGAATTTTTCGACAAAGTCATCAATGTCGATCAATCACCGATTGGTCGCACGCCGCGCTCTAATCCCGCCACTTACACGGGTTTATTTACGCCCATCCGCGAGCTGTTCGCAGGTGTGCCGAGCGCGCGCGAACGCGGTTATGGGCCAGGGCGTTTTTCTTTTAACGTCAAAGGAGGACGTTGCGAATCGTGTCAGGGCGACGGCGTGATTAAAGTCGAGATGCACTTTTTGCCCGACGTGTATGTGCCGTGCGACGTGTGCCACGGCCATCGCTACAACCGCGAAACGTTGGAAGTGCAATACAAAGGTAAAAATATCCATCAGATTTTGGGCATGACGGTGGAAGTCGCGCACGAGTTTTTCAAACCTGTGCCGCTGATTGCACGCAAGCTGCAAACCTTGCTGGACGTTGGTTTGGGCTATATCACGCTGGGACAATCTGCCACCACTTTGTCGGGCGGCGAAGCGCAGCGTGTAAAACTTTCGCTGGAATTATCCAAACGCGACACGGGACGCACGCTATATATTTTGGATGAACCGACCACAGGGCTACATTTTCACGACATCGCGCTGCTGCTAAAAGTCATCCACAAACTGCGCGATCAAGGCAACACCGTGGTGGTCATCGAACACAATCTCGACGTGATTAAAACGGCGGATTGGGTGATTGATTTAGGCCCCGAAGGCGGCTTCGGCGGCGGGCGCATCGTGGCGGAAGGCGCGCCCAAAGACATCGCGAAAAACAAACACAGCGTGACGGGCAAGTACTTACAAGCAATTTTGAAACGCTAAATTATGAAACGTGAACCAGCTCTCATCGGGGCAGCCTTAACGCTCATCGCCGTCCTAGTATTTTCCGCGCTGCATCCTTACGACCGCACCACTTGGTTGATGGAAGTCGCGCCGATTTTCATCGCGCTGCCCGTGATGGCGATAACATATAAACGCTTCCCATTGACCACGCTGTTGTACGGTTTAATTTTCGTTCACGCACTTATCCTCATCACCGGTGGCGCATACAGTTACGCGCGTGTGCCGCTGGGATTTTGGCTACAAGATGCGCTGCATCTAAGCCGCAATCCTTACGACAAAATCGGACATTTCGCGCAAGGCTTCGTGCCCTTCATCGTCGCGCGTGAAGTCTTGTTGCGCGGCGGCTATCTCACGCACAAGCGCATGACCGGATTTTTGTCGGTATGCGCCGTGATGTTTATCAGCTCCAGCTATGAATTGATTGAGTGGTGGTCAGCACTGGCACTCGGTCAGGGCGCGGACGAATTTCTTGGCACGCAAGGCGACCCTTGGGACACGCAATCAGATATGTTTTTTGCCTTGATAGGCGCGAGCGTTGCTTGGCTAACTTTATCGCGCTGGCATAATCGCCAAATTGCGCGCATGAAGTAACTTTTGCTGCGATGGAAGTTGCCAAACTCATCAAAATCCCTGACACCGAGATCGAACTGAATGCGATTCGCGCCCAAGGTGCGGGCGGGCAAAATGTCAACAAAGTGTCCTCGGCGATTCATCTGCGCTTCCACATCAACGCCTCGTCGCTACCCGATGAGCTCAAAGAAAAACTGCGCGAGCTGGCGGATAGACGCATCTCGACTGACGGCGTGATTGTCATCAAAGCGCAACGGCATCGCAGCCAAGAAAAGAATCGCGCCGATGCGTTAGAGCGACTGCAATTTTTAATTGTGAGTGCTAACGTCACCATCAAAAATCGCACACCAACCCGCCCCACGCGCAACGCCAAACGCCGCCGACTGGTCAGTAAAACCCAACGCGGCGAGCTCAAAACATTACGCGGCAAAGTGATGGAATAGCACAAAAAAAGCCCGCCAAAAGTAGCGGGCTGCGAGACGGGCTAATAGTTCTAACTAGAACTATTTGTTCACATTGATAAACGGTATGGTGCCGCCTGTCACATTGGGCAAATGTCCATCCCATTTTTCTAACGCGAGGCGTTGATTTTCGACTTCGCGCAGACGAATCATTTCTGGCGTGACTTGCTGACGTTGCAACGATAACGACTCGGCTTCGGCTTTGGCACTTGCCACCTTTTGTTTCGCTTCAACCTCAATGCGCTGCAAGTCGCGTTCAGCTTTTAGCTTCAGTTGCTCGGCGGTAGTTTTCGCTTCAATCGCCTGATTAAAGCTAGGCGAAAATTGGAAATTCACAATCGAAAATTCATCAATCGCGATGCCGTGGCGGGTCATCCGTTCTTTCAATGCCGCGCTAATCATGTCGCGCACTTCGGCACGTTTACTAATCAATTCTTCGGCGGTGTATTTCGCGGTCGTGGCTTTTACCGCTTCTTGCACGGCTGGAATAATAATGCGGTCGCCCACCGTAGAAAGATTACCAATCGCCTGAAAGGTCTCGGCGACGCGTTCAGGAATCAGATGGAAATTCAGCGCGATTTTGATATGCACTTGCTGCATATCTTTCGATGCCGAATCACCATCGCCCTCGCCCTTTTGTATCTGCACGTTAATCTCGTGAATAGCTTGCATGACGGGAATGCGCAGGTGCAAACCCTCCCCTAATACAATTTGATCCACCTTGCCAAAGTTCGTAATCACGCCACGATTCCCCGCGTTAATCACCACGAACGGGTTAATCAGGGGCAGCACAATAAACACCAACACGGCAGCCAACACGAGCCACTTCAAGCCACCGAAACTGCGCAATTTATCGTTAAAACTATTTTCAAAACCAGCCATATTGTTCTCCTTGAGTGAGTCAAAATTTACAACGCCATACCCTTTTCATCAAACAAGCCATCAAATAACACCGTCGTTAAATATCGTTCGCCTGAATCAGGCAAAATTACCACGATTGTTTTGCCTGCATGTTCAGGACGCTTTGCCAAGCGCACGGCTGCCGCAACAGCGGCACCACACGAAATGCCGCACAAAATACCTTCCTCTTTTGCCATACGCCGCGCGTATTGCACCGCTTCTTCATTGCTCACTTGTTCGATTTGATCGACCAGCGACATATCCAAGTTATTTGGCACAAAGCCCGCGCCTATGCCTTGAATTTTATGCGGCGCGGGTTTAATCGGCTCACCCGCACGGAGCTGCGAAATAACGGGGCTGGCAGATGGTTCGACGGCGACAGAAAGCAATTTAGCATTGTGTTTTTTAAGGTAGCGCGACACGCCCGTAAGCGTGCCGCCCGTGCCGACACCCGCAACAAAAATATCGACTTTGCCAGCGGTGTCCGTCCAAATTTCAGGGCCAGTAGTGCGTTCGTGAATGGCAGGGTTAGCGGGGTTATTAAACTGCTGCAACAACACATATTTACTATCCGACGCGGCGATTTCTTCGGCTTTGGCGATTGCGCCACTCATGCCTTTTGCGCCCTCAGTCAGCACTAACTTCGCGCCATACACCGCTAACAATTTACGACGTTCGATGCTCATCGTTTCTGGCATGGTCAGCGTCAGCGGAATACCGCGCGCGGCGGCGACAAACGCCAAAGCAATGCCCGTGTTACCGCTGGTGGGTTCGACGATTTCCTTGCCTGCGCCCAACACGCCGCGCTGCTCGGCATCCCAAATCATTGCCGCACCGATACGACACTTCACCGAATAAGCGGGATTGCGACCTTCAATTTTCGCCAAGATAGTCGCGCCTGCACCATCGCTGACGCGATTCAAACGCACCAAAGGCGTGTTGCCGATAGATAAAGAATTGTCGCTAAACCAGTTGGACATGTCGCCCCTCCTCACAAAATTTTCACAAAAAAAGCAGCGGTGATTTTTACACAGGCGAGGATTTTTCACCCAGCTTTTTTAGCTCGCCAGTAAATGCTGGACGAAAAAAAACCGAGCGAACTCGGTTTTTTGTACCAGTGCAATCTCGCTAATTACTCAGCATCTACTACAGTTGCATCGGCTGGGCGATCCATCAATTCGATCAATGCCATCGGAGCGTTGTCGCCCTGACGGAAACCGAATTTCAACACGCGTAAGTAACCGCCATTGCGTGTTGCGTAACGAGGACCGAGTTCATCAAACAACTTCGTTACCATTTCGCGATCACGCAAACGCGCAAAAGCCAAACGACGATTTGCCAAACTAGGCGTTTTGCCCAGTGTCAGGATCGGTTCTGCCACACGGCGCAGTTCTTTAGCCTTAGGCAAAGTTGTTTTAATCAGCTCGTGACGCAACAGAGAAACTGTCATGTTGCGGAACATAGCCAAACGATGGCTGCTGGTACGATTGAGTTTTCTTAAACCTGAACGATGACGCATGATGTGCCTTTCTTACTTCTTAAGTTGCCAGACTGCTTAAACCGCAGCAACAGGCCAATTTTCCAGTTTCATACCGAGCGACAAATTGTGCTCTGCAAGAACCTGCTTGATTTCATTAAGCGATTTGCGACCGAGGTTAGGCGTGCGCAACAAATCGTTTTCGGTGTATTGAATCAGATCGCCAATGTAGTGAATGCTTTGTGCTTTGAGGCAGTTTGATGAACGTGGAGTCAATTCCAAATCATCTACTGGGCGCAACAACACAGGATCAACCTTAGGAGTTTGCACTTTTTCAACAACTGGCTCAGTACCTTCCAAAGCTGCGAACACTGAGAATTGATCAACCAAAATACGCGCCGCATTGCGGATTGCTTGTTCTGGATCAATCGCGCCGTTGGTTTCAATGTGCATGACTAATTTATCTAAGTCAGTACGTTGTTCCACACGTGCACTCTCAACTTCGTAGCTGACGCGGCTCACTGGGCTGAACGACGCATCTAAAGCGATGTGTCCCACTGCGCGAGTTTCGTTTGGTACTTGACGTGAGATAGCTGAAACATAACCACGGCCTTGTTCGACCTTGATTTGCATGTCCAATTTACCACCCGCTGTCAAATGCGCGATAACGTGTGCTGGATTAACGATTTCAACATCTGCGTTGCCGCTAATGTCTGCTGCCGTTACCACCCCTGCGCCCTCTTTTTTCAAAGTCAGCACGACTTCTTTAGCATTGTGCAAACACAGCACCACGCCTTTTAAGTTCAACAACAAATCAACCACGTCTTCTTGCACGCCATCAATCGTTGCGTACTCGTGCAACACACCAGCCATCTTCACTTCGGTAGGCGCAGCACCGGCCATAGAAGACAGCAAAATGCGACGCAAAGCATTGCCTAAAGTGTGGCCATAACCGCGTTCAAAGGGTTCCATCACCACTTTTGCTTGGGTGGCGGAAATTCTTTGCACATCAATGATGCGCGGTTTCAAAAATTCATTTTTAGACATTCGCTACTCCGCGTGGATTACTTGGAATACAACTCAACCACGAGCTTCTCGTTGATGGTTGCAGGCAATTCGGAACGCTGAGGCTTAGCTTTGAAAGTACCTTTGAAAGCCTTAGTGTCCATTTCCAACCATTCTGGGAAGCCGCGTGATTCAGCCGCAGCCAAAGCTGCTTTGATACGCAACTGAGCTTTAGACTTTTCCGCCACTTCAACTACATCACCAGGACGCACTTGATACGAAGGAATGTTGACGCGCTGACCGTTCACCAACACCGCATTGTGACGAACCACTTGACGCGCTTCTGAACGCGATGCGCCGAAGCCCATACGGTAAGTCACGTTGTCCAAACGCGATTCCAAAATTTGCAACAGACTTTCGCCCGTGATGCCGCGTGAAGCAGTCGCTTGCTTGTAGGTCAAACGGAATTGCTTTTCCAGCACGCCGTAGATGCGACGAACTTTTTGCTTTTCACGCAACTGAGTGCCGTATTCTGACAAACGGTTATTTTTCTTTTGTCCGTGCTGACCAGGTGCATAAGCACGACGCTCAATGGAACATTTATCGGTAAAACACTTTTCGCCCTTCAGAAACAGCTTTTCGCCTTCGCGACGGCACTGACGGCATTTTGGGTCAAGATTTCTAGCCAAGATGTACTCCTAGTAAATTAGATACGACGCTTTTTAGGCGGACGGCAACCGTTGTGCGGCACCGGGGTAATATCAGAAATGCTAGTGATCTTAAAACCAGCAGCATTCAACGCACGCACAGCGGATTCACGGCCAGGGCCAGGTCCTTTGATGCGCACTTCAATATTCTTAACGCCACATTCAGCAGCAGCTTTACCCACAACTTCAGCCGCAATTTGAGCTGCAAAAGGAGTGCTTTTACGCGAACCTTTGAAGCCTTGTGCGCCGCTAGTTGACCAAGCCAAAGTATTGCCTTGACGATCAGTAATGGTAACGATGGTGTTGTTAAATGATGCGTGAACGTGTGCAATTGCTTCAGCAACGTTCTTTTTAACTTTTTTGCGTACTTTCGTAGCTGGCTTAGCCATAATCTATTCCTCTAATGCGTTATAGCGAATTACTTCTTAGCACCGGCGATAGCCTTACGCGGACCCTTACGAGTGCGCGCATTAGTGCGAGTGCGTTGGCCACGACATGGCAAACCACGACGATGACGTTGACCGCGATAGCAACCCAGGTCCATCAATCGCTTGATGTTCATGGTTGTTTCACGACGCAAATCACCTTCAACGGTAAACTTGGCTACTTCGTCGCGAAGTTTTTCAACTTCTGCGTCGGTCAAGTCTTTCATCTTGGTGGTGGTCTTTACGCCAGCCGCTGCACAGATACTGAGTGAGCGAGTGCGTCCGATACCGTAAATTGCAGTCAAAGCAATTACAGCGTGTTGATGGTTGGGGATATTCACCCCTGCAATACGTGCCATGCAGCTACCCTATATTTGAAAAAACGAAGATTATAACACCGAAATTGGCTAACGCCGAATTAACCTTGGCGTTGCTTGTGACGTGGCTCTGTGCAAATCACACGAACCACACGTTTACGAATAACAATTTTGCAATTACGGCAAATTTTCTTAACTGATGCTTGAACTCTCATTATTTTCTCCTAACTGAACTATTTGGCGCGGAACACAATGCGCGCTTTACTCAAATCATACGGGGTCAATTCAACCGTTACTTTATCGCCAGGCAAAATACGAATGTAATGCATACGCATTTTCCCTGAAATATGACCGAGTACCACATGACCATTCTCTAACTTGATGCGGAAAGTCGCATTGGGCAACGACTCTTCGATTTCACCTGCCATTTGAATCACATCTTCTTTAGCCATTAGCGTGTAATCCCGGCTTTGAAATTAGCTTTCTTTAATAGATTCTCGTATTGGTGAGTCATCAAATAAGACTGCACTTGCGCCATAAAATCCATCGTAACCACCACCAAAATCAACAGTGAAGTACCACCAAAGTAGAAGGGGACATTTTTCCAGACCACCAAAAACTCAGGCAGCAAACAAACTAAGGCGATATAAATTGCCCCAACCAACGTCAAGCGCAACATAATTTTCTCGACATATTTAGCTGTTTGCTCACCAGGACGTATGCCAGGCAAGAAAGCACCGCTTTTCTTCAAGTTATCAGCTGTTTCTTTTGGGCTAAATACCAACGCCGTGTAAAAGAAGCAAAAGAAGAAAATCGCAGCAGCATATACCATCACATAAATCGGCTGACCTGGCGACAACTTATCACTAATTTCTTTCAACCAATTCATGCCATGCCCTGCACCAAACCAACCCGCAATCGTCGCTGGGAAAAGAATAATACTGGAAGCAAAAATCGGAGGAATCACGCCCGCCATGTTAATTTTCAATGGCAAATGTGACGATTGACCGCCATAAACTTTGTTGCCAACTTGGCGTTTTGCATAGTTCACTAAAATTTTGCGCTGACCACGTTCAACTAGCACCACAAAATAAACAACTGCAATCGCACCAAAAAACAAAAACAACACAAACGGAATCGAAAAAGCACCTGTTCTAGCCAGCTCCAAAGTGCTGCCAATCGCATTCGGCAAACCAGCCGCAATTCCTGCAAAGATAATCAGCGAAATACCGTTACCTAAACCACGCTCAGTAATCTGCTCACCCAACCACATCAAGAACATTGTCCCTGACACCAAAGTAATCACCGTGGTCATCTGAAACATGCTACCTGGGTTCGGCACCAGCCCTGGCTGAGCTTGCAATGCAACAGCAATGCCCAACGCTTGGAATATCGCTAAAGCGAGTGTGCCGTAACGGGTGTACTGCGTGATTTTGCGCTTGCCTGCCTCACCGTCTTTTTTCAACTGTTCAAGATGCGGCACGGCGATTGAAGCCAATTGCATAATGATAGAAGCCGAAATGTACGGCATGATACCGAGCGCGAAAATTGCGAATCGAGACAAAGAACCACCAGAAAACATATTGAACATACCCAATATGCCATTCTTTTGCGACTTGAATAAATCCGCCAATACCGCTGGATCAATACCTGGAACGGGGATGTGCGCACCAATACGGTACACCACCAACGCCCCCAGCAAAAACCATAAACGCTGGCTTAAATCACCGTACTTACCTTTAGTAACACCTTTGGCTGCTGTGCTCACGGCGTTCCTTACTCGGTGATGCTGCCGCCGGCCGCTTCAACTGCTGCGCGCGCACCTTTGGTAATCAGCAAACCTTGCAAAGTTACTGCACGAGCGATTTCGCCGCACAAGAAAACTTTAGCTTGCAATGCATTCGCATGAACAATGCCAGCCGCTTTCAACGACAACAAGTCGATAGTAGCGATAGGCATCGCTTGCAAGTCTGACAAGCGCACTTCAGCCGTGTCGTTGCGGGTCAATGACACGAAGCCACGTTTTGGCAAGCGACGTTGCAAAGGCATTTGACCACCTTCAAAACCGACTTTATGAAAACCACCTGCACGAGATTTTTGACCTTTATGACCGCGACCGCATGTCTTACCCAAACCAGAACCAATGCCACGACCAACGCGACGTTTGTAATGTTTAGCACCTGCGGCAGCTTGTATCGTATTGAGTTCCATCGTTACGCTCCAACCTTAACCATATAAAACACTTTGTTAATCATGCCACGCACGCATGGAGTGTCTTCTAATTGAACTGTGTGGTTGATGCGACGCAGACCCAAACCGCGAATTGTCGCGCGATGAGACTCAGTCGTTCCAATCAAACCCTTGACTTGCGTCACTGTAATTGTTTTGGCTTTAGTCATTTCTTACCCCAAAATTTCATCAAGATTTTTGCCGCGTTTCGCTGCAATTTCTGATGGTGAATTCAATGCTTGCAAACCGTTCAAAGTAGCGCGAACGACGTTGTAAGGATTGCTAGAACCGATACATTTCGCCAACACATCTTTAACGCCTACCGCTTCAAATACCGCACGCATCGCGCCACCAGCAATAATGCCCGTACCTTCAGACGCTGGCTGCATCAACACTTTAGCTGCGCCGTGTTTACCGATAACCGTGTGGTGCAAAGTGCCGTTTTTCAAATTGATTTTCACCAAGTTGCGACGCGCTTCTTCCATCGCTTTTTGCACAGCAACTGGAACTTCTTTCGACTTTCCTTTGCCCATCGCAATACGACCGTCGCCATCACCAACCACTGTCAGTGCTGCGAAACCCATGATACGTCCACCTTTAACAACCTTGGTGACACGATTCACAGCGATCATTTTTTCGATCATGCCGTCGTCGCGTTCTTCTTGCTGCTGATTCTTACCTTGTGGCTTAGCCATTATTCAACTCCAATTAGAACTGCAAGCCATGTTCGCGCGCTGCATCTGCCAACGCTTTAATGCGACCATGATAACGATTACCCGAGCGGTCAAAAGCCACTTGAGCGACACCAGCAACTTTAGCTTTTTCAGCGATACGCTTGCCAACTACGGCTGCCGCTGCGGTGTTACCACCATTCGCCAAATCTTTACGAACTTCAACTTCAGCAGAAGACGCGCTAGCTAAAATCTTGCTACCGCAAGCAGAAATGATTTGTGCGTAGATATGCAAATTGGTGCGATGCACAGCCAAACGAACTGTTTTCTTTTCAGCAATGCGGGCACGGGTTTTGCGTGCTCTGCGCTGACGTGATTCATTTTTGTTCAACATATACGCCTCAATTATTTCTTCTTGGTTTCTTTAAGAACGATAACTTCATCGCTGTAACGCACACCCTTGCCTTTGTAAGGCTCAGGTTGACGATAGGCGCGAATTTCAGCAGCAACTTGACCAACACGTTGCTTATCAGCACCCTTCAACACGATTTCAGTTTGCGTTGGTGTTTCAACCTTCACACCCGCTGGCATTTTGTGCGCAACGGGGTGAGAGAAACCCAAAGTCAAATTCAAAGTATCGCCAGCAGCAGCAGCACGGTAACCCACGCCCACCAACAACAACTTACGCTCAAAGCCCTTGCTCACACCAACCATCATGTTCGCTAACAGCGCGCGAATCGTGCCTGACATCGCATCCGCTTCTGTTGAATCGTTCATTGCTTTAAACAATAACGCATCACCTTCACGAACTACCGCCACAGAGCCATTCAATGGTTGAATCAAAGTACCCATTGGACCTTTAACTGACACTTGAGCAGCCGACAACACAACCTCAACACCCGCAGGTACAACGACAGGATTTTTAGCAACTCTTGACATAATTCCTCCTTAAGCCACGAGACACAAAAGCTCGCCGCCGATACCGTTGGCGCGCGCTTTGCGATCTGTCATCAAACCCTTAGAAGTTGAAACAATCGCGATACCGAGACCGTTCATCACCTGAGGAATATCTGCCGTACCTTTGTAAACGCGCAGACCTGGCGTGCTAACACGCTGAATCTTTTCGATTACGGGACGACCGCTATAGTATTTAAGACCAATTTCCAAAGTTGCTTTACCGCCGTCGCCAGCAACAACTTTGTAACCATCTACATAACCTTCTTCTTTCAAAACGTCCGCAATGGCAACTTTGATTTTTGAAGAAGGCATAGCTACCGTTACTTTTTCCGCCATTTGCGCATTACGAATGCGCGTTAACATGTCGGAGATTGGATCACTCATACTCATAAATTTCTCCTACCAACTTGCCTTAACGATACCTGGAATCTCACCGCGCATTGCAAATTCGCGAACTTTAGTACGACCCAAGCCAAACTTACTAAACGTGCCGCGTGGACGACCAGTCAATGCGCAACGATTACGCAAACGCACCGGACTTGAATCACGCGGAAGAGCTTGTAACTTAGCGCGCGCTTCAGCACGCTCCGCGTCACTCGCCTTGAAGTTTTCGATGATTGCTTGCAACGCTGCGCGCTTGGGTGCGAATTTCGCAACCAGCTCACGACGCTTCAGGTCACGATTGATAACTGCCATCTTAGCCATTAGTCTTTTCTCATTTCTTTAAAGGAAGTTTGAACGCCATCAAAAGAGCCTTAGCTTCTTCATCGGTCTTTGCTGAAGTGGTGATAGTGATATTCATCCCACGCAAAGCATCAATTTTTTCGTATTCAATTTCAGGGAAAATGATTTGCTCTTTAACGCCCATGTTGTAGTTACCACGACCATCAAAAGACTTACCTGAAATACCACGAAAATCGCGAATACGCGGAATTGCAACAGAAATCAGACGATCCAAGAACTCGTACATGCGCTCTTTGCGCAAAGTAACCTTACAACCTACCGGATAACCAGAACGAATCTTGAAACCCGCAATTGATTTCTTAGACAATGTAATAACTGGCTTCTGACCTGCGATTTTTTGCATATCGCCAACCGCAAATTCCATCACCTTCTTGTCCGCAACCGCTTCGCCCACACCCATATTCAGGGTGATTTTTTCGATACGCGGCACTTCCATCACAGACTTGTAGCCAAACTGCACCATCAAATCTTTAGCGACCTTTTCTTTATACAACTCATGAAAACGAGCCATGCTTTAATACCCCTTAAGCCTTGATTACTTCGCCATTAGACTTGAACACACGCACTTTGTGCCCATCTTCAAGCGTCTTAAAACCAACACGATCAGCCTTCTTGGTTGCGGCATTGAAAATCGCAACATTTGAAATATGAATCGGTGCTTCTTGCTCAACAATTCCGCCAGACAAACCTTTAACCGGGTTAGGCTTTTGGTGTTTTTTAACTTTATTGATGCCGCCAATCAAAAGATGGTCGCCCAACACGCTGATAACAGCACCGCGACTACCTTTATCTTTGCCCGCGATAACAATCACGTCATCATTTTTCTTGATTTTATTCATAGCTTCCTCTGCTCGACGCTTTATCGCTTACAGCACTTCTGGCGCAAGCGATACAATCTTCATAAACTTTTCAGTGCGCAATTCGCGAGTAACAGGTCCGAAAATACGCGTGCCAATTGGCTCCAACTTTGCGTTTAACAACACCGCTGCATTACCGTCAAATTTAACCAAAGAACCGTCACTACGACGCACACCCTTAGCTGTACGCACCACAACCGCGTTGTAAACCTCGCCTTTTTTGACGCGACCACGAGGCGCAGCATCTTTGATACTGACTTTAATAACATCACCCACAGAAGCGTAACGACGCTTAGAGCCGCCCAACACCTTGAAGCACATTACCGAACGCGCACCGGTGTTATCGGCCACGTCTAAAACTGTTTGCATTTGTATCATTATTTAATCTCCAACTTTTTCCGCTAGCGGCGGCCAGTTTTGGAACCCGTTAAGGGTCAGAACGCCGCGAACGGCGATGAAACGAAGCCGCGCATTATATGCAATTTTTTGAGGAATGCAAGAAGAATTACAACTAAATTGCCGCGCCCTTAACCAAGAGCTTAGCGACACGCCAAGCCTTTGTTTTTGCTAATGGACGACACTCTTCGATCAAAACTTGATCTCCCGTGTGGAATTCATTTGCTTCGTCATGAGCGTGGTATTTTTTCGACACACGGATGATTTTGCCCAGCAACGGATGTTTAACTTTACGTTCGATCAAAACGGTTACCGTTTTGTCCATCTTATCGCTGACCACAGTACCCGTTAAGGTACGTTTAAGTTTAGCTTCGCTCATTTCTGGGCTTCCTTCTGTGTCAATACAGTCTTTACGCGAGCAATTGCGCGACGTACATTGCGAATTTCGCTGGTTTTACCCAGTTGCTGAGTCGCCACTTGCATACGCAAACCGAATTGCGCTTTAGTTAACGAGATCAATTCAGCTTGCAACGCTTCGACTGATTTGGTTTTTAATTCTGTCGCATTCATATTAAGTCCCTACCTGTCTAACCACAAAAGTGGTTGCCAAAGGCAATTTAGCTGAAGCCAATTTGAACGCTTCACGAGCCAACACCTCATCCACGCCGTCCATTTCATACAACATTTTGCCTGGTTGAATCTCAGCAACGTAGTACTCAGGGTTACCCTTACCGTTACCCATACGAACTTCGGCAGGTTTTTGTGAAATTGGCTTGTCTGGGAAGACGCGAATCCAAATCCGACCACCACGTTTAATGTGACGAGTCATAGCACGACGTGCCGCTTCGATTTGGCGAGCCGTCAAACGACCACGCGCAACTGCTTTCAAACCGAAATCCCCGAAACTTACTTGATTACCGCGTGTTGCAATGCCAGTGTTACGGCCTTTTTGCTCTTTGCGGTATTTTCTTCTAGCTGGCTGTAGCATGTTTTACTCCTGCCTTTCTAACGCGTTTTTCTGGTTCAGCCGCAACAGGAGCAACTTCCTGAGCACCGATTTCACCTTTGAATACCCAAACCTTAACGCCAATAATGCCGTAAGTGGTTTGCGCTTCTGAAGTACCGTAGTCAATGTCGGCGCGCAAAGTATGCAATGGCACACGTCCTTCGCGATACCATTCTGAACGAGCAATTTCAATCCCATTCAAACGACCTGCACTCATGATTTTGATGCCCAATGCGCCTAAGCGCATCGCATTTTGCATCGCACGTTTCATCGCACGACGGAACATAATGCGCTTTTCCAATTGCTGAGTAATCGAATCCGCAATGAGTTGCGCATCAATTTCTGGCTTACGAACTTCTTCGATTGCCAAGTCAACTGATTGCAAACCCATACGCTTACGCAATTCAGCGCGCAACACTTCAATGTCCTCGCCTTTTTTGCCGATAACCATACCTGGACGCGCTGTGTAAATGGTTACTTTCGCGCTTTTTGCAGGACGCTCGATAACAATTTTAGAAATACCAGCGGGTGCCAGTTTTTTCTTCAGGTAAGCACGAACTTCAATGTCTTTTAACAACAGTTCAGAGAAGTTTTTGCTATTTGCGAACCACTTAGAATCCCAGTTCTTACGAACGCTCAACCGGAAACCGGTTGGATGAATTTTCTGTCCCATAATTTATCCTTAGTTCCCGACGTGAACGGTGATATGACAAGTTTGCTTTTCGATTTTATTGCCACGGCCTTTAGCACGAGCAATAAAACGCTTCAAAGAAGCAGCCTTATCAATGTAGATAGTAGTCACTTTTAAGGTGTCAATATCTGCACCGTCATTATGTTCAGCATTGGCAATCGCAGAATCCAAAGCCTTCTTGATAATTCCCGCACCCTTTTTCGGGCTGAAAGACAAAATGTTCAGAGCCTGAGCAATTGGCAAACCGCGAATCTGATCCGCAACCAAACGAGCTTTTTGAGCTGAAACGTGTACGTTTTTCGCTACTGCTTTAGTAATAGTCATCATCGCCCCTTATTTCTTGACTGCGGCTTTTTTATCAGCAGCATGTCCTTTGAAGGTACGCGTCAAGGAAAACTCACCCAACTTATGACCCACCATGTTTTCGGAAACATAAACGGGAATATGCAACTTACCGTTATGCACTGCGATTGTCAGCCCAACGAACTCGGGCAACACCGTCGAGCGGCGCGACCAGGTTTTCACTGGACGCTTGTCATTGGTAGCGCGAACTGTCTCAATTTTCTTGAGCAAATGCGCGTCAACGAATGGACCTTTTTTAATGGAACGTGCCATGTATTCTTACCCCTTAAACCTGAAAGCGACGACGTACAATCATGCCAGTAGTACGCTTGTTGCGGCGTGTGCGGAAGCCCTTAGCTGGAACACCCCATGGACTAACTGGATGACGACCTGCTGCAGTCTTACCTTCACCACCACCGTGTGGGTGATCAACTGGATTCATAACCACACCGCGAACGGTAGGACGAACACCGCGCCAACGCATTGCACCCGCTTTACCAATCGAACGCAAACTATGTTCCGAGTTACCTACCTCGCCCAAAGTTGCTTTGCAATCAATATGCACTTTGCGAATTTCGCCTGAACGCAAACGTAATTGAGCATAGCTGCCTTCACGCGCCAACAACTGCACTGAAGTACCAGCAGAACGCGCCAACTGCGCACCTTTGCCTGGCAACATTT
The DNA here is from genome assembly GCA_029850585.1 of Sideroxydans sp. GTDB lineage: Bacteria > Pseudomonadota > Gammaproteobacteria > Burkholderiales > Gallionellaceae > Gallionella. Next base: position 35,798 of record JARCRQ010000046.1, read on the forward strand.
CGATGCAATGAATGGTTGAGCCGACTGGAATGTTACGCAAAGGCAAAGCGTTACCCGCTTTGATTGGTGCTTCCGAACCACTCATAACTGCCGCGCCAGCCACCATGCCTTTAGGGGCAATGATGTAACGACGTTCGCCGTCTGCGTAGCACAACAGTGCAATGTTGGCAGTGCGGTTAGGGTCGTATTCCAAGCGTTCCACGGTTGCTGGAATGCCATCTTTATTACGCTTGAAATCAACCAAACGGTAATGCTGCTTATGCCCACCGCCCATATGGCGAGTGGTGATATGGCCGTTGTTGTTACGACCTGCAGTTTTAGATTGGCTTTCCAGCAAAGGTGCGTAAGGCTTACCTTTGTGCAAATCAGGATTCACTACGCGCAAAACGCCGCGCTGTCCTGGTGTAGTTGGTTTTAGTTTAATCAATGCCATGATGCTTATCCTTGCTCACTTGCAGCGAAATTGATTTCTTGACCAGCGGCCAAACAAACATATGCCTTTTTCCAGTTATTGCGACGACCGACAAAACGGCCAGTACGCTTAACTTTGCCTTTAACATTAGCAATTTGCACACTGTTAACGCTCACTTTGAACATCATTTCAACAGCGGCTTTTACTTCGTGTTTATTTGCATCAGTTGCAATCTGGAATATCACTTGCTCATTTTTTTCCGCAACGAATGTTGCTTTTTCCGAAATGATGGGGGCAACCAACACCTTCATCAAACGCTCTTCGCTAAATTTTTGGGTAATCATGCGAACATCTCCTCAATTTTAGCGACTGCGTTACGCGTAACCACTACGCGCGGGAAACGCACCAAACTCACTGGATCAGCCTGATAAGCCTCCAAAACCAATACATTAGGTAAGTTGCGTGAAGACAAATACAGATTTTCATCCAAAGAGTCAGTAATCACCAACACACGCGTATCAGACAAACCCAACGCTTTGATTTTGTCAGCGAATTGCTTAGTTTTAGGCGAATCAACCGACAAGCTCTCAACCACCACCAAGCGATTTTCAGCCACCAGTTTAGACAAAATCGCTGCAAAACCTGCGCGATACATCTTACGGTTAACTTTTTGCTCGTAGTTTTCAATTCCTGTGTTCGGGAAAATCTTACCACCACCACGCCACAAAGGACTGGATGACATACCTGCACGCGCACGACCCGTACCTTTTTGCGCAAAAGGCTTTTTAGTCGTATGACGAACTTCCGCACGATTTTTTTGCTTGCTGTTGCCCGAACGAGCATTAGCTTGATAAGCAACCACCAATTGATGCACCAAATCTTCGTTGTACTCACGACCAAACAACTCGTCGGAAGCACTCAAAGCCGCGCTCGATTGACCCTTATCGTTAATAACTTTAAGTTCCATTACACACCTGCCTTAACTGCTGGACGCACCACAATACTGCTGTTGATACAACCAGGAACTGCGCCTTTAACAAGCAACAATTGGCGCGCCGCGTCAACGCGCACGATTTCCAAATTTTGCACTGTTCTTTGCACATCACCCAAGTGACCCGTCATACGCTTACCTGGAAACACACGACCTGGATCTTGAGCCATACCGATAGAACCCGGTACGTTATGCGATTTAGAGTTACCGTGCGATGCACGACCCGACTTAAAGTGGTGACGCTTAATCGTACCCGCGTAACCCTTACCTTTAGTCGTACCCGTAACATCCACCAGCTGACCCGCTTTGAATATCTCCACGCTCACTACCGAACCCAAGGTGAGCTCAGCCAACTGCGCAGGAGATACCGTGAATTCTTTCAATTTACTACCCGCTTCCACACCCGCACGAGCGTAATGCCCAGCAGCTGCTTTAACCACGCGAGTAGCGCGACGTACGCCGTGTGCGAGCTGCACAGCAGTGTAGCCGTCCGCATCCACAGACTTAAGCTGTGAAATACGATTATTGGACACTTCCAGCACAGTTACTGGCAACGATGAACCGTCTTCAGTAAATACGCGGGTCATGCCAATCTTGCGACCGACAAGTCCTAAGCTCATTTGATTTCCTCTTGATTTAAGGGGTCAACTACAATTGGTTGACCGATAATTACGACACAAACAACAACAATTACTGCAACTTAATTTCTACATCCACGCCCGCAGGCAAATCCAACTTCATCAAAGCATCCACTGTTTTATCAGTAGGATCAATGATATCCATCAAACGCAAATGGGTACGAATTTCAAACTGATCGCGCGAAGTTTTATTAACGTGCGGTGAACGCAACACGTCAAAACGCTCAATTTTGGTAGGCAATGGCACAGGACCATTTACCACAGCACCAGTGCGCTTAGCCGTATCAACAATCTGCGCCGCAGATTGGTCGATTAAACGATAGTCGAATGCCTTGAGGCGAATACGAATTTTTTGACTTGACATATTTTTCTCTTACTTTGTGCGGCAATGCCGCTAATTAAAGAACGAAAACGCGTGATTTAATCACGCGAGGGCGCGCATTGTATCTGCACTAGGAGCTTGATGCAACAGAAAATCAGTTTTTAGTCATTAGTCACTAGCAGTTACCTAGCTCATCAGAGTCATCTGGTTTGCCAAAATGAACTTCTAGCGACTACCTACTAACTGATTACTCGATGATTTTAGCAACCACACCCGCACCAACGGTACGACCACCTTCACGAATCGCGAAGCGCAAACCTTCTTCCATCGCAACAGGGTTGATCAAGGTAACCGTGATGCTAACGTTGTCGCCTGGCATCACCATTT
>JARCRQ010000047.1 GCA_029850585.1 Sideroxydans sp.
ATGCGGCGCGATAATGCGTTTTTTAGAGACCAATTCAGGCAAGAAAATGCCCTGCGACAATGGCAGGGCACGGGGTTTTTAGGCTAACGGCTTGCGCCAATTCTCGACGGTTAATCCTTCAGCATCTTTGAAGTCTTTGACGTTGTCAGTAACCATGACAAAGCCGAGCTGCTTTGCGTGTCCTGCAATCATAAAATCAGGCTTTGGCAGCTCTTTACCTTTGCTTTGCTGTGAGGCTTGCAACGCGCCTGCGGTTAGTGCGGATTTTTTGCTAAAGGTGTGTATTTTTACCGCTTCTATCATCGCGGACATTGCAGCACGTTTTAAGCGCGGGTGTTTTTTGCTTTTGGTGTAAACGTACAATTCAGCCGCGACTAGCGTTGACATGTTTAGATTTTTCAATCCGACTTCTGCGATGCGCGCCGCGATGTTCTCATAGCCTACGTCGCGATGTACAACGTGACTAATGACGTTCGCATCAATCATGTATTTCATCTGTAGCCGCCCGCTTGTCCTACGCGCAGCATGTCCAGCAAGAAGTTTTTAGTTGGTTGATCAACTGCATTCTCAATAAGCGTGCGTACTTTTGGTTTGCACGCCTTAAGCATCTGCGCACGCGTTAATACAGGGGCTTCGGTTGTGAGTTTGCGCGGTGCGCGCTTTACGGCGGTTGCGTTCATGTTTTGCCCTCCACGGCGGTGTTGTGCGGCGGATGATACACCAAAGAGGGAATCTAAAAAACTCACAACATCGCCTTCACTAAAACTATAGTGGACCCCACAAACCAGACAGTAATTTAAGATGGCAGCCTGCCGTAAAAGGAGCAGGTGATGAGTGAAACGAAGCGCAAGATATTTACAGGCGAATACAAGGCAAAAGTAGCCCTTGAAGCGATCCGAGGCATCAAGACCGTGAACGAGATTGGTCAGGAGTTTGGCGTACATCCGAGGCAGGTGAGCTTGTGGAAGAAAGAACTGCAAGCCCAAGCCTCCAGCCTGTTTGATGCCAAGCGCGTTGATGCCAAGCGCGGACCGAAACCTGTCGATCCGTCAGCCAGTCCAGAGCGTCTGTATTCCGAAATCGGGCGTTTAAAAATGGAACTGGACTGGCTTAAAAAAAAGTCTGGGATGTACCCGTAGCAAATCGCAAGCAATGGCTCAGCATCAGTGGAACACTGGCACTGCCCCGCTAATGCGAACTAGCAGGAATTAACCGCACCACGGTCTATGCGCCACACAAGGCGGCAAAGCTGGTGGAAAGGCTCTGGCGGAACGTCAAACACGAAGACGTGTATTTGAAAGGGTACGCCGCGATCTCAGAACTGCTGATAGGGCTGACGGAATACTTTGTGTATTACAACACGGCAAGGCCGCACCAGTCGTTGAGCTATCTCACGCCGGATCGGGTTTACAGGACAGCGAGCGGAGGCGGTGCAAAGATTGTGGATAAATACTACGAAAAACGCTTGTCTGGGCATCCGAGTGCGACAGAAGAAACGCACTCAGAAATAGAAACAAAAACAGAAGACCGGGGCAGCGCCGTTCCGCTGCAATTAAAGGTACCCTCTTAAACTCGATGTATTATTGTCTGGACAGAGGAGTCCACTTTAACGAGCTAATAAAAAGCCAACTGCATTTGCAGTTGGCTTTTTTGCTTTTAACAAGAGTCGCGCTTATTCAGCTTTCACGGACTTCACGTCAGGCAAGTTAATCGAAATTGAGGCCTGTTTTTTCGCATCGGCGATATACGCTTTGAATAACTCTTCGCCCAACAGTTGACGCACTTGCTGGTCGTAACGCTGTTGTTTAGTCACATCACTATTTTCAACATTTTTCACCGCTTCCACACGCACGATGGTGTAGCCCGCTGCGGTTTCGTGTCCCACAAACTGCGGCAATTTTGCGCCATTAGCTTGGAACACCAAGCGCGTGACATCGGCATCCAAGGTATTGGCTTGGCGTGTGACCGTTTGCGCGGCAGCAAACGTTAAATGAGTGCTGCCGTCTTTTTGCAATTTAGCCAACGCCTCCGCACCTTGTGTGGTCGCCAAAGCAATGGCTTTTTCACGTGCCAACTTTTGCTCAATGGCAGCTTGTACCTCAGCCAAGGGCTTCACGCTCGCCGCTTTATATTCTTTGATACGCGCCGCAACTAAGGTCGAAGCATCAATTTCAATTGCGGCGGTGTTGCGTTTATTTTTCACTACGTCTTCGCTAAAAATCGCTTGTAAAGCCTTAGCGTTAAAAGGTTGCACATTCGGCATGCCTTTAATCAGCCAATCACTTTGTTCGATTTTTGCACCCGCTAACTGCGCGGCAGCTTGCAAACTGTCGCTCTGTTCATAAACGGTATTACTGAATTTCTCAGCTAACTCAGCAAACTTTTCGCTGGCTTTTTGTTGGCGTAATTTATTGGCAATGGTTTCGCGTGCTTCGTCGAAAGGCAGTACGCGCGAGGCTTTCACGGCGGTCAATTTAATAATGTGATAGCCAAAATCCGACTTCACTAAACCACTCACCTCGCCCGCTTTCAGTGCAAAAGCCGCATCTGAAAAAGGCTTAACCATCATGCCTGCGCTAAAGAAACCCAAATCACCGCCTCTAGGTGCCGAGCCAGGATCTTGCGAAAACTGCTTGGCTAATTCTGCAAACTTAGTGGGCGCGGCGTTGACTTGTGCCAACACTTGTTCGGCTTTCGCCTTCGCTGCGTCTTGCTCAGCTTGCGGCGCAGTGGCTGCCACGCTAATCAAAATGTGTGCGGCTTGACGTTGCTCTTCGCTGCTAAATTCGGCTTGATGTTCTTTGTAATACGCTGCAACTTCGGCACTCTCAACATTGCTAGATGCAACTAAATTCGCCACCGAAAATTTTACAAATTCAACTCGTGCTTGTTCGGGAATTGCGAATTCTTTTTGATTCAAATCGTAGTATTGCTTGATGGCGGCGGTATCCACTTGGACTTGTGTCATTAACGATAGTGCAGGAATTGTTGCCACGCTGACCACGCGTTGTTGCTCGTTCAAACGCATCACTTTTGCGATGCTGTAAGCCGAGGAATACGCATTCGGCATAAAAATTTCATTGAGCTGTTGTGAGACCAATTCATCACGCACGCGCTTTTCATACATCAATGGCAACAAATTATTATTCGCCAATACTTTGGCGTAACGTTTTTTATCAAACACTCCGTTATCTTGGAATGCTTCCACGCTGCCAATCACTTGCGCGATTTGCGCATCCGAAACGGTCAAGCCTGATTGATTGGCGGCATCTATCAAGACGCGTTGAGCGACTAAATTTTCCAATACAGCACGCTTCATTTCAGATGTATCAAACATTGCTGCATCAAAATTTTGCCCCAAGCGTTGCTTTAATTGCTCTTGCTGCTGACGCACACTGCGCTCTAATTCTTGCGCAGAAATCTTTGTACCATTTACCGTAGCGGGCGCGTCCACACTGGATGATTTCTGATAGGAGTTAACCCCAACCAAGCCGAACGAGGCGGTAATCAAACCCAATACGATATAGACGATATATTTTTTCTCTTGCACGAAGTCAAACATAGCTTGGTACCTTGGTAAGTTTAGAGGCGACAGACATAAAAATAGCGAACGGGATGTTCGCCTGAAATGAGCGGATGGCACGGTGTTGAGTACCGCTCAAAAACGGCGCGCATTATACCCAATGCCGCCTAGCCCTGTAGAGTTTTTATGCACCAAAACTAGCCCTTACCAAGCTAGAGTTGGGGCGCGGACAAGTCGCTATAAATCGCTTTAAGAAAAATAGCACTAGCGTAGAACGCAAATATCTGTATAGTGCGCGTCTTGCCGCATCTTGTGCGGCATTAGTTCATCGTTATCTGACCTATCTCTCGCGCAACGTTCATCTAATGAAATTGTGCCTGTCTATAGAAACTCACACATCCAGCATCATGGGATACACGGGTTTTCCGGTTAGCAACGATGTTTTTTGCGCCGGTTAATCGTCTGCCCACTGAGCTGAGCAGTTTTACTACCTGCGCTTACCTTAGAAATCATGATTTTGCCAGTCAAACTGGGTTGATTAAATTCGCCCTTAAAGTTTTTCTGTGCTCATAACATTGTGGTTTCTGAAACATAAAGGAAGCAAAAATGTCTTTTGAAAATCTACAGTTACACCCTTCAATTCTTAAAGCTATCGCCGAAACTGGCTATACCGAACCGACTCAAATTCAAGCTGAAGCGATACCTTTGGTCTTAGCGGGCGAAGATTTGATGGCTTCATCACAAACCGGTAGCGGCAAAACAGCGGCATTTATTTTGCCTGCGCTGCAACGTCTATCTGTGCCTTCAACCGTTACTGCCAGCAAAGGTCCGCGTGTTTTGGTCTTGACTCCAACCCGCGAATTGGCACAACAAGTGTGTGATGCCGCCACTAAATACGGCAAAGACATGCGCTTCAAAATCATCAGCATTTTGGGCGGTATGCCTTACCCAGTACAAAACCGTATGTTGGCGGGTCAAGTCGATATTTTGGTGGCAACACCTGGTCGTTTGATTGATCATCTGGAACGTGGTCGTATCGACTTTTCACGTTTGGAAATGTTGATTTTGGATGAAGCTGATCGCATGTTGGACATGGGTTTCGTGGACGATGTAGAGCGCATCGCTGCGGCAACCCCTGCAACTCGCCAAACTTTGCTGTTCTCGGCAACTTTGGATGGCGTAGTGGGTAACTTGGCTTCACGTTTGTTGAAATCACCTAAACGTTTGACGATTTCTGCGGCTAAAGCAAAACACGAAAACATCGAACAACGCATGATGTTCGCGGACGACGTAGCGCATAAAAGTAAATTGCTAAACCATTTGTTGACCGACAGCGAAGTTAATCAAGCCG
>JARCRQ010000048.1 GCA_029850585.1 Sideroxydans sp.
AAGTACAAAATTATGCGACGGATTGGATGTGGACTTACAATCACGAACGCCCCAACATGGCACTCGGTGGCATTACCCCGAAACAGAAGTTAGCGTTACACGTCTCTACTTCTGGCGATTGCTAAAATTGGGGGGATTACCTCTCCTTGGCGGATAAGGATATTGCGTATTCGGTTTTGGGTGCTTTTTCAGAGGACATCGTATGACAATTAAACGATTTTCTATTGATGATTTAATGATTGTTGATACTGAGTGCAATCCAGTTCATAGGATGTATATCCGCGAGCTATTGGATTCTGCTAGTAGCGAATATCAACGCTCAAAACTGAATCGCCAGCAAAAAGTCGACATCATCAACGAACTTGGTATTGATACCCTAACGGAGGTGTTGGCGGAGTGTTTTCTGCGCAAAGGTGCAAGCTATAACGCAGCACAAGAAGCACGTTTTACATGGGCAATCTTGACTGGCAAAGGGCTCACCGATGAAGCCAACTAAGCAGCCAGATGAGGAGCGGCGAAATTTGATTACGGCTGAGGTCAGTGAGATTTTTGCTGCTGCGTTGCAAGTAGATTTAATTTCCGACGAGCGTGCCATTACAGACTTTATGCAGGCGTATTTTTCCGCATGGTCAAAGTTGAATAGGCTGCAAGAGGAACATGCTTTAGCTTTCCAGAATTCGTTTTATGGCAGTCGTTATTTGCAAAAATTACGCACGCAATGGCAGCAAGACCGGGAGCAGCGCGAGGCGCAGCCAGCAGCTATTTTGAGCATAGAAAATCATGGCGAAACGGCAGTGGTGATTACATCCCAAGCCTATGGATGTGATGAGGATTTACGTCGCTATCATTTACGCAAGACAGATAACCGCTGGGAAATTGAACGCAAAGGGTTACGGTGTTTTGCCTGCAAAAGCGGTTGCGAACACGACAACGAAATTTGTACGGTATGCGCAGGCGTAGGCTGGTGTTATGGACGTGCATCCAGAGACGAATAATGCAAAATAAGAATTTCGCAAGAAAGTTAACCATCGTCTTTTTTTTGCACGCTAGCATGTCGCGATTGGGCATATCCCGCATGGGGTGGCGAACGAGTAGTGCTGGGCTGATTGTTTTTTATAACTTCAATGCGGTACGAACTTGTTGTGTGAGATTTTTCGACAGGCAATCCAGCTCGATTTTGTCTGGTGTGGAGCGCAGCCAAGTGAGTTGTCGCTTGGCGAGTTGGCGCGTTGCGGCGAGTCCGGTTTCGACTAATTGCGCTTGGTTAATTTCGCTATCCAAACATTGCCAGGCTTGGCGATAACCCACGCAGCGCATGGAGGGCAGGTCGGGATGCAACTCATATTTTTCGCGCAAGCCGCGCACTTCTTCGACTAAACCTTGCTCCATCATTTGCTCAAAGCGCGTGGCGATGCGTTGATGCAACACGGCGCGGTTGCTTGGTACGAGTGCGATATTGGTGATGCGATAGGGCAGCGTGCTATCCGGTTTTTTCTTGAGCAGTTCCGACATCGGCGTGCCGGTGAGCAAATAAACTTCCATGGCGCGCTGGATGCGTTGCGTGTCATTGGGCGCGAGACGTGCGGCGGTTTCAGCATCGACGTTAGCGAGTTGCTCATGCAGTTTTGCGATGCCACATTCGGCAATCATGATGTCGAGTTCGGCGCGTACCGCAGGGTCGGCGACAGGCAAATCACTCAGGCCATTTTGCAGCGCGCGGAAATACAACATCGTGCCGCCCACCAGCAGCGGTATCTTGCCGCGCGCTGTGATGTCTGCCATCAAGCGCAGCGCGTCATTGCGGAAGGTCGCGGCGGAATAACTCTCAGTGGGATTGATGATGTCAATAAGGTGGTGCGGCGCGATTTTTAAGGTGTCCGCATCAGGCTTGGCCGTGCCGATATTCATGTCGCGATACACCAGCGCGGAATCCACGCTGATAAGTTCAACAGGCAGTGTTTGCAGCAGTTCCACCGCCACCCCAGTCTTGCCGCTGGCGGTCGGGCCCATCAGGAAAATAGCAGGCGGAAAATTATTCATAGCAACTCCTTGTCGCGTGTTTCGTCCATCGCCCAGACGGCGATCAAGCTAATTAAAGCGGCGACGGACACATAGCCGCCCACCCAACTTAACCCGCCGTGCAGCACTAATTGCTGCGCGATATAGGGTGCGAGTGACGCACCTAAAATTCCGCCTAAGTTGTAGGACGTTCCTGCCCCCGTGTAGCGCACGGCAGTGGGGAATAATTCGGGCAGCAATGCGCCCATCGGCGCGAAGGTTGCGCCCATCAAAAATAATTCCAGCGAGAGAAACGCGGTGATCTGCAAGGTCGAACCGCTAGACAACAGCGGCGCGAGTAAAAAGCCCGACAGCAAAGCCATGCTGCCAGCCAGCAGCAACACAGGACGACGACCAAAACGGTCGCCCGCCCAAGCGGAAAGCGGGGTTGCCGCCGCCATAAAAACCACCGCGACACATAACATGGCGAGGAATTGCGCGCGTGGAATGTGTAACTGGCTCACGCCGTAACTCAAAGCAAATACCGTCGAAATGTAGAACAGCGCGTAACACACCACGATAGCTAATGCGCCGAGCAGCAAGGGTTTGCGGTGCTGGGTGAACAGTGTGACTAAGGGTAATTGCGATGCGCGATGCGCTGGTTGTGCTTTGGCAAACACGGGCGTTTCGCTTAATTTCAAGCGCACATATAGTCCTACCATGACTAATACCGCGCTGGCGAGAAACGGAATTCGCCAACCCCAAGCACGAAATTGTGTATCGTCTAAAAAATTAGCAAGCAATAAAAAACTGCCCGTTGCCAGCAAAAATCCTACGGGTGGGCCGAGCTGTGGAAACATGCCGAACCAGCCGCGCCGACCTGTGGGCGCATATTCCGCAGCCAACAATGCCGCGCCGCCCCACTCGCCGCCCAACCCTAAGCCTTGTCCGAAACGCAGCAGACACAACAGCGCGGGCGCGAGCCAACCGACCAATTCGTAACTGGGCAACACGCCGATGAGCGTGGTGCAACTCCCCATCAGCAATAATGAAGCCGCCAGCGTGGTTTTGCGCCCGATGCGGTCGCCGAAATGTCCGAACACTATTGCCCCGATGGGACGCGCGAGGAAGGCGATGCCAAAGGTGAGGAAAGCATTCAGGGCTTGTGTGGCGGAGTCGCTGCTGGGAAAAAATACCGGGCCGATGACCATCGCCACCGCGAGTCCGTAAATATAAAAATCGTAGAACTCGATGGCGGTGCCGATGAAGCTGGCGAAAGCGATGCGGGTGAGGGAAGGCGTCATTTTCTCTGATTTAGCCGTTTAAAATCTTGGCATACCAACGGTATTGAGCTGTTACAGCCTTTTCTAAACCATTCTTTGGCTTCCGATAGCTCCCCATCCTTTTCTGCTAACTCACCAAGAGCGCGGCATGCAAAATTATTTTCCATGCTCGATTTTCCAGTGCAGAGATTTTTCCATATTTCCTTCGCTCTAATTGCGCGCCCCACAGCAATACACGCATATGCCTCGTTAAAATTGCAGCCTACCTCGTAGTATTTTTCAGCCTTCGCTAAATTTTTGCGTAGTTTTGAGTGGTTTCCAACAGCCATGCAGTCCATGCCATTTCCATTGGTGCAGCTTGTAATTTGTTCTAATAGTTGCTTGTCGTTGGCATCAACACTATCTATATGGCGTTCAGCCCATAGCCCCCAAACTTCAGAACTAATAAGTGGAGCATCCAACATTGCCGGCTCAATTTGGTTTAAGGGTTGTTTGATTAAAACTAAGTCCACCTCATTAGAGTTTTTCCATCGCCCCGATAGTTTTTGCTTCGTAAGTTGTCCATTAAAGCTAAACAAAAGTTTTTCATTTTTAAGTGTGACTAATGCTCCTTTTATTTCACCCTCAATGCGCCAAGCGCTACCTTTAGTTATCCCATCACCATAAAGTCCTGCATTGAAACTATAGAAACCAAATAAATTTTTTCCTTCGCGCCATAAATCCAACTGATAGATGTATTGGTGTTCCTGAGTCACACGTTCTTTTGAGAAACTGCCAAGAAAAACAACCGAGTTAGCACCATTAGCGGTACACGACACGAGCAATAACGCCAATAACCACGCGCTGATAAATAAAAACTGTTTTGATAAATTTAGATTCATATGTTTTCCCCTAGATTAGATAGCTCTAGTTACTGCCCGCGCATAAACATTTTGTCTAGCTCGGCCAGCGAGATTTGAAACCAAGTGGGGCGACCGTGATTGCATTGACCCGCGCGTTCGGTTTGTTCCATTTCGCGCAGCAAGGCGTTCATTTCAGTGACGCTTAAAGTTCGATTGGCGCGCACTGCGCCGTGGCAGGCGAGGGTGCTGAGTAATTCGTTGCGGCGTTCGGTGAGCACGCGGCTTGCGCCAAATTCGCGCAGCTCGTCTATCACCGCTCTCGCCACGGCTTCAGCTTCGGCTTGTTTGAGCATGACGGGCATGGCGCGCACGGCAAGCGTAGTGGGTGACAGTGGGGCGATGTCGAAGCCAAGCATTTTCAACGCGGCTTGGCTGGCTGCCACGCTGGCGATGTCGAGCGCGTCGGCATAAAAACTGACGGGAATCAGCAACGGCTGGGTGGCAATTTGTTCTTCATCTAATGCTGTTTTTAATTTTTCATAGACGATGCGTTCGTGCGCGGCGTGCATATCCACCACGATTAAACCCTGCGAATTTTGCGCGAGGATGTAGATGCCTAAAAGTTGCGCAAGCGCATAGCCGAGTGGATGCTGGTCGGGTGAGTTGAAAGTGCTCCGTGGTGAGTTGGGCGCGTTATTGCCACTGGCTGAGTTGTTATCCCCCGCGCCGCCTTGCCACTCCCCACTCCCCACTCCTGACTGTCCCGCACTCGCTTGCATCCCCCAAACTTGATAGCTGGCATTGTTTTGTGCGAGGCTGAAACCTTGTTGCGTGGGCGCGTAATGGGGCTGCGCGACAACAGGCGCGCTGCTTTGCGCGGGAATTGCTAAGGCGTTTTGTAGGGTATGAAAAATAAATTGGTGGATGCCTTGGCTGTCGCGAAAGCGCACTTCAGATTTGGCGGGATGCACGTTCACGTCCACGCCCGCTGGCGGCATGGTGAAGAACAACACGAAAGCAGGATGACGTTGATGATGCAGGATGTCTTGGTACGCCTGACGCAGCGCGTGGCTGGCGACTTTGTCGCGGATAAATCGACCGTTGACGAAAAAGTATTGTGCGTCGCGGGTGGATTTTGAATAAGCAGGCAAGGCAGCAAAGCCAGTCATAGATAAGCCCGCCGCGTGACGCGACACTTGCACCGCCGCGTTGCCAAATTCAGCACCCAGCAATGTGGTGACGCGCTTGAGTGGGTCGGTTTCGGCGGGTAATTGCCAGATGGTGCGACCGTTGTGTTGCAAGCACATCGCCACGTCGGGACGTGATAGCGCGATGCGCTTAAAGGCTTCTTCGCAATAGGCGTATTCGGTCGCTTCCGATTTCAAAAATTTACGCCGCGCGGGGGTGTTGAAATATAACTCGCGAATTTCTACCGTGGTGCCGATGGGATGACTGGCGGGTGCGATGTCGCTAAGTTGTCCGTCAATGGCGGTGATTTGACTGGCGTGGGCTGCGTCATGCGTGCGACTGGTCAGCGTGAGTTGCGCCACCGCCGCCATACTCGCCAAAGCCTCGCCGCGAAAGCCCATGCTGGCAACGGCTTGTAGCTCATCCAAGCTGGTGATTTTGCTGGTGGCATGGCGCATCAAGGCGAAGTGCAATTCGTCCGCCGCGATGCCGCAGCCGTTGTCGCGGATGCGCAGCAGCTTGATACCGCCCGCCTCTAACTGCACCGCGATGTCGCTCGCACCCGCATCCAAACTGTTTTCTAGCAGTTCTTTAAGTGCGGCAGCGGGGCGTTCAATCACCTCGCCCGCCGCGATTTGATTGATAAGCAGTTCGGATAAAGGGCGGATAGACGGCATGAAAAAAGCCGCACAGGCGGCATAAAAAAGTGCGGCGGATTATAGCGGAGATTGCGGCGCTGATTGAATGGGATTGCTGTGGCT
>JARCRQ010000049.1 GCA_029850585.1 Sideroxydans sp.
CCTTGTATGCGCATGGCATGAAAGAATTATTTGCCAGTTTGCGTCCGCCAGCAATTTTAGGTGCCGAGCAATTTCATTTAATCGGCTTTGCGCTGCAAAATAATTCTTTCCCCTCTGGTCATACCACCACGATTTTTTTGTTAGCGGGCTGGCTGTGCATGGCGGTGTTGTCAGGCAGCTGGCGATTGGCTGTGCTTGCCGTTGCACTGTTGGTTGGACTGTCTCGCATCGCCTGCGGCGTGCATAGTCCGCTGGATATATTGGGCGGTATGGCGGGGGGCTGGTTGTGCGCATGGGCGGGCATTGCGTTGGCTAATCACTGGCAAAAATTTAGCGCAAATCATTACACGCCCAAAATTTTTATGCTGTGCGGTATCGCTTTATCCATCTGGGCTAGTGGCTGGTATGACAATAGTTATGCAGGCACGCACGCGATGCAAATTATCATCAGCGTTATCTCCGCCGCCTTATTGATGGCACAAATCCCACGCTTATTTTTTGCCAAAACATCAGGAGTTCAGCCATGAATTTAGTCAGCTTTGCTTTGATTTTTACGGGTGTGATGCTCAACGCCGCCGCACAAATTTTGATGAAGGCGGGTACCAATGCGATTGGTCATTTTGAATTTAGTGTCGTTAACATTTTGCCGATTGGCATCAAGCTCGCGAGCGACTGGCACATTATTGTCGCGCTTAGTTGTTATGTCCTCAGCGTTATCGTGTGGATTTTGGCGTTGTCGCGCGTGCCTGTCAGCATTGCGTTTCCGATGTTGTCGATGGCGTATGTGGTCAACGCGCTGGCGGCCTGGTATCTGCTCGGCGAAGACTTTAATCCGACCAAATTGGCGGGCATGGCGGTGATTATTTTTGGCGTAGTAATTATTTCGCGCGCGTAAATTTTTGTTTGGAGTAATAAAAAATGAGTAATACTTTTCTGCCTTTTTCCAAACCCACTATCGACGAAGCGACGATTGCTTCAGTTGCCGAGGTGTTGCGTTCTGGCTGGATTACCAGCGGTCCTAAAGTTGCCGAGTTTGAACAGCAGCTGTCAACTTATTTTGGCGGTCGTCCCGTGCGCACGTTTAATTCGGGGACTTGCACCATGGAAATCGCCTTGCGCATTGCGGGAATCGGCGCGGGCGACGAAGTGATTACCACGCCAATTTCTTGGGTGGCGACGGCGAATGTGATTCTCGAAGTCGGTGCAACGCCCGTGTTCGCCGACATAGATCCGGTCACGCGCAACCTTGATTTAGACAAAGTTGAAGCCGCGATTACAGCGAAAACCCGCGCGATTATTCCCGTCTATTTAGCGGGCAAACCGCTGGATATGGACAGACTATATGCGATTGCAAAACAACATAATTTGCGTGTGATTGAAGATGCGGCACAAGCGATAGGCTCGAGCTGGCAAGGTAAGCCGATTGGTTCGTTTGGCGACTTTGTGTCGTTTAGTTTTCAAGCCAATAAAAACATCACCACCTCGGAGGGGGGCTGCTTGGTGCTGAACAATCAAGCGGAGGTGGTGCTGGCGGAAAAATATCGCCTGCAAGGCGTGTCGCGCAGTGGTTGGGATGGCATCGACGTGGATGTGTTGGGCGGTAAATACAATATGACCGATATTGCCGCCGCGATTGGTTTAGGGCAGTTTGCGCAACTGGACAAAATTACCGCGCATCGCCGCGCCTTGGCGCGCCATTATTTTGCTGAATTGGGGGCGGATTTTGAGGCGCAAACGGGTGCGATTTTGCCGCCGCCAGAATTTGCCAATACCAATTGGCATTTGTTCCAGTTAGAACTACCTGCTCGCATGAGCCGCCCAGAATTTATGGCGCGCATGAAAGAGCATCAGGTCGGCGTAGGCTTTCATTACGCGCCGATCCATTTGTTTACCCTGTATCGCGAGTTAGGTTTTAAGGAAGGGATGTTCCCCATCGCCGAACGCGTGGGCAAACAAATTGTCTCGCTGCCGATGTTTTATAGCTTAAGCATTGCCGATGTGAGCCGCGTGTGTGTGGCGTTGCGCGCGGTGTTAAGCCATTAAAGTAATACTTATCTAGGCATTCTTGGTGCTTGTCGAAGCGATGCGCAGTCGGGTATTCTTCGCCCGCTTCAAATAACAATAACCAGTCATATTGCGTGTTGCTAGAGAACAAGGGGCTTAAAGTGGACGACCAAAATCAAATCAACGACGACATCATGCTCAGTCTGCAAAGTTTTACGCAGAGCATGTCGGCTTCCGAAAATGAACGCTCGAAGCAAATGCGCGACTGTTCATTTTTCAATCCTGTTCCGACCGATATGCTGGCGGAATTAGTCAGCAATTCGCGCGTAGTTAAATTCGCAGCAGGCAGCAAGCTGACTTCGGAACATGATGTCCACAGCACTTTTTATGTGTTGCTGTATGGCACGGCAACGGTGTTAGTGGATGGGCAAGATGTGGGGCGGATTTTGAGCGGTGAGTGTTTGGGCGAAAGTGCTTTTATGGGCAAAGCGATTCATTCGCCTTCTGCAACCGTGGTGGCAGATTGTGATTTAGCTGCAATTGAAATGAATCAAACCGATATACAATTTATTTCCCCTGCCACGCAGACCTTTGTAGATAAAGCCTTGCTGTTATCGCTATTCAAAAAATTGCAAAAAGCTAATCGCAGTCGTCCGCGTGCTTCTCGCACCGAATTCCTCTAAGTTTTCATGGCAGCACCCCTCGCCGCAACGTCCCTCCTGACAGTAGAAAATTTAATCACGCGCTTGGACTCGGGTGCGGCGATTGTCGATGGCATTTCTTTCTCCATTGTTGCGGGTAAAACCTTCGCGCTATTAGGCGAATCAGGTTGTGGAAAATCCATGACCGCGCTGTCCTTGTTGCGTCTGTTGCCTGATGGCATCCGCCATGCGGGGGGCACGATAACGCTGGCAGGCAGGGCGTTACAGAGCTTGACCGAGCGCGATATGCAAGCGGTGCGTGGCGGCACGCTGGCGATGATTTTTCAAGAGCCAGGTTTGAGTTTGAATCCTGTGATGAGCGTGGGGCAGCAAATCGCCGAAGTGCTTCAGTTGCATGATCCTGCGGCGCGCGATGTCACGCAACGCGCGGTGGACTTGCTCACCCAAGTCGGCATTGTTGATGCGGCGCGGCGCATCAAAGAATATCCCTTTCAGTTTTCGGGCGGCATGAAGCAGCGCGTGATGATTGCGATGGCACTCGCGGGGCAGCCCAAACTACTGATTGCCGACGAGCCGACTACCGCGCTGGACGTGACCATCCAAGCGCAAGTTTTACAACTATTGCGCGACACGCAAGCCAATACGGGCATGGCGATGTTGCTGATTACGCATGACCTCGGTGTGGTCAGCGAAAACGCCCATGCAGTCGGCGTGATGTACGCGGGCGAGATTGTCGAACACGCCTCGCGCGATGAGTTATTTGCCCGTCCACTACACCCTTATACACAACAACTCTTTGCCGCATTGCCCGATGGTCAGCGCGGCGAACTGAGCGCGATTAAAGGCTCAGTGCCGCCGCTGGGCAGCATCAGCGTGGGTTGCCGTTTTGCGCCGCGTTGCAGCCAAGTTTTTGCGCACTGCCATAGCCACACCCCCGTGCTGAACGAAGTGAGCGCGGGGCGTAGCGTGCGCTGTCATTTGTATGATGGAGAGGCAAGGAGTGGGGGCGGGGGATTGGGGATGGGCGCGCGTGCGTATGACGCTGCCCCGCGAATTTCGAACGCCGAAACCCGCAGTTTCAATCCTCAATCTGCAATCCTAAAAGTCGCCGATTTACACGTTCACTTCCCGATACGCAAAGGCGTGTTGCAGCGGCTGGTCGGGCAGGTGAGGGCGGTCGATGGGGTGTCGTTCGAGTTGGCGGCGGGCAAGACTTTGGCGATGGTGGGCGAATCGGGTTGCGGCAAAACCACCTTAGGCAAAGCTCTGCTGCAACTG
>JARCRQ010000050.1 GCA_029850585.1 Sideroxydans sp.
ATTTTTTTCATGCCAGATTGATTCAAAAAAGTTGCTTCAAAAAATTAAGGGTAAACCCATGCCTTGCCCGCAAAATCAGGATGCTGCCAGCTTTTATCGAGCATCTGCTGGTTGATTTTGGTGATGTAACTTTGCGCAATCTGGTCGTGCCACAAACCTGATTTATAACGCCCTACGCAGCCCATCAAGATGCCACGATTAAGAATCATTACTCACAAATTTTTGGATAACCCCACACCCACATACCACTTTTTAGGCGGATTAAGATTGGCTTGCAGCCCTGTATTGAGCTCTAACATTGCGCCGCCCAACACGGGCGTAGCCGCAAAAATGCTCGCTTTAACGATGCGATAATTTTGTCCCGCCTGCAAGCCGAACTCAGGATCCAATCGCCAATCCCAACGCGGCTGATAACCTAGGCGCAGATGACTCCAGTACGAGCTTGAGCCAATCGCGTAGTTTGCCATAAAGTCGGCATCGGTCTGCGGGCTAAATTGATATTTGAGCTGCACTTGGGGCGGGCAATTTAATGTAGTTGCTGATAAATTTTTTCCGCCAATGCCAAACTAATGCCGTCAACTTGGCAAAGCTGCTCGACACTCGCCTGCTGTACCTCGCGCAAGCCGCCAAAATGCGTCAGCAAATTACGCCGCCGTTTGTCCCCTACGCCGCTGATTTCCGCCAAACTCGACACCATACGCGCCTTGCCACGTTTGGCGCGATGACCCGTAATGGCAAAGCGATGCGCCTCGTCGCGCACTTGCTGAATAAGGTGCAGCGCGGGATTGTCGCTAGGCAAACGTATGGCTTCTTTATCGGGAAAAATTAATTGCTCCATGCCTACTTTGCGCTCCGCACCTTTTGCCACGCCGACCAGCGGCATATCGTTCAAACCCAGTTCCGCCATCACTTCCATCGCGATGTGTAACTGCCCTAAGCCACCGTCTATTAAAATTAAATCTGGCCGTGCACCCTCGCCTGCCGCCAGTTTTTCATAACGTCGCGTAAGTGCTTGACGCATCGCGGCGTAATCGTCGCCAGGTGTGATGTCGCTAATGTTGTAGCGGCGATATTGGGCGGAACGCATGTCGAGATTTTCGTACACCACGCACGAGGCTTGCGTGGCTTCGCCCATGGTGTGACTGATGTCGAAACATTCGATGCGATTCAAATCAGGCAAGCCCACCAACTCGCGCAAAGTATCCAAGCGCAACTGCTGCCCGCCTTGCTGCATCTTGCGTTGCTGCAACGCCAGCAGCGCGTTCTTTTCCGCCATCGTCAGCCATTGTTTGCGCTCGCCCGTCACAGGCTGCGCGATGCGCACCGCGTGCCCCGCTTGCTCACTTAAAATTTCTGCCAGCGTGGCATCTTCAAAACCAACATTCACCAACAACACCGCCGGCACGCTGCGACTCAAATAATGCTGCGCGATAAAGGCTTCCACGACTTCTGTGAGAGCCAAGCCATCCGCGTGTTCGGGGAAAAAACTCTTGTCGCCTAAGTGCCGCCCGCCGCGCATCATCGCCAGATTCACACATACCGCGTCACTCAATTGCATCACCGCGATGATGTCTGCGTCGGTGGTATTGCCTGTTGATTCGACGAATTGCTTTTGCTGCACCACATGCAAATCACGCATCTGATCGCGCAACACCGCCGCTTGCTCATAATGTTGCGCCTCCGCCGCCCGCTCCATCGCATCGCGCAATTTTTGTTCGACTTCCTGATGCCGTCCGTTCAACAGCAACACCGCGTTGCGTATATCCGCTTGATAAATTTCAGCGGAAACCAAATCCACACAAGGCGCGGTGCAGCGACCAATTTGATGCAACAAACACGGTCGCGCGCGATTGCTGAACACGCTGTCTTCGCAAGTGCGGATGCGAAAAATTTTCTGCAACAACTGGCTACTTTCCTTCGCCGCTTGGGCATTGGGATAGGGGCCGAAGTACTGATGCTGCTTGTTCGGCGTGCCGCGAAAATAGGTTAAGCGCGGATACTGATGTCCAGTCAAAACAATGTAGGGATAGGACTTATCGTCGCGAAATAAAATGTTGTAACGTGGCTTGAGCGACTTGATGAGATTATTTTCTAGCAGCAAAGCCTCGGCTTCCGAACGCACCACGGTGGTTTCGATGCGCGCGATATGCGACACCATCATGCGGATGCGCGGCGAGATATTGGTCTTCTGAAAATACGACGAAACGCGCTTCTTTAACTGCTTGGCTTTGCCCACATACAACACATTGCCTGCCGCATCGAAATAGCGATATACGCCAGGCAACAACGGCAGACTGGCAAGGATAGGCTTGGGATCGAAGGGTTCTTTACTCAAGATTAGCAAGGAGTCATATCTAAACTAGAAACATCAGATAATGCTTTATTAACCAATGCTGCGCAGTGGTACTGCATATAAAAATTAGCGCGCTTTCTCATGACCCGTAAATTTAATGCGGCAGCAGCTTTACAAACCCCCTTATCTAACAATAGCAAACGCATCTGAGCATATTTACTACAACGCAAAGTAATTTGATTTTGCCCCGCATCTCGATACTCGGCGGACAAAAATTCAACTGATGGGAATTGCATCAAGAACTCATCTGGGTCTGGCCAATATTCGATTAAAACCTCTTCATCTACAGTTAAAAAAGACCATAGCAAATTGCTATTTTTATCCCAACCGACAACAAACAATTCCATAGATGCGGCATTGACACAAAACAGACGAGGCCAAGTATTTTTATTGGTACTCGGCATACAACTCACCGACCAAAATGAATACTCAGTACGCCGTGGTGCGGGTAAACAGGCACGAATATATCGCCCCAAAAGTGCAGTCGCCTGTTGGGATAATGGATGATTTATAAATTGTTCAAAGTTCTTTGAAAATCGTGCTAGCTGACTTTCTGGCAGAAAGATTTTTGGGTTAAGTTCATTTGCGTCATCAAGGGCGGATGTAACTGAAAGCCAAGCCTGTTGCTCTGCAAGCGGCATAAGCAAATCAAAATCTGCATCGCCTAAAAGACTACTAACGTGAACCGCATTTTTAAGCTTGAAACCTAATTTTCCAGCATTAAATATCAGTTTTTTTTCCACCTCATTAAGTTCAACTTTCGAGATTTGAATAAACGAAAATCCAATGATGTCATCGTAGTTGCGGCGATGCTGAGAAAATCTCCGCACAACATCTATTGCCTGCCCAATATAAAACAGCTCTGATGGAAAAACCAAAAGATAAATACCACAACGCCTCTTTGAAATTCCGAATAAATGCGCAATCGACAACAAAGTTGAAACAGGCTTTATTTCTTCAAAGCCCATCGCAATCGCGGCTTCATTAGGATAATTAATTGTCATCTTGAGTTATCCACATGAATCTTACAAAAACATCGCCGCTGAAACGCCGAATCGTTCTGCCAAAACTTTGGCGTGGCGCGCATTGAATTCACGTTTTCCTGATAGCAGTTCGGACACCACACCTTGGCTGCCAAGTTCGGCTAAATCAACTTGACGCAAGTTATCGCGCGCCATTAGAAAACGTAGCACGTCCGCCCCGCTTGCCGCCGCTGGCATGTTGTCACGAGCTTCGTACTCGGCAACCAGTTCGCCAAGATAATCGGCAAGCCTTGCGAGCGGATGTTTTTCATCCGCGCCGCCCGCATCCAGTGCGGCATCGAGCGCTTCGACTAACTGCGCATACTCTTTCGCGTTGCGCGCAGGTTGCAACAGCGGCGCGACATAGCTCCAATGGTGAATTGCAGTTTTAAGTCTGGCGTTCATTTCCAATCTCCTTGGTCATATGCTTGGTGCGTCAATATCGCCCTGATAAACAATCGCCCCGTGTTGAAATGAATCGCGGCAATCAGGCGTAATTTATTGCCACCAATATCAAACACAAATAAATCCCCCACTTTATCGGTACTCGGAAACAGTCCACGCAAAGCGGCGAAGTTATGCCACTCCGCTTTTTTGCATAGGCGATACCACTGCTCTAATGCACTCGCGCATTGCGGATGCGCCTTTTGTGCGGTCAAAATTCGGCGATGAGTGATGATGTGCATGAGGAGAGTATATCTCAATAAGAGATATTTTTAGCACTAAGCCCGATGCCCAAAAAACCCGTAGTACCACAGCACGACTAAGGCGGCGATGCCGAGCGCAATCACCACATAAAACGGCCACAGCGATTTCTTTTCGGCGAACGGATCAACTAGCGAGCGATGTGAGCCAGCGGGCAAGTGCGGCATGTGCGTGAGCGAGGTGCCGAATGGGATGTTAATTAACGCGCGGGCGTTAATCGCCCAGCCGTTCGCATCCAAGATGGGGGCGAGGTTACGATTCTTTAATTTGAACCACGCCAGTAACATGGCAGGCCCTGAAATCATCAGCATTAAGCCTACCAATGCCAATGGCATTTGCCAGATTTTCAATGCCAACATACCCGCAACCACTGATGCCAAAATCCCCCCGATTGCGCCGATTGCTAAGCCAATCGCGGCAAAAATCCCTGCAAATTTACCCACATCAAACGCCGCTTTAGGCGGTGCGGCTGGCGCGACGACGGCTTTACCGTGCTCGACTGCGCTGCTCATCAATTTATCATCCACCGCATTGGCTTTCGATGCGGCGAGTTTTTGAATTTGCGCGCTAATCATCTTCACGGCTTTTTTATAGGGTGAGAAAAACGCCTGACGAATGCTGATGGGATGGTCGATGATGCGCACGATTTGCGCGTCCCAATCTTGTCCTTTGCGATCGTAAAAAATGCCGTTACGCCCAACCATTAAAAAGTCTGAATCGCCCGCCGTAAACGCCGCCGCAACCGTCATTTTTTGTTTGCCGCTGTTGCGCGTGCATTCGCAATACGCCAAGCACACGCCACTGCTGGCGGCGAAACCTGCATGTTTGGCGACATCGTCAATTTTGATGCACAGCTCGCAACTCCGTCCGTCTAAAAACAGGGTGCCAACTTGGAAAATCGCACGGTCTTTGCCCGTGTAAAAATTTCTAAACGAGACAAAATTATTGGTCAGCAAAAATAAATCGCGCTGGTAACGCAGCAACTTTTCTACCGAACGAATCGCTTTAACTTCTTCCGCTACCGCTGCGTCTTGCGCAATCAGCGCGCTGATTTTTGCCTGCGCGTCGCTGTGCAAAATCTCGTCTATGCGCGCCAGACCTAAGCCTTCCACACAGTTGCTAGGCTTAGCAGCCTGCCAACTTGCGTATGCTGAAAATTTTGCACACAGCGTTGCCCAATCACTCGCGCTTAAGGTTTTTTTATCGCCGAGCAATGGCACAACGACCTGATTTCGTAAGGCGGCAATGGCAACTTGCCAACTCGGATTGATGCCGGTACACAACGGCAAATCTTTGTTCGCGGCAATGGTGGCGAGTGGAAAATTCGCCACGGCTGTACTGCTAGACGAGAGTGCTTCGGCGGCAAGCTGTTCATAGTCGCTCACCGCGCGGCTCAATGGCTCGGCGGCGCGCAGGTCATACGCCGCTAATTGGCAACGCAGAAAATAATCGTTGATTTTGGCTTGCACCGCCTCCAAAGCGACTGCCGCAGCGGCGGTGTCTGCCCCTAACAGTAATACCGTTGCGTCAGCAGTTTGATGCCACGCCGCATAGCTATTTAACTCACTAAAAAATTGTTCGTTAAGCTCTGCATTGATGCCGATTGCGCCGCTCAAATCAGCGACCGAACCAACACACTGCATGGCATCAGCAACCGTGCTGCGTAAGCTGTTATCGCTAATCTGCTCAGGGGTTACTACGCCATCACCATTAAATTCTAGGCTAGCAATCAAACGCTCAATGTCGTGCATATCGGCGAGCGAAATTTCCAACGCGTCGGGCTTATTTAAGCTGCGCAAAATATGCCGTGCCGATGCCAATACATGACGACCTTCATCGCTGCTGTCATTGATTTCGTGCAAAGGCAAAACATCCTGTCCCGCGACTAATAAATCCGCATTTTTCAGCAAACTTCCTGCCCATGTAATCGCCGCTAACACCTCATTGGCGCGTACTTTGCCGTCGCCGTCGCAGTCAATCATGTCCAGCGTGTCGCTATCGAATTCAATGCCGCGTGTCGGGCAACTTAATGCCACCCAAAGTTTTTGATCGAGGTCTTTGAGGGCTAATAAATCTGCGCCTGAGCTCAGTTGCACCTGATCAAAACCGCCTGCGCGAAAAAAATTCCAAGTATGTGAGGTACTCATTTTCAAGCTCCTATGTCGTTATTAAATTCAGCTTACAGGTGTATCAAAAATTCAAATAATGCCGATTAATTTTCGTGAAATTCGAGGGTATAAAACGCGCTGTCGTCTTGTGCTAAATGGCGGCTCAAATACGGCATCACTTGCTGCAAAGTGTCATGCAGCAACCAAGGCGGATTCAAAATAAACATGCCGCTGCCGTGCATCCCGATGCCTTCCGCGCCCAATGCTTTGACGGTTAGCGCGACATGTAGCCAACTCTTCACGGGCAGCTTTTTCAATTCTTCAGGCAAGCGACGCGCATCGTCTCTTTGCAACTGCGGATACCACACCGCGTACACGCCGTTGGCAAAACGATGCAGCCCTTCTTTAAGGCTATCCACCACACGTTGATAGTCTTGTTTTTCTTCATATGGCGG
>JARCRQ010000051.1 GCA_029850585.1 Sideroxydans sp.
AAACGGGGACGATTGAAAAGATGGAAGGCAGCAAAATGACTGTAAAAATGGAGAACGGCGAAAAGCGTGAATTTGACACAAAAGACTTCAAACATATTGACCACGCCTACGCCATGACCTCCCATAAATCGCAAGGACAGACCTTTGATAAAGTCATGGTGCATCACAACACCAACTCAGGGCATGGCGACCGAGAAACCTATGTGAATATCACCCGCGCCCGCGAGGACGTTAAGTATTACACGCAAGACAGCAACAAAGCCGCCGCGCAAGCAGGTGAAAAGCTGGATAAAGAGTCCGCGACTGGCAACAGCAAATCAAGTTCGAGTTCTGAGAAATCCAGCAGTACCAGCTCGAAATCTGAAGCCAAGGAAAGTAGCAGTGCCAAGGCGATAGAGCGGGACGGCGGTAGGTAAGAGCTAGCGACAAACAAAAAGCCCAGCTAGAAATAGTTGGGCTTTTTGTTGTGAGTTATATTTGCCATCGCTTATCCCGTCAATTTCAATTACACAATTCAAATTGAATAACGCGATTCAATTACACAATTCAATTTCAATTTGAAATTGAAACTCAGAATCAGACCAGCCAGCACCAAACCTCAAAACTTCGCAAACCTTGTAACTATAAGGTTTAGCCTCAAATAATACCCTTCTTAACTGAATGGGTAAATTTCAAATTGAAATTGAAATTGAATTTGAACCGTGTAATTGAACAACACGATTGAATTTGAATACTGCAATTCAACAACACAAATGCAAACGTCGTGTAGGCACACCACGTTAAAACGCTTCAAAACGCCGTCATGTTCAACAAGCCAACATCACAGCAGATCCACCACAACGTCAAACCCAACGTCAAAACCTTGAAAGGCACGGTGCTGAAGCCGTCTGTGTTTCCCTCCTTTTTTACCGTTAATTCACTTTCCGCCGTTTTTGTTCATTTCTCAAAATTCGTCTTTTTAAGCAAGTTCCGTTCAAAGCCGTGTTCTCGCTGCGCTGCGAGCCGCACCACCTTTTCTCTTTCCAACTGGCTTAAAAATCCTATGAATTTTGATACATCGCTGCGCGCAACGGCTCCAAAAAATATGAATTAACTAACCAAAAAGGAAGAATCATGGAAAACGCAAACAACAATGACGGAATTTGAGTTTGTAGGTAAGACTTGGACTTGTACGAATGCCAGCAGCATTTCCCCACAAAACCACCCCTGAGCTTTTCGCCCCATGAGGGGCGGCTCTGTGGTCAGGCAGCGCGGCAAGCCGCACTAAATCAATAACGGATGCGTCGCGTCAGATTTCGCACCTACCCACCTTATATATAAGGTATGTAGATGTCTTAAAAAAGGAGATTCAAATGTTCAAACTACTCGCAATCGCTGGCCTCTTCGCAGTCGCAACCCACACCCTGCAAAGCCAAACACCAGCCGAAACCGTGGCGCAGCTTCAAAAAGGTCGCGCTGAAATGCAGAAAACTGTTCAGGCCGCCGTGCCTCACGTCAATGCCGTCATTGATAAAATCGTCATGCCAGCCGTTGAAGACTTCAAACGCGACTCGATCGCTGTGTTGCAGACCCCGGCGGCGAAGCCGCAACCCAAGGCGGTAGCCGTTGCAAAGGTTGATGCTGGTTACGACTGGCACGATCACACCACCTTGAAAAATTGCGTCATCAAGGCAAACGGGAATGAGGAGTGCCGCTAAGGATAAGGGTTTGGGGTTATACTTAATCTAGTGGGTTGGATGATATTTTTCAACCATTCAAATCTGAAAGGAAAATTATGACTACCTCCTATCAAACAGATGTTATTGCATGGGCAAATGAGCAAGCCGCGTTTATCCGCATGGGTAAGTTTGACCAGTTAGATTTAGAACATCTTGCAGAGGAAATTGAAGACGTGGGAAAAAGCGAACAGCGGGAATTAGCAAGCCGTATGGCGGTGTTATTGGCGCATTTGTTGAAATGGCAATATCAACCTACAAGACAATGTAAAAGTTGGCAGCTGACGATTAAAACCCAACGAAAAGATGTTTTGTACTCACTTCAAGAAGCACCAAGCCTCCGCACCAAGTTTGCTGATGAACAATGGACTGAAATTGTGTGGGGTAAGGCAAAACTACAAGCAGAAAGCGAAACGGGAATTGATATTGATACATTTCCAGAGGTATGTCCGTGGAAGATGATTGATGTACTCGTAGAAGGCTGGCTTCCTAGCTAAGTCATATTCATTCTGCGCGTAAACCCTTTAAGCCGCCCCTGCGGCTGGTGATGATTAGGGCTGATAATCAAAACCCCCTTGCGTTTAACGCCCCCAGAGGGGGCTACGCTGTAGTCTTCAGCCGCGCAAGCGCGACTATTGCCATCACCTAGGCTTTATCTGCTATCCAGCGATGTTCCCGAAACTGGCTTCGGCAACATAGTCCAACTATAGTCCAACTATAGCCCAAGTATAGCCCAAGTATTCCACCAGGTTTCACTGTGCCAAATTGTGCCAACTGTTCCAGCCAACTTTTGCCGCGCAAGCGTAAAGACCGCTAAAATAATTAAAACCTCTGCAAGCCAAGCGCAGCAAGGCATACAGGGCTTAAAGACTAAGCCAAGTAGATATAAGTAAGCCTGGGTAAGGTTTTACATGCCGTGGCACAATCTGGCACAATTCTGGCACAGTGAGAGTGTGCCAAATGAAGTAAATGCAGGTAATTCTAAGTAAACGTAAGTAGCTAATATCGCGCTAAGTCGTTGAATTTGGCGGAGAAGGGGGGATTCGAACCCCCGTTGGGATATTATCCCAAACACGCTTTCCAGGCGTGCGACTTAAACCACTCATCCACCTCTCCGAAGGGCGCGCAGCATAAACGAGTCCACGCTTCATCGCAATCTAAAACAGCCGCGTTTAGTAAATAAAGCGCGTGCGCAAATCCAATAAATTCAGCTCAATCAAAATTTGCTCTAAGCGTTGTTGCGCATTTTTACGCGGTATTCCCGTGTACTTCGCCATAATCAATTCATTTTTCATCGAGTGTTCCCAACCAATTAACTCGGTCACCGTGACTTGATAACCGTGCGCTTCTAACAGCAGGCAGCGCAACACATTGGTGAGCTGGCTGCCAAATTCGCGGGTATGAATCGGATGTCGCCAAATTTCGGCCAAGACGGTTTGGCTTAATGATTGCGCCCTGTGTTTACTCAAGGTCGCGGCGACTTCTGCCTGACAACACGGCACTAACACGATAAATTTGGCGTGCTTTTGCAAAGCAAATTTAATCGCATCATCCGTGGCGGTATTGCAGGCGTGTAAGGCGGTGACCACATCAATCTGTGCAGGCAAGCTCGGTGTCGTAATCGACTCTTCAACCGAGACATTCAAAAATGACATACGTGGAAAGTTTAATTTTTTCGCCAGTTGCCAAGACTTTTCGACTAACTCGGTGCGCGTCTCAATCCCGTAAATATGCCCCGCCTCGCGCGCCTTAAAAAACAAATCGTACAGAATAAAACCCAAATAAGATTTGCCCGCACCGTGATCGACCAAACTCACCTCAGGCTTATCCGCCAACACGTCATTCAGTAACGGCTCGATAAAATGAAACAAGTGATAGACCTGCTTGAGCTTGCGCCGAGTGTCCTGATTGAGCTTGCCGTCGCGCGTCAGAATATGTAGCTCTTTGAGCAACTCGATAGATTGATTGGGTTTGATTTCGGGGATAGAAGTCATGGCTGCGGACGAAAAAATTAGCTGCGCATTATACGCAGCTAGCATTTCAATCATTCACAATTAAGGATGCGTTATGGCTTGATAAAAATCAGCCGCTGCAATCTAAAAAAGTGGCAAGTATTGCGCGCGATTTGACACCGCACTGGGCTTGCTAAGCGGCTAGGCTACTTAACGCCAATGGCTTTTGAGCGCCAGTTTTACGAAAAAAGACTGGCTGCATGAACACGTTGCTATCCATTATTGACAACCGACCTTTTCGCCTTTATTTGTTTATAAAATCGACGCCAGTGATAAACTGCGCGGCTATTTTTTTGCAACGATTTTGACGACATAAAATGACTAAACGCTACGATTTAATTGTGTTTGATTGGGATGGCACGGTGATGGATTCGACCGCTGTGATTGCGGGTTCAATCCAAATGGCGTGTCGCGACTTAGATTTAGAAGTGCCTAGCGACGAAATGGCACGCCATGTGATTGGTCTGGGTTTACAACAGGCATTGCGCTACGCCGTGCCGAATGCGCCCGATGAAATGTATGAACCGCTGGTGGCGCGTTATCGTCATCATTTTTTAGCGCAAGACGGCGCGATTCCCTTGTTTGAGGGCGCACGCGCAACTATTAGCAACTTACACAGCGCAGGTTATTTATTGGGCGTGGCGACAGGCAAAAATCGCAACGGCTTAGAACGTGCGTTGTTGTCGTGTGAGATGAAGCCTTATTTTCATGCCACGCGTACCGCCGAGCAAACCGTCTCCAAGCCTGACCCCACCATGCTGTTTGAGTTGATGGAAGAGCTCGGCGTGGCCGCCTCGCGCACCTTGATGATAGGCGACACCTCGCATGATTTGTTGCTGGCGCAAAACGCCAAAGTGGATGTCGTCGCAATGGGACACGGCGCACATCCAGCCGAACAATTGCGCGCCTTAAACCCGCTGGCATTAGTCGATAATTTTGCGCAACTTGATGCTTGGTTAAAAATCAACGCCTAATTTTTAGAGAAGGAAACACCATGTCAGATCAACACAATTGGGAGCGCGACGTACTCGAAAAACTCGCCCTATCCGCCTTGCAAGAACAACGTCGCGCGCGGCATTGGAATATCTTTTTTCGCACCCTCACCTTCGCGTTTTTATTCTTAGTTTTTTCGCCACGATGGGTTGGTTGAGCAGCTCGGATAAAACTTTGAGTACTGGTAAACATACCGCGCTGATTGACTTGCAAGGCGAAATTTCAGCCGACAGTGCTGCCAGTGCCGACAATCTCATCCCCAGCTTGCAAGACGCGTTCGCCGACAAAGGCACGCAAGGCGTGATTTTGCGCATCAATAGTCCAGGTGGCAGCCCTGTACAAGCGGGGCAAATTAACGATGAAATTCGTCGTCAGCGCGCCTTGCATCCCACCATTCCCTTGTATGTTGTGGTCGAAGATATTTGCGCATCGGGCGGCTATTACATCGCCGTCGCCGCCGATAAAATTTTCGTCGATAAGGCGAGCTTAATCGGCTCGATTGGCGTGCGTATGGACGGTTTTGGTTTTACTGGTTTGAT
>JARCRQ010000052.1 GCA_029850585.1 Sideroxydans sp.
GTGATACAGACTCATCACACCACCCGCCCTGCTGCCAACTGCAATTGCTTGCCGCAGCGCGCGGCTAAATTTTCATCGTGGGTGACCAAAATTAAAGTTGTGCCTTGCGCGCGGTTGAGCTCCAACATCAGCTCAATAATTTGCGCGCCCGTGGCGGCATCTAGATTGCCGGTGGGTTCATCAGCAAACAGGATTTTAGGTTGGGTGACGAAGGCGCGGGCGAGTGCCACGCGTTGTTGTTCGCCGCCTGATAAATGTTTGGGCAGGTGATGCAGGCGGGCACTTAAACCGACGTTTTGCAAGGCTAGTGTGGCGCGCGCTTTTGCCGCTGTTACGCCTTGCAATTCCAGCGGGAGCATGACGTTTTCGAGTGCATTGAGCGCGGGTAAGAGTTGGAATGATTGAAACACGAAGCCTGCTAACTCGCCGCGCAGCCGCGCACGTCCGTCTTCGTCTAAGCCAAATAAATCCACGCCATTGAGCAACACGCGTCCTGCCGTTGGCTCGTCTAAACCCGCCAATAAACCTAACAAAGTGGACTTGCCCGACCCTGAGCTGCCCACTATCGCCAAGCTGTCGCCCGCGTCTAGACTAAAACTTACCTCGTGCAAAATTTGCAAAGGCAGCTCTTCTAAACGGGGACTTTTGACTTGCTTGGAAAGTCCTATTGCTTGCACAATCGCTGCCATGAAAAAATCACCTTTAAGTATATTATTGTTAGCCAGTTTGCTACTCAGCCACGCTGCCTTTGCGGCGCAAAACATCGTGGTGTTCGGCGATAGTTTATCAGCAGGTTATGGCATTGCGCGCGACGCGGGCTGGGTGAATTTACTCGCACTAGCACTTGCACCAACACACCCAAAACTTAATGTGGTCAACACCAGCATCAGCGGCGAAACCAGCACAGGGGGGCGAACTCGCATCGCGGCGGTGCTAGCCCAACATCCCGCCAAAGTCATGATTATTGAGCTGGGTGCGAACGATGCGTTGCGCGGCGCGCAGCTGAATGATGTGGAAAAAAATCTGCGCGAAATAATACAGCTAGCAAAAAAATCGGGGGCAAAAGTGCTGTTGTTGGGGATGCAATTACCGCCCAATTATGGCTTGCGGTATACGCAAAATTTTAGCGCGCTGTATCCGCGTATCGCCCGCCAAGAAAAAATCTCGCTCACGCCGTTTATGTTGGCAGGCATCCGCGCCGAGCAATTTCAAGCCGACAATTTGCATCCCGATGCTAGCGCGCAGGCGCAGATTTTGCGCAATGTGATGGTGCAACTCAAACCCTTGCTGCATTAGGGTAAATCGACATATACCACGCGTAAAATTTCGAGCTCAGTCATGCCTAACGGGGTGCGTAACATTGCCACATCGCCGACGTTTAATTTCAGCAATGCCATCGCCAACGGCGACACCCAGCTAATGCGATTGCGCGCTACATCCGCTTCATCAATGCCGACAATGCTGTAACTATTTTCAACGCCTGCCTCATCGCACACCGTCACCGTTGCCCCAAAAAAAACCTGCTCACACGCTTGCCGCTGCGCGGGATTCACTACTTCGGACAAATCCAAACGCCTACGCAAAAAACGGATGCGTCGGTCGATTTCGCGTAAGCGTTTTTTGCCGTAAATGTAATCGCCATTTTCCGAACGGTCGCCATTACCCGCCGCCCAAGTGATGGTTTGCACCAACACGGGACGCTCAACTTTCCACAAACTATCTAGTTCGTTTTGTAAGCGTTGCTGACCCTGCGGCGTGATGTAGTTTTTCGCCCCCGCAGGGAGCTTAAAGGCAGGCTCTAGCTCGTCGTCATCAAGCTCGGATTCTTTAGCAAAGGTTTTATTCATGGCAAATTTTGGCTAGGTTGAAATGCTTAAAAATACTGAATTATCTAGGTACTGCAATATGACAATAGTCATATTGGCTCAATAAGTTAATGACAACAAAAACTAAAATCCCGATAATCCGCCCGTCACAATATAGGGGTTTAATTGCAGTACAGAGCAACTTGCGCGTTGCTAACGCACTATTAAATCTCAGCACGCCAGAAAAATCGTCATTCGCAGCAAGGAGAATATCTTGAAACCGATATCGTTACCTTCCATTCATCACACCCTTCTTAAAACTGCGACGACGCTGTGCAGCTTGATTCTCATGGTTTACGCGCTGCCTAGTCAAGCTGGTATGGTTATTCACGCTGCGGGGGCAGTGGCGACAGGTGCGACTAGATGGGCAACCTGCGCGGGAGGGTGTCACGGTGGGACAGGAGCCGCTGCTCCCAGTGCAACGGCTTTTGTTTATAACACCATTGCCTATTACGCACAAAACCCCGCCAATTTCACCAACGCAATATCAAATGGTGCTAATAGAATAGCGATTCAAGCATCGATGGGAAGTCCAGCGACAGCTAACACGAACGCAAATATAGCGGAGCTCAATCAAAATGATTTATCGGCTTATTTTGCCTCACTACAAACGCCTGTTATCAGTCATAACCAAGTAACAACGGTTACTTCGGGTGCAGCATATAACGGCGCGATTGTGCCCGTTGCAGGACAAGATTATTTAGTCAACAACACAACTTATGGCATTACACCTGCGGGTTCTGGGATGAGCGTTAACACGGTTGGCGCATTGCTAGGAAGTGCACCAGCCGTGACAGTGCCGACAAATTACAACATCACCTTAAGTGCGGCGAATGGTGCGTTAACTGGCACAGCCAACTTAGCGTTGACCGTCAATCCTGCTACACAAACGCCCGTGTTTAGTCCCGCGCCCACCATCGCGGTAGGCGGCACAGGCCAGGTCAGTGCAACGAGCGGCGGCTCAACCCAGTCGATTATCTATAGCAGTTTAACGCCTACTATTTGCACCCTTACAGGTACAACCGTGACAGGGGTAAACGCCAGTATCACCCCACCTGCCCCTAAAGGGCAACAAACTCCCTGTCGCATCCAAGCCAGTCAAGCCGCTGGGTTCAATGCAGCAGGCAAGATAGGCTATGCAGCAGGTACGGCGATTCAATCGTTTTATATCACTCCCGCCTTGCAAACTATCACCTTAGGGACTGCACCCGCGCTGAGCTTTAACGGCACGGGCAGCATCTCGGCAACAGGGGGCGCATCGGGTAACGCTATCGTATTTTCAGGCACCACTAGCGTGTGTACCACTGCGGCTACCAGCACCACCAGTGCCAGCATTAGCGTGATAGGCAATGCAGGAACAGCCTGCACCATTACCGCCAATCAAGCAGGCTCGGCAAATTACACCGCTGCCACACCCGTATCCACACTGCCCATCACCATTAGCGCAGCCCCACAAACGATTAGCTACACCGCTGTACCTGCGCTAGCCTTGGGAGGTTCCGGCACGATTAGCGCAACGGGCGGAGCATCTAACAACCCCGTTAGCTTGAGTAGCTTGACCCCTGGCGTGTGTACCTTGCCCCCTGCATCAATTAGCCCGGCACTCATTACGGTTGCAGCAGGTGCAGCACAGGGCAGCACCTGTCAAATTTCCGCCAGCCAAGCAGGTAACGGTAATTACGCAGCCGCAACGACGCTGACACAAAACATCACGCTAGGGCTAGGCGCGCAAACGCTCAGCTTCGCTATTGCCCCCACGGTCGTGGTAGGCGGCACAGGCAGCGTGAGTGCAAGCTCTTCAGCGGGTCTTACGCCTGTCACTTACAGCACCACCAGCGCCGCCTGCTCGGTCACGGCGGCTGGGCTGGTAACAGGCATCTCGACTACACCAACTTGCCTCATCACTGCCACGCAAGCAGGCAATGCTGGCTTTGCCGCTGCCAGCGCAACACAAAATTTAAGTATCACACCAGGTTCGCAAGTGCTGAAATTTCAAGCCGTATCGCCACTCACAGTCGGCGGGACTGCCAGTGCGATTAGCGTCATCAGCTTCGAGGCAATAAAAGGCGGATTGACCAATTTATTAGCCACCTTAACCAGCAATACTCCTAACGTTTGTACGCTGACAGGCTCGCCCGCTGCGGGTTACAGCATTACTCCGCTAAGCGCAGGAACATGCACGGTGTTAGCCGACCAAGCTGGCGATGCGAATTATTTTGCTGCGCCACAAAACCCAGCCAGTTATAGCGTTGGCGCGGGGACACAAACCATTAGCGCGGTGATTCCGCCAGTTATTGCGGTCAACACCTCAGGCACGATTTCCGCTACCCAAGGCGCGTCCACTAGCCCCGTGATTTTTAGCAGCCTCACCGCTGCCATCTGTAGCGCGACAGGCGTGAATGGTGCAACGATTACTGGTATCAGTGCGGGGACTTGCCTGATTGCGGCTGACCAAGCCGCTGATGCCAACTACGCTGCTGCTGCACAAGTGCAAACTAAATTTACGGTGGGACTAGGCACACAAACCATTACCTTTGGCGCAGCACCTGCGCTGGCAGTCGGTGGCACAGGTACTTTGCAGGCAACCGCTTCATCGGGTTTAGCCGTGAGTTTTAGCAGTACCACACCCAGTATTTGTAGCGTTACGGGCAATGTGGTGAGCGCGTTGAGCGCGGGGAATTGTGTGGTCGCAGCCAACCAAGCGGGTGATGCCAACTACAACGCCGCTACGCAAGTGACACAAACGCTGACCTTTATCCATCTTGCTCCCATTGCCCGCGCGGCAACTTTGACCGTGCCCTTGAACACCCCCGCCACGCTGGATTTAGCTGCCAGCATCACGGGCACCTCGCTCACGGGTGTGATGCTGGTCACCCCACCCGC
>JARCRQ010000053.1 GCA_029850585.1 Sideroxydans sp.
CAGGGCTGCCACCCTCGGCTTGCTTGAGAATGCTGATGATTTGACTGTCTGTAAAACGGGATAACTTCATGTAAAAAATCCTCTAATTCTAAATGAGAAAATTCTACTTATGACGATGACTAATTTGAGGGGGGATTACCGAGAAAAGCATCATCTCCACTTTGGTTCTGGACAAGCTCATCGCCTCTTTGGGGTATAGCTTTTCCGCTAACCTAGCCAATAGTTTGTTGTACTCATCAAATGCGTCTTTAAGCTCGATGAACAATTTTTGTTTAAGCTTGTTGGAAAGATAAGATTTAGTCCCTGCTATTTCCCGTGCATCTATGTCATCTTTCAGCTGTTGCTTAACGCCATCCACGGTGTGGTGCTTAATAAATAGCAGGATGCGGTAATCCAATAGTTCCATCACCGAATTTCTACCCGAAGGCGCGGGAAAATACTTCTGCGCACCCGCTTTGAACAACAACCAGTTCAATGAATACACTACCCGCGCGTCGTATATGGCGTACAAATCAGGATGCTTAAATGCCATATGTTTAGACCAGCTTGCAATGCGGTTAAAGTCAAAATCACCACTTTCAGCTTTATCAATACAGGCTTTAAGACTCGCTTCGTTTTTTCCAGCAATGCCGCCCCAGTTTTCAACAATCCATCTCGAAAGAGGAAAGCTCAACACCTCTATTGCTGCAATTTCTCGGCGCAAACAAAGTGTTTTCTCAAATGTATTTTTATTCACTGCTGAATTCACTTTGTCCTCCAAATACTCGAATCCAGCTGGCATAGCTTGAAGTGTTTTTTCGATCGGCCAGTTATACAAGCCAGCTAATTTTTCGTCAGATTTCCAATCACCTAATTTATCTGCAAGTGCATCAATAATTTTTTCATCAAACAGCTCACTCATTTTTTATCCTTATCCCATTTTCAAATTAGTGGTTCTATCGACTCGTAACCCGCGCGCAGTTTTGAAGATAACAACAATATTTCGCAAACACATCACTAGTGAATGACGGCAAGACTTTTCTGTCGCTATTCACTGCAACGGCGGGAATGCCCGTGACCTTGTATTCCTCTTGTATCATCGCGCATCACACTCGCTTGGCGTTGCAGCCATTTCAGTGCATACGAATGATAACCGTCATGTGCGACAAAATGAGTCGCAGAACAACATGAACTTTTCAAAGGATGAATTTAGTCGACGAATTCATAACTTGCTCGTTAATCATGTTTATGGTTTTTCCTCAGATAGTTGTGCTTTTTTCACGCTATGCAGCGCATCTCCAAACCCGCGCAGCCACCAATCCAGCATCGCGGTATCGACTACGGTGGCGGTGATTTCGTAGCCATCTTTTACAGTTTGCACTTGCTGGTCGATAGAGAGCGGAGATTCGAGCAAATGGAAGCCCGCCGCTTGGCTGATATGCAGGGTGAGCTTGATGCGTTTGCCATTGCCGAAACCGAAACGTCCATCGTTGTCGTATTGCTCCAAATCAAAATTTTTGGGGCGTTCAAAAGTGAATGTTGAGGCTTGCGCATTGATGATGCGATGCAGGGCAAGACTGCGTTCGTTATCAAAATCTTTATAGCGGCACACCAGATAAAGCGGCACACCAGATAAAAACGCGGACCTTGTTGCGCAAGACCGAGCGGCATCACTTCTGCGTGCGTACATTTTCCCGCCGCATTTTCGTAGTCCACGTTCAGCCACAAGTTGCCGTACAAGGCGTTGCTGACTTGTTCAAATACGCCCGGTTTTATTTTCGGCGGCAATAGCGGCTGGGTCATGCTGACCACCCGCACTTTTTTCAGCCACTCGCGTTCACGCTTGCCCTTGTTGGCGTGCAAGGAATCGTGGGCGCGGATGGGGTCGAGATTGCGGCGTGCTTGCGCAAAAAAACTTTCCAGATATTTGCTCATGCTGGCTGGCAGCAATTGATGTAAATGTTGTTCGGCTAAGGCAAGGAGCAGTGAATCTTGCTCGGTAAGCATAGGCAAGCCCATCCCTTGTGCAGATTTTTTCCAGCGATAACCATAGGGTTTTCTGCTGTCGTCGCACTCGATGTCAAAATGCGCGATGAGCATTTCCAATTGCCGCTGGAGGGTGCGCATATCACGAGCGAGTGGTGTATCAGCAAGTTGGTCGTGCAATGCTCTGGTGGTAATCGTGCCTGATTTTGGAATGCGCCGCATCAGTTCCAAAGCAAGCAAAACCGTTTCTTTGGTGTCGGGACGTTTAGCCATGGTTAGCCTCAAAGTTGAATTCATTGCGTCCTGCCAAAAACTGCCACAACCGCACCATCGCAAAAGTATCCAAGCCGCAATAGGCGAGCAGTTGCGTTTCGATTTCGGCTTTGCGCACGGCGCAGGTGTCTGGATGAATAGCTTCCATATACGCTTCCATCGCCATGCCGCCGTCTTTTACGCCAGCCAAATTCTGATAGCTCAAGTCGGGCGCAACGGCAGGCAACACAGCTTTGATGCTCCAACTACCGCGCTGACTGGGGTGGTAATAATGGGCTTTGGTGACAGGATGCAAATCTATCAAGCGCGCTTTAATAGCGCGTAAATCCACCGCTAAATCAGCAAATCGTGCCGCTAATTCTTTGATGCGCGCGCCTTCAAATCCCGCGTTGTAAACGAATATCGCACTGCTTTTTCCACACACGGCAATCAGCTTTTCGGCAAAACCGCGCGAGGGATCGCAACCCGATAAATCTAAAAATGCTTGTGCTGCTAACGTGCCGCTTTCATCTAGTGTATGCAAGCTAAATTGAAATGGAACTTGCTGATAAGGACTCGTTCCCGTCCAAGTCGGCACGGCAAACTGGATGGTCTCGAAATCCAAGAAGTAGGCGGGCAATAAATAGGCTTTAAGTGCGTCCGCCGCACCAGCGGCATCAAAATAAATTTCGTTGGAAAGCGTATGAACTTTTACGCGCTTTTGTAATTTATTCAGCAAGTCATCAGGCGTGTCGCGCAATTCCAACGCGGGATGCGCGGCGATATATTGCTTGAGTGCTTTGGATGTAACGCCCGGCAAATAGCTCACGGGAATTTCAGCTTGCGGCTCCTGCGCCTGACAGTGCGATAGAAAACCACACTCAAACGGCGAGCTACAATGCTTACCCGTTGCTCTGCTTGGCTCGTCATTTTGTGCGGCGGTTTGCTGTGCCGCGTCGATCCATGCCACGACTTCCTGCTCGCGCGAAAACGCCTCTTCGGTAAGGTCATATTCTTTGAGCAAGCCGCGATAATCGCCGCCGCCCTGATAAACAAAATCGCTGTCGATATGCGCCAGCGCAATCGCACTCAGCGGCACGCCCGCATGACGCGCAAGCGTCGCTTGAATGGCGGCATCGTCACGGTGATAGTCCTTCACGCGCGTGGACGATTTCACTTCCACCATGCGCCACACACGGCGACCATCGCTTTCTTCGGGCAGCATCACATCGGCAAAAGCAAATGCGTGATGTGCTGTGTAACCCGCTTCAAATATGGGTTGCGCAGTTGCCAAGCATTCCATGCTGCGCTGAAAAGTCGCCGCGTAACCGTCGCGCTGCGCATCCAAGGTCACACCGATTTTGCGTGGATCATAAATCTGTTGCGCAATTTCACCGACCGCGTTGCCGACGTTAAAACTAGCTTGTGTCGCAGCACTATCGACGCGCAATTCAGGATGGTGAATCTCCAGCCACAAGCGTTTTGGGCATTGCCGAAAGGAGATGAGTTTGGATTTGGATAAATTGCGCATCTTGGATTATAGGGAGCGTCCCTAAGGATAAAAAATTGAAGCACATTATCCACTAGCTATGCGACGAAACGTGTCGCAATCAAATATACCTCAGCGAGGGCATGGAGAAGTTGCTGTGCGTCACCAACAACGCTACGAACGCGCCGCCAAAAGTGATTTGTTCTCGTTTTGCAAACGATTCCAATTATTTTAATAATTTTTTCCCGCTAGCGAAATCAAAGAAAAAAGAACCGAACGGTATCTGTGTG
>JARCRQ010000054.1 GCA_029850585.1 Sideroxydans sp.
AGAAAGAACTGGGCGAGGGCGAAGACGGTGCGGATCTCGACGAGTTAGAGAAAAAAATCAAAGCCGCGCACATGTCCAAAGAAGGGCGCACCAAGGCCGAATCCGAGTTAAAGAAACTGCGCTTGATGTCGCCGATGTCAGCCGAGGCATCGGTGGTGCGCAACTTTATCGACGTGCTGGTGGCTTTGCCTTGGAAGAAAAAAACCAAAATTTCGGAAGACTTAAAGCAAGCTGAAACGGTGCTGGAAGAAGACCATTATGGCTTGGATAAAGTTAAAGAACGCATCATGGAATATCTCGCCGTGCAACAACGCGTGGATAAATTAAAAGCTCCGATTTTGTGTTTAGTCGGCCCGCCTGGGGTAGGTAAAACGTCCTTAGGGCAATCCATCGCGCGCGCCACCAATCGTAAGTTTGTGCGCATGGCATTGGGCGGGGTACGCGATGAGTCGGAAATTCGTGGTCATCGCCGTACTTACATCGGTTCGATGCCAGGCAAAATTTTGCAAAACATGAGTAAAGTGGGTGTGAAAAATCCGCTATTTTTGTTGGATGAAGTGGACAAAATGGGCACCGACATGCGCGGCGATCCTTCGTCTGCCTTGCTCGAAGTGCTCGATCCTGAGCAAAACAGCAGCTTCGTCGATCACTATGTTGAAGTCGAATACGACTTGTCCGATGTGATGTTTGTCGCCACTGCGAATAGCCTGAACATCCCCGACGCGCTGCTCGATCGTATGGAAATTATTTTTGTCTCCAGCTATATGGAAGACGAAAAAATCAACATCGCAACGCGTTATTTAGTGCCTAAGTCGATTAAAAATAACGGCCTCAAGCCTGATGAAATTCATATTGCTGAAAGTGCGTTACGTGACATCGTGCGCTACTACGTTCGGGAAGCGGGCGTGCGTGGGCTAGAGCGCGAGATTTCTAAAATTTGCCGCAAAGTGGTGAAGGCTTTGTTGCTCAAAGCTAAGGACGGCAAAGTCACCATCACCTCGCGTAATTTGGATAAATACTTAGGCGTGCGTCGTTATTCTTATGGTGTGGCAGAAAAGAATAATCAGGTCGGACAAGTAACAGGCTTGGCGTGGACAGAAGTGGGCGGCGAGCTGCTCACTATTGAGGCGGCGGTGTTGCCAGGCAAAGGCAAAACTACCACCACGGGTAAGTTGGGCGACGTGATGCAAGAGTCGATACAAGCGGCATTGAGCGTGGTGCGCAGTCGTGCGCAACGCTTAGGCATCGACCCTGAGTTTTACCAAAAAACCGATTTGCATATTCACTTGCCTGAGGGCGCGACACCTAAAGATGGTCCGAGTGCGGGGGCGGGCATGTGTACCGCGATTGTGTCCGCACTGACGGGTATTCCAGTGCGTGCCGATGTCGCGATGACAGGCGAAATTACTTTGCGCGGCGAAGTGTTGCCGATTGGTGGCTTGAAAGAAAAAATGATTGCGGCGCAACGTGGCGGCATCAAAATTGTTTTGATTCCACAAGAGAACGTTAAAGATCTTGCCGAGATTCCTGACAACATCAAAAACAAGTTGGACATTCATCCCGTCAAATGGATAGAAGAAGTGTTGGAACTGGCGTTGGAACGTAAGCCTGTGCCGTTGGAAGTTGTCGAGCCTGTTGCCACTGTGATTGCTGCGGTTACAGCGAGTCCTACGGTAGCGATTAAGCACTAATTATTGTTGGTCATACGCTGCATTAAGCACGCCGTTGTCGATATGACAACGGCGTGCTTATTTATTGAGCTACGCTCGTATAATGTGCGCCTTTTGTTCGTCCGTCTTCCCTATGAGTTTGATTTATTTACTAGACCTATGTGCAGTCGCCATTTGCGCCATCACTAGCACCTTAGAAGCACGTCATCGCGATTTAGATTTGTTCGGCGTATTGGTCATCGCGGTGATTTCGGGCATCGGCGGTGGCACCTTGCGCGATATTTTATTGGGACGTTTGCCCGTGTATTGGATACACGACCCCGTCTATGTAGTGGTGGGTTTATTAGCGGGGACATTGACGTTTTTCTTAGGACGCAAATTAGCGTTACCTAAAAATTTCTTTTTAATTCCGGATGCAATTGGCTTGGCGTTGTTTACCGTGATTGGTACGAGCATAGCGTTAAAGCTCGGCGCACCTTGGCTGATTGCCGCGCTGATGGGCGTGATTACGGGCGTGTTCGGTGGCGTGTTGCGCGACATTTTATGTAACCAATTACCGCTAATTTTCCGCACCGATATTTACGCCACCGCCTCACTGGCAGGAGCATTATTGTTTATCGCGCTGGATGCCTATGCCTTAAATCAAGCCGCCGCGATGTTGTGCGCCATGTCCACCATTGTGGTCATTCGCCTCGCCGCCATTCATTGGCATTTGCAATTACCTCGTCTTAAATAACTAAAAATATGACCACTAAATCTCCCGCCCCCGCACCGCAAAACTGCTTCGCGCAACTGCAAGAACGCTTGCAAAAATATCCTCATCAAACCGCTTGGCTAATGTATTGCCGCCCCGGTTTTGAAGCCGATTGTTTGCAAGAAGCGCAACGGATGGCGCGCGCGCAGCAGCCAGTGTTGGCGCAGCCGTATGCTGTACAAGACAACAGCGGCTTGGCTTTGCTGGCGGTCGAGCAACATGTCATGCGCTATGACGAGTTGATTTTTGCGCGGCAGTTGTTGCGCGTGCATAGCGTGTTGCGCCCCTTGCCCGATCGCGATCGCTTAACGCCCATCGTGCAGGCGATTATGGAGCTAGAAGAAAATTTTGGTGAGCTGTATTTAGAAGTGCCCGACACCAATGATGGCAAAACATTGTCGGC
This sequence comes from Sideroxydans sp., assembly GCA_029850585.1. Classification (GTDB taxonomy): domain Bacteria; phylum Pseudomonadota; class Gammaproteobacteria; order Burkholderiales; family Gallionellaceae; genus Gallionella. The sequence goes on from JARCRQ010000054.1 coordinate 2,828, forward strand.
GTTTACGCGTCGCTTTCAACCGCTGTTAGAAGCGGCGTTGCTGGAAAAAGGCAAGCTGCCTAATGCGGATGCGGGCGACACGGCGGGCGATGATAAAGCTGCCCACTATCGCAATTATCATTTGCCGCGTTTGCATTTATTTTTCCCCGATACCAATACGGTGGTGATTGCCAGCAGCGACCCGTACAACAGTTCCGCCGCACTGATGGGCATTCATCGCCAAAATATGCCAGCCGAAGCACCGAGCCGCTCGACCTTAAAACTCGCCGAAGCGATTGATGTGTTTATGGACAAAGCCGCGCAAGCGCGCATGTTACGCAGCGGCATGACGGCAGTGGACTTGGGCGCAGCACCAGGCGGCTGGACATGGCAAATGGTTAAGCGCGGCATCCGCGTCACGGCGGTGGATAACGGTCCGATGAAGGGCGTGTTGGCGGGGCATAAATTGGTCACACATTTGCGTCAAGACGGCTTCAAATTTCAGCCCGCTAAAAA
>JARCRQ010000055.1 GCA_029850585.1 Sideroxydans sp.
GACGTTAGCCAAAACTAAAATCCAGAAAACAAAGAATGCGGGCTGCATGTCGCGAAAGTCACCCCGATTAAATCCAGATAATAATCTTGTCGAAGCGCAATTTATTGCGCGATACCTTAAAAAATCGCGCAATAAATTGCGCTCCCACACTGGCTAATAAGCAATCAGTTGCAATCAAATAGAGAAAGAAAAAATGAGTAATCACAACTTGTCGCACTTGGACGTTTTAGAAAGTGAATCCATCCACATCATGCGTGAAGTCGCGGCGGAATGTAAAAATCCCGCGCTACTTTTTTCGGGCGGCAAAGACTCCATCGTGATGTTGCGTCTCGCCGAAAAAGCCTTTCGTCCTGCGAAATTCCCGTTCCCTTTGGTGCATATCGACACCGAGCATAACTTCCCCGAAGTGATTGCGACGCGCGATAAATTGGCGAAAGATTTGGGTGAACGCTTGATTGTCCGTTCGCTGGAAGACTCGATTAAGCGCGGCACGATCGTTATCAAAAATCCTGATTTGCCACGCAATCCGTTTCAGTCGGTGACCTTGCTCGAAACGATTGCCGAATTTGGTTTTGATGCCTGTATGGGCGGTGCGCGCCGTGATGAAGAAAAAGCCCGCGCTAAAGAACGCATCTTTTCGTTTCGCGATGAGTTCGGTCAGTGGGACCCAAAAAATCAACGCCCAGAATTGTGGGATACCTACAACACACGCGTTCACGCGGGCGAAAACATCCGCGTATTCCCCATCTCAAATTGGACGGAAATGGATATTTGGCAATACATCGGCCGCGAAAAATTGCACATTCCGAGCATCTATTTTGCACACGAACGCGAAGTGATTCGTCGCAACGGAATGCTCGTGCCGATTTCGGATTTGGTACAGCCTAAAGCGGGCGAAAAAGTTGAAGTGGTGACGGTGCGTTTCCGTACCGTGGGCGACGTGACCTGTACTGCGCCAGTGGAATCGAACGCGCGCACCGTGGACGAAATCATCGAAGAAACCGCTAGTACGCGCATCACCGAACGCGGTGCGACGCGTATGGATGATCAGACTTCGGACGCGTCGATGGAGCTGCGCAAAAAAGAAGGCTATTTCTAAAAAATTTGTGGGAGCGCAATTTATTGCGCGATTTTTTGAAAAGCTATCGCGCAATAAATTGCGCTCCCACATTGTCGAAATAAATAAAGGGTTTAACTAATGAGCAACACAACACAACTATTACGTTTCATTACTGCGGGTTCGGTCGATGACGGCAAAAGCACTTTAATCGGTCGCTTGCTGCACGATTCAAAATCTATTTTTGAAGATCAGTATTCGGCGATTTCTAAGACCAGCGAAAAGCGCGGCATGGCGGCGGTGGATTTATCACTGCTCACCGACGGCTTGCAAGCCGAGCGCGAACAGGGCATCACCATCGACGTGGCGTATCGTTATTTCGCTACGCCTAAACGCAAATTCATTATCGGCGACACGCCAGGCCACGAGCAGTACACGCGCAATATGGTCACGGCTGCTTCGACCGCAAACCTTGTGGTTATCTTGATTGATGCGCGTCGCGGCGTGTTGGTGCAGACCCGTCGCCACACCTATTTGGCGAGCTTGGTGGGCGTGCCGCACATCGTCTTAGCGGTCAACAAAATGGATATGGTCGATTATTCGCAAGCGCGCTTTGACGAGATTGTTGCCGAATATAAAGCCTTTGCCGCGCAGCTCAATTTGCATGATGTAACCTGCATTCCGTTGTCGGCGTTGGTCGGCGATATGGTGGTGGATAGAGGTGAGAGTTTGGGCTGGTATCAAGGTCCAACGCTGATGGAAAAATTGGAAAGCGTAGAGATTGATAACGATGTGAATACGCGCGATTTCCGTTTCCCTGTGCAATGGGTGTGTCGCCCGCAAACCGATGAACACCATGACTTCCGTGGCTTTATGGGACGTATCGAAGCAGGTGAGGTGTCGGTTGGCGACGAAGTGACGGTGTTGCCCTCAGGTCGCACCAGTCGCGTTAAAGCAATCGTTACGCTAGATGGCAACTTGCAAACTGCGTATGCGCCGCAATCCATCACCATTACTTTGCAGGATGAAGTCGATGTGTCGCGCGGCGATATGCTGGTCAAGGCGGACGCGCTGCCGACTGTGGCAAAAGAATTTACGGCGATGTTGTGCTGGTTGTCAGAAACGCCGCTGGATAAAAACCGTAAATACTTAGTCAAGCACACCACGCGCACCGCGAAATGTTTGTTCTCTAGCATCGACTATCGCGTCGATGTGAACACGCTAGAACAGCACGCTAATCCGACCGTGAACATGAACGACATCGTGCGTGTGGCGATGAAAGTCCAGCAGCCCTTAGCCTTTGATGCTTACACGCGCAACCGCGCCAGCGGCAGTTTTATTGTGATTGATGAGGCGACCAATAACACGGTGGCGGCAGGCATGATCGCGTAACACCGCCCGCTTGGTTTTAGGGTGGCAAAAAGGCGTACGCAGTGCGCCTTTTTTTATGCGGCGCGCGGCATGAATGCAGCGCAAAAGTTACTGTGAAGCGAGCGCATGGCTGTGCTATCTTGCGCGACATTTTTTATTTCCAGCTCCGTGCAATGACCTTATTTGCTTTACTGACCGCCTTGTTGTTAGCGCACTTCCAGCCTTGGGTATGGTCGGAAAAATTGCGCGTGCGCGGTGGGCGTTATGGCAATTTTTTTCAGCATCATTTCAATGCGGGCGCGCACCAGCATGGGCGTTTGGCGTGGTGGGTGGCAATGCTGCCAGCGTTGATTTTGCTGGCGATGGTGAGTGTGTACTTGGCAAATAACGCGCCCGTTTTATCAGTATTACTGAATATCGCGGTGCTGTATGCCTGCATGGGATTTCGCTTGTTTAGCTTGGATTTTGCTGTGCTACAAAATGCTTTGCGTGAGGACAAGTTAGAGGTGGCGCGTGCGCTGTTGGCAAAACACAGCGCGCTGCCTACTCACACTTTAACGGCCGCCGCGCTGGCTAATCTCGCCATTCAATACGCATTAGCCATGGCGCAGCGCAAGGTGTTTGGCGTGATGCTGTGGTTCGTGGTGTTTAGTCTGTTGGGCTTAGGTGGTGCGACGGGAGCGGTGCTGTATCGCTTGAGTAATTTTTTGCGCAGTCATTGGACGGACGCGGCGCAGTACGGCGAGTTTTCTACCTTTGCGCAGCAAGTTTGGCAAGGCTTGAATTGGTTGCCGCAACGTTTGATGGCAATTATTTTTGCCATTGTTGGCGACTTTGAAGACGCGCTGGAAGGCTGGCGCAGCCAGGCGGCGAGTTGGCCCGATGCGCTGCACAGCATTGTGCTGGCGAGCGCGGCGGGTGCGGTCGGCACACGTTTAAGCACACAGCAAAATGAGCAAGTGATAAGCGTGGGGGTGGGCGACCCCGCTGATGCGGATGCGATGCAAAGTATCACGGGCTTGCTGTGGCGCACCATGCTGTTTTGGCTGGGCTTGTTATTGTTGTTAAGCATTGCGCGGGTGCTGCATTGATAAACGATAAACACAATTTTGCTAGCCTCACGCCAGACGCAGTGTTGAGCGCGTTGGAGAGTTTGGGCTTGCCCTGCGATGGACGTTTACAAGCCTTAAACAGCTATGAAAATCGCGTCTATCAAGTCGGGCTAGACGATGCGCCGCCGATGATTGCCAAGTTTTATCGCGCCGCGCGTTGGTCAGATGCGGCGATTTTAGAAGAGCATGAATTTGTCGCGCAGTTAGTTGCCGCCGAATTGCCGATTGTGCCCGCCACCATCCTGCAAAGCCATACGCTGCATCACTTTAACGGCTTTCGTTTCGCGCTGTTTGCCAAGCAAGGCGGACGCGCGCCAGAGCTGGATAGCTCCGCCACCTTGCAGTGGCTGGGACGTTTTTTGGGGCGCATTCATGCCATAGGAGCGACACAAAACTACATGCAACGCCCCGCCCTAGACGTGCAAAGTTTTGGTGTTGAGCCGAGCGAGTTTTTACTCGCGCATGACTTTATTCCGCGCGATTTACGCGAGGTGTATCGCGGCTTAGTGACACATGCGCTAGACAGCGTGCGACGTAATTTTGACCGCGCAGGTGAGGTAAAAAATTTGCGCCTACACGGCGATTGCCACGCGGGCAATGTGTTGTGGACGGATGACGGCCCGCACTTTGTTGATTTTGATGACAGTCGCATGGGCCCCGCGATACAAGATTTATGGATGTTGTTGTCGGGCGATAGAGCCGAACAAACGCGCCAATTTGCCGACTTGCTGAGCGGCTACGAAGATTTTTATGACTTCAATCCGCGCGAGATGCACCTGCTAGAAGCCTTGCGCACGCTGCGTTTGATTCACTATGCCGCCTGGCTGGCAAAGCGTTGGGACGATGCCGCTTTCCCCGTCGCTTTCCCTTGGTTTAACACGCCGCTCTATTGGCAAAATCGCATTTTAGAATTGCGCGAACAGATTGCTTTGATGGATGAAGCACCTTTGAATTGTTAACGAAGCTCACCTTAAATGACTATGACCAACGAAACCATTATCGCTGCCACGCAACACTGGCTAGAAGCCGCTGTGATTGGGCTGAACCTGTGTCCCTTTGCCAAAGCGGTGCACGTTAAAAAACAAATTCGCTATGTAGTGAGTGAGGCGACTACGCCTGAACAATTAGTCGAAGAATTATTGAGCGAGCTGCGTTTATTGCAAGACACGGATGCTGAAAAAATCGACACCACGTTGCTGATTCATCCGTATGTGCTGCAAGATTTTTTAGACTACAACGATTTTTTGGACACGGTGGATGTGGTGTGTGCCGAGCCCGAATTTAACGACGAATTTCAAATAGCCACCTTGCATCCGCACTATCAATTCGCGGGCACAAAATTCGACGACATCGAAAACTACAGTAACCGCTCACCGTATCCGATGCTGCATCTGCTGCGCGAAACCAGTATGGATAAGGCGGTTGAAGCCTTCCCCGATGCCGATTTAATTCCCGAACGCAACATCGCCACGCTAGAAAAATTGGGACATGCAGGGTGGGAAAAGTTAGGGATTAAATAGCGTCGTGTAAGGTGGGCAAGCTGTATCTGCCCACCCTTGTTAAATTAGGCTTTGTTCGCTGCAATCTGCAAAAACAATTCCAATCGTCGCGCGTTAATCTCGCCTTTTTTCACCGCATTTTGCAGCGCGCAATCGGGTTCTTTTAGGTGGCGACAATCGCGGAATCGGCATTGCCCTAAGTACGGGGCGAATTCGATGAAGCCTTGTTCTAGCGCGCCAAAACTTAAATGATGCAGACCAAACGCTTGCACGCCAGGGCAATCAATCACGCTGCTGCTTTCATTCAAACGATACAGTTTGGCGTGCGTGGTGGTGTGTTTTCCTGAATCCAACACAGTAGAAATTTCGCGCGTGGCGGCTTGTGCATCGGGCAGCAAACCGTTGATGAGCGTGGACTTTCCCATGCCCGATTGCCCGACCAAGACGCTGATATGACCATTTAAGCGTTCGCGTAATAACGTGACATCTTCCAATGCGGACAATTCCAACACGGTGTAGCCGATGGCGCGATAGGGTGCTAGTTGTGCGCGTGCGGCTGCGGCGGGTAAGTCGCATTTATTTAACACGATTAGCACTTGTAGATTTTGGTCGTAGGCGGCGACTAGGCAGCGGGATATGAGCTCGTCGCTGACCGACGGTTCGGTCGCCACCACGATGACGATTTGCGTGACGTTGGCGGCGATAAGTTTTTGTTTGAAGGCATCGCTGCGAAACAACAAAGAGGTGCGTTCCGCGACCTTGTCTATCACGGCTTGACCAATGTGCGCAAGGCTTGCCGAGGCATCGCCAGTGCGTTGTAGTTCGACATAATCGCCGCACACTACGTCGCTGCGTTTGCCGCGCGTGAGGCAGGTGAGCAGTTCGCCATCGGGGAGTTTGGCTAAATACTGGCGACCAAATGCGGCAATGATTTGCCCGTGCAAGGCGGTGTTCAAACTTGGTAGAGCGCGTTTACTTTTGCGGCGCAAATAAAGTCGTTGTCAGATAAACCGTGCAGGGCGTGGGTGGTGTATTCGACGCGGTATTGGTTAAAGCTCACGCTTAATTCTGGGTGGTGATCTTCGCGGTGCGACAGCCAAGCAATCGCGTTCACAAAGGCAATCGTTTGATAATAATTTTTGAAGTGATAGGTGCGTGAAATGAGGTGGTCATATTGTTGCCAACCTGCTATTTGCTGCATCAACGGGTCGATAGCGGTTTGCAACAAGGCGGGCATTGCGCCGCTGCAAGGCTGACAGTTTTGTTGGCAAAGTTGCGAAGTAGTCATTTTGATTCCCTCATTTAAGTTGGTAATAACGATTCAAATAGGCGGCGATATTTTGCGTTTCTTGCGCACTAAATTCGCGTTCGACATTGCCGCCGCAACGCGTAATTTGCGCGCTTAATTGCGCGGCGTTGTGCACGCGAGAATTCGGTCGAGTAAAAATCGCGCTGCCGTCGCCGCCCATCATATTGATGTGGCAACTATTGCATTTTAGCTGCTTAAATAACTGTTCCCCAGCGACCGCATCGCCTGTGGCAAACGGGCTGGCAACGGCAAAATGAGCGCAGCCTAACAATAGTAATACCGTAATGATTTTGTTCATGCGAAATCTCCTAAAGAGTTTGTAATTGAGCGATACGCACGGCTGCGGGCGGATGCGAGTCGTAAAATTTTGAGTAGAGCGGATCGGGCGTGAGCGTCGCGGCATTGTCTTGATACAACTTCACCAGCGCGTTAACTAAATCTTGCCCGTTGGTCTGTTGCGCGGCATACGCATCGGCTTCAAATTCATGCTTGCGTGAATACGCTGACAGCAGCGGGCTGAGTAAAAAACTAAATACGGGCAGCACCATAAAAAATAGCAGCAGCGCGATAGCGGTGGATGGGGCGGTCACGCCCAAGCCTTGATAGAACCAAGCGTTTTGCAGTAACACCGCGAGCAGCCATAAAAACGCCAAGCTCATCGCGAAAGTAGCGACGATGCGTTTGACGACATGGCGATGTTTGAAATGTCCCAACTCATGCGCCAGCACCGCTTCGATTTCGTTGATGCTTAAACGCGCTAACAAAGTGTCGAAAAATACGATGCGTTTGCTCTTACCAAAGCCTGTGAAATAAGCATTGCCGTGCGCACTGCGTTTGCTGCCGTCCATCACAAATAAGCCGCTGGAAGTGAAGCCGCAACGCGCCAACAATTCGTTAATGCGCAACTTCATGGTGTCGTCTTGCAAGGGTGAAAATTTGTTGAACAGTGGCGCGATAAAGGTTGGGTAAATAAATAAAATCAGCAGATTAAAACTCACCCACACGCCCCACACATACAGCCACCAATACTCGCCCATGCCTTGCATTAGCCACAACACCCCCGCCAGCAAAGGCAAGCCTAGCAAAGCGCCGAGAGCTAAGCCTTTTGCGGCATCGAGCAAATAAAGTTGCAGCGTCATTTTGTTAAAGCCAAAACGCGCCTCGATAACGAAGGTGCGATACCAGCCGAATGGTGCTTCTAAAAGTGAGCTGAGCAACAACACGACTAGCAGCGTTGCCATGCCTTGCGTGAGCGGTGAACTAAAATTTGCGTTGCAAAATTGCGCGATAAATTGAATGCCGCCACCCAGTGTAAAGGCTAGCAACAGCAAGGCATCGAAGCCTAAGCCGAGTAGCGAGAAACGCGTTTTCGCCGAGGTGTAATCGGCGGCTTTTTGATGCGCCTCTAAACTAATTTGTGTGCGGAACGCGGCAGGCACGGCGGCGCGATGTGCCGCGATATGCGC
>JARCRQ010000056.1 GCA_029850585.1 Sideroxydans sp.
AGACAGGTTCGGCGAGACGCTCTAAGCCGTGCAGCGGCTCTGCGTCGATGAGCCAAAGCAGGTTGCCACCTTGTGCGATATAGCTTTGCAGCTTATCGACTTCACCTGGCAGTAAATCGACTTGAGGCTGAGTGATCACCAAGGTGCTGATGTTGCTCGGCACAGCTTGGGCGAGGGCGAGATTGAGCGGGCTTAAGCTGTAACCGTTTTGTTTGAGCTTCGCGCCGAACGGTGCGCCCAAATCAAAATTCGCGATGCCGTCGAGTTGGCGTTCACCGTGTCCGCTCAAAAACATTACCGTTTGTGTTTGCGTGTGCGCCAAGCGCAGCAAGGTGCTGGTGATGACTTGCTCATTGATTTGGCTGACATGCTCGGCGCGACCGAGGTACTCAATCACCATTTCGCCATTCAACTGAATGTTGGCAGCGCGGGTTTTTTCGGGCTCTTGTTCGGGGTCGATAAAGACTAAATTCACATCGCTTTTGTAGCGTTGATACAGCGACACAATGCCGCCGATAATTTTGCGAATATCGCCTAAGCGTGCGTCTTGTAAGGTCGCATACACGGTGATATTGACGGGCTGATTGAGCTTCGCCAACACGTCCACACTGGCGGGCGACAAGCTGTTGCTAGCGGTAAACGTAACATCGCGTTGAACGTGATAGCGCGTCGCAAAAAATCCCGCTGTCGCCGCGCCAGCCAACAGCAGCAAGGTGAATAGACTGCGACGTAATAATGGATTGCTTAAAAATTTATTCAACATGGTTTATTTTTGCAAACGATGAGCGTTAAGACGTTGCATGGCTAACAGCAAACACACGCCGCTGACCAACACAAAAAAACTGGCATCGCCCGTGTCGAGCAAGCCGTTACTAAAATTTTGAAAATGGTAGAGCGGCGAGACTTGATGCCAAGGCGAATCGAGCGCGCTGCTGCTCATGTCTGCCAGCCAGCTGCCTAGCAAAACGCCTAAGGTGGTGATGGCGGCGATGATGGGTTGCGCGGTGAGTGATGAGACGTAAAGACCGACAGCGGCGTAGCAACTCGCCAATAAAATCAGCCCGAATATATTGCTGCACAACAAGCCAAAATCGAGCGTCGTGCCGATTTGCAAACTCAGCAACATCAGCGGTGTGGTGCTCATCAGCAGCAGCAAAAAGCCCATCAGCCCGACGAATTTTCCCAGCACAATTTGCGCGGATGAAACGGGCGACGAGAGCAGCAGCGTCAGCGTTTGATTGCGGCGTTCTTCGGCGATGACGCGCATGGTGAACAGCGGGGTCAGCATCATCAGCAGCAGCGCGGCGACATTGCACACGTCGCGCGCGATGCTCGCCGTTACACCGGGCGCGTTAGCGATTTGTGCGAGTTGCGGCTGAATTTCTAAGAACGCATCCAAGCGCGTGAGAAAAATCCACGCCAACATAAATTGCAAGCCCGCCAACACCCACCAAGTGGACGGCATGGACAACAGCGAGCGCAGTTCGCGTGCAGCGATGAGAGCTATCATATTTTTACCTCGGTCAAACGGATGAAATTTTCCTCAAGCTGACCCGCTACGCCGTTTAACTTATCCAGCTCCGCCGTGCTGCCGCTATACACCAGCGTGCCGCGTTGCAAAATTTCCACGCGGTCACAAAGGCTCTCTACTTCAGTCAATAAATGCGTCGATAAAATCACGCTGTGCGCATTACCCAACTCGCGTATCAGGGTGCGAATATCGCGAATTTGTGCTGGGTCGAGACCGACCGTAGGTTCGTCCAAAATAATCACGGCAGGCTGATGAATAATGGCTTGCGCGATGCCGACGCGCTGCTGATAGCCTTTAGAAAGCGTGCCGATGAGCACGTTGCGTTTGTCCGTTAGCCCGCAGCGTTGCAAGGCTAAATCGAGTGCGGCGTTCACCTCATTCGATTTAATGCCGCGCAACTTCGCCGCGAAAATTAAATAATTTTTAACACTGAATTCTTTATACAAAGGCGGCGTTTCGGGCAAATAACCGATGTGCGCTTTGGCTTCGGTAGGCTGACGTTGCAAATCAAAACCGCAAATTTTTATTGTGCCGCTATCGGGCGCGAGACAGCCCGTGAGTATTTGCATGGTGGTGCTTTTCCCCGCCCCGTTATGCCCCAATAGTCCGAGCACTTCGCCGCGTTTGAGCTGTAGAGAAACGTTATGGATAACGACTTGCTTGCCAAAGCGGCGCGTGAGTTGCGAGGCTTCGAGGGTGAGGGCGGGCGTGAGGTTAGGCAAAGGAAAGCTCGCGTAAAAAAATGAGCGCGGAATATAACCGAATATCGTCAGTTCAACGCGTCTAGATAGAGGTGGGTGAAGCTAGGTTTTGGCGGCAATGACTTTTTCGACGCAGGCCAACAAAGCCGCCACATTGCGAATTTCAGCGGCGCGGTCTATCGCCTCATCCATGTCGGTAATGCCTTCTTCATAGCGCGCCTGCACGGCGAACACGGTGTACTGAACCAACTCCCAAAATGCTTCGACCGCTGCACCGTGGTTTTCCAGCAAGGAAAACAATCGAGCCAGCTCGTGCGTCATGGGATACACACCTTCGCCATAAGTGCATAGCCAAGCCTTGAGCGATTTTTCGACGGCTTGTTGCACATGGAAGCCAAAAATTTCATCGGCAAACAAGCTGTTCTCACGCATCCCGACAAGCGCATTGAAATCCTTGTGTGCCATACGCAGTAAGGATTTAGCGTGTTCAAGCTCTGCCATGTAGCACCCGCCCTTCACGATGCGCACGCCCAACCACATGGTTAGGTGAGTTTTTCCACTGCTCAAACTCTGCTCGGCTGTACAGCAAAATATCTTTGGAAACTGCCATGCCGCGCAGTGCCATATATAAGCGCGCGGCTTCTTTGCGACGGCTGCGTTGCGGAGAAAATGCCTCGGTTTCCACTACCAACAAATCAACGTCTGAATCGGCATGTGCCTCACCGCGCGCGCGCGAACCAAACAAAATGATGGTCTCAGGCGCGACCTCAGCGACGATGGTTTTTACCATTTGTTGGAGCAAATTTTCTTCTTGGTTGTCGTTAGTAATCGTCAGCATGAGATGAGTTTTTCAGCAAAGCGCGAGGGCGCGGAATATAACCGAATATCGCGGTGCGCATCAAAAAGAGAAGCATTCGGTGGGCTCGAATAAGTGCAATTTTTTCAGGGCAAGCATCTTTGTTGTGAGGCTAACGGGCAAATTTTTATAGAGGGATTGGATTGTTAAAGGTGCAAATTTTAATCACTGTTATAGTCTTGTTTTTTGAGCTTTTTGAACTCAGAGCATTTAATTTTCAGGAAAGAGAGCATGAGCGAATCTAATAAAACCACAGCCTATTTGGTAGCTGATTTTGGTGAGCAAGGCGGGCGTGTTGAGTTTAAAACCCATGAAGAACTAGTGACTTGGATGACGCAGCTTCAACAGCAATGGAGCTGGTTAGCGCGGCTTGGTCATCAGCCAACCTCCGTTGCTTGGCAAACGATTTCTGCCCCGCTCAATCAAGCATTAGGTCAGCTCCAGCAAGTGCCAAATTATCTTGCGCAGGGTAATCCCCAGCAAGTAGATGCGTTAATCAATGCTGCGCGAAGTACGCTCGAAACTTTGATTCGTAACTTTCCTTGGTTACTGGCTAACTCGGCACAAAGACGTTTCGTCGAGGAGCTGCGCGACACCAGAAATAGTCTAGAGGCGGGCTTGATTGTTGCGCATTGGATGAATGTTGATTTGACGGGTGCACCAGTCCGTTCTGTGGTGACTGCCTTGCTGCAATGGGAGTTGTACGAGCGCGGCATTAAAGATCGGATGAAAACGGAAAACGCAGCACTCAAAAAATTGGCGGGGGATATGCAAGCCACGCTCACCCAATATCAGGAAGCTGAGCGTGTGCAAACTATCCGCTTTGATAATTTGCATGGCGAGCTTATGAATCAGCAATCCACGCAAAAAAGCGGATTTGAGGATGCTCAAGTAAAGCGTACTGAGGCATGGGAGATGCAACGTAACACGGCGCAAATCGAACTGGATAACATCAAGAATACTTACGACCAGCATATGGCGATTGCCGCACCCGTCGAGTATTGGGAAACCAAACGAAAAAAGCATCGAAATATGACGTGGGGTACTGCCTTCGCTGTCGTAGCTGGAATGATAGGGGTTGGATGTTTCTTATCAGCCAAAATGGAAAATATTAGTCAGTTGCTGGCTGCAACGCCGCATGTCGCACAATCAGTAGCTGCCTCATCGGTTCAAGCTGCTGCATCAATGCAGTCTGTAACATCCGCTTCTGCTACTTGGCAGCTGGGCACATTCCTCATGCTGGCGGTACTCAGTATTTGGGCAATCCGCTTGCTGGTGCGTATTTTCCTCAGCAATATGCATCTTGAAAATGACGCGGGAGAACGTGTAACGATGGCAAAAACTTACCTCGCGCTGATTCGTAGCGATAGCCTATCCAAAGAAAATAATATCGACATCGTGCTGGGCGCGCTCTTCCGCTCAACGGGTGACGGTATTGTTAAAGACGAAGGTTTGCCACCCTCAACATTGGACTTCCTCACAAAATTGGGTAAGTAAATACAAGCGCAGTGTGGGCTCATTGCGGAGAGGGATTGAACGGCGGGGTTGCGAGTTGCGACCCCGTTGTTTTTTGCGCTTAGAAAACCCTTGAGATAAAGCGCATCAAGGCATGTCCATTACACCATCCCATGCGCATCGCCTTTTTGCTAAGATGCGCGCCCGTTTGAAATCCTGACTCGTTATGAATGCTGCTAAATATATTTTGCTGTTGTCGCTGACTGCTTGCGCGCACGCGCCTGTTGCGTCGCCTAGCGTGGCGGTTCAACCGTCTGCGCCAGAGGAGATGAGCGTGGAAAAGTTGCCCGCCAATTTGCCTAAGCAGGCTTTGACGGGGGAGTTGTTGTACGAATATCTGCTGTCGGAAATTGGCAATCAGCGCGGCTACAAGCAGTTGGCGGTGGAGGGCAGCAGTGATTTGGCGCGTAAAACGCGTGATCCGCGTGTGGCGAAACGGGCGGCGCAGTTGGCGTTTGAGTCTGGCGATATGGACAAGTCGATTAGTGCTTTGAAATTGTGGCAAGAGTTAGAGCCTGACGCGCCTATGACTTCGCGCTTGTTGGCGAGCATTTTGTTGCGCGGCGGCAAGCTGGAGCAGGCGCAAGCCGAGTTCGCTAAAGTGTTGCAAAGCGACCCCGCGCACGCGAGTGATAATTTTTTGCAAATCGCGCCAGCCTTGGCGGCGTATCCCGATAAAACAGCGGCATTCAAAATGATGAGCGCGCTGGCGCAGCCTTATCCGAAAGTGGCAGAAGCGCATTGGGCGGTCGCTGAATTAGCGCGCTTGGCGAATGAGAAAGAGCCGGCGTTGGGCGAGGTAAAACAGGCGCGTAGTTTGCGTCCTGAGTGGGATATGGCGGCGAGTTTGGAGGCGGAGTTGTTGCAAAAAACCGCGCCGCAGCAAGGCTTGGCGGTGTTGCATGAGTATTTGGCAAAGTACCCGAATTCAGATGCGCTGCGTTCGCAATATGCGCGTGCGTTGTTGGAGCAAAAGCACTATGCCGCGTCGCGCGAGGAATTTAAGTTGCTGGCTGAACATAGTCCCGATAATCCTGATTTAGCGTTTGCCATTGCCTTAATTTCTTTGCAGATGAATGATTTTGCGGGGGCGGAAACACAGCTCAAAGCCGCCTTGAATAAGGGCAAAAAAGATCAGGACACGGTGCAGTATTACTTGGGGCAGTTAAGCGAAGCGCGCAAAAATCCGCGTGATGCGATTGCCTATTATCAAGCGGTAAAAGGCGGCGAGCAGTTTTTTGTGGCGCAGTTGCGCATCGCGGCGTTGCTCGCGGAGCAAGGTAAATTGGATGAGGCGCGGCAGGTGTTGCAGCAACAAAAGCCCGCCAATAATCAGCAGAGTGCGCAGTTGGTGTTGGTTGAAGCGCAGTTGTTGCGCGAGGCAAAAAATTACCCCGCCGCCTTGCAAGTGTTAGAGCAGGGCTTGGCAAAACTACCAAATCATAATGTGCTGTTGTACGAGGCGGCGATGATGGCGGACAAGGTCGGCAAGTTTGATTTGGCGGAGCAGCAGTTACGCAAATTGATGCAGATGAATCCGCAAGATGCCAATGCCTATAACGCCTTGGGCTATAGTTTTTTAGAGCGCAATGTGCGCGTCGATGAAGCCGTAGCCTTAGTGGAAAAAGCCTTGCAGCTCGCGCCCGATGACGTGTCGATTATGGATAGCGTGGGTTTTGGCTATTACCGCAGCGGTAAGTGGGATGACAGCGTTGCCTTGTTGCGCCGTGCTTATGCGGGCAATCCCGACCCTGAAATTGCCACGCATTTGGTGCAAGCACTATGGGCGCGTGGCGATAAAAAAGAGGCGCAGCAGTTACTAAAAGATAGCTTAACCGCCCATCCAGATAACCAACAGTTACTCGCTGTGCAGCGCACCCTCGTTCAATAAATGCGCGGCATTACTCTGTGCCTGGTGTTGTTGCTGACCGCCTGTGCGCATTCCCCTACACCGTTGCAAGCCTTGCCGAATCAGGCACGAGAGGCAGCGGCGTTTAATTTGAATGGGCGCATCGCGGTCAAACATCAGGCGGCGCGCCATAGCGGCGGGGTGCGTTGGCAGCATCAAGTCATGCGGGATGAAGTGTTGCTGCAAGGGCCGTTAGGTATCACGGGCGCACGCATTGTCAGCGATGCGAATATGGCGAGCTTGGAGCAGGGCGGCAAAATTTATCAGGCGCGTGATGTCGAGACGTTGATGCAAAACGTGTTGGGCTGGAGCTTGCCGCTGCCCGTGTTGCAACACTGGTTGCAAGGCAGAGCAGATGCGGTGATCCCCGCCGAGATTGAGCGCGATGCGCAAGGTCGCATCACGCTGCTGCAACAAGCGGGCTGGCAGGTGCGCTATCTGCGGTATGCGGATGAGCAGCCAGACAGCTTGCCGTCGCGCATCACGCTCACGCATGACGATTTATTCATACAGTTATTTATCGACGAATGGGAATTTAATCCGCAATGACGCTCACCCATTTAAGCTGCCCCGCCCCCGCCAAGTTAAATCTTTTTTTGCATGTCACGGGTCGCCGCGCGGACGGTTATCACTTGTTGCAAACGCTGTTTCGTTTTATTGATTTGCACGACACGCTGCATTTTGCATTGCGCAGCGATGGCGTGGTGCAACGCAGTAATGCGGTGGCGGGCGTGGCTGAGGACGATGACTTATGCGTGCGCGCGGCGCGTTTGTTGCAGCGTGAAACAGGCTGTCAGTTGGGCGTGAATATCACTTTAGAAAAACGCATCCCGATGGGCGGCGGTTTGGGCGGTGGCAGCTCGGATGCAGCGACAACTTTGTTGGCGTTAAATCGTTTGTGGGACTTAAATTTATCGCGCGACAAGCTAATGGCATTGGGCTTGACGTTGGGTGCGGATGTACCTGTTTTTGTATTTGGCGAGAGCGCGTTTGCCGAAGGTGTAGGCGAAAAATTACAAGCATTTCCATTGCCTGCGACGTGGTATGTGGTGCTATTTCCGGACGTGCATGTGCCCACTGCAAAAATTTTTACGCATTTGGAATTGACACGCGATTCTGTTTCTATCACAATGCGCGCCCTCTCGAACTGGGACTGCGCGAAACACGCTGCAAACCCAGATTTGACAGGCTTGCAACTGCGCAATGATTTACAGGCTGTGGTGTGCAAACTCTACCCAGAAGTGCAGCGTTATTTGGATTGGTTAGGTGGTTATGCAAAGCCGCTGATGACAGGTTCAGGAGCGTGTGTGTTTGCCGAATTCGCGAATCGCGATGCCGCACAGCAAGCCTTAGATGAGTTGCAAGAAAAGTATCAAGTGCGGGGCGTCGTCACGCAAGGTTTAGTTAAACATCCGTTGCAACATTGGGTGTGAAGTAAAAGTTTTTCAATAAAAGTTTTTGGGGAGTCGCCAAGTGGTAAGGCAACGGGTTTTGATCCCGTCATTCGTAGGTTCGATCCCTACCTCCTCAGCCAAATTCGTAGCATCACTTAGGTCGCATAACAGCGCGACATAAGTTCATTCTTGGGCGTGTGCCCGCAATGTCTTGAAAGGAAGCACACGTGTCCAACGACAGCTTGATGGTATTCACGGGTAATGCCAATCCTAAGCTCGCTGAAGCCGTCGCGCAGCATCTCAACATTCCTCTAGGTCGTGCTTCTGTCGGGCGTTTTTCCGATGGCGAAGTGATGATTGAGTTGTTGGAAAATGTGCGCGGTAAAGACGTGTTTGTTTTGCAATCTACCTGCGCCCCAACGAATGATAGTTTGATGGAAGTGATGGTCATGGTGGACGCGCTCAAACGCGCTTCCGCTGGACGTATCACCGCTGCGATGCCGTACTTTGGCTACGCCCGTCAAGACCGTCGTCCGCGTTCAGCGCGGGTCGCGATTACTGCCAAAGTGGTGGCGGATATGTTGACAGGCGCGGGCGTAAATCGCTTGCTGACCATGGATTTGCATTCTGATCAAATCCAAGGTTTCTTTGATATTCCCGTTGATAACATTTACGCCAGCCCAATTTTGTTGGCGGACTTGGTAACGCACAATTATCCAAATTTAATCGTGGTCTCGCCTGATGTCGGCGGTGTGGTGCGTGCGCGTGCCTTGGCTAAAAAATTGGATGCCGACTTGGCGATTATCGACAAGCGTCGTCCTAAGCCGAACGTCGCAAAAGTGATGAACATCATTGGTGAAGTGTCAGGTCGTACTTGCATCATCATGGATGACATGGTCGATACCGCGAACACTTTGTGCGAAGCGGCGCGCGCCTTGAAAGAGCGCGGCGCGGCTAAGGTGTTGGCATATTGCACGCATCCCGTTTTGTCGGGCCCTGCGATTGAACGCATCACCGCATCGGAGTTGGATGAGCTGGTCGTCACTGACACCATTCCTTTGAGTGCGGCATCGCGTGAATGCAAAAAAATTCGTCAGTTGAGCACCGCTGCATTGTTGGCTGAAACCATACGTCGCATTAGCGAAGAAGAATCGGTTAGCTCCTTATTCGCTGAGTAAGTACCGTAAAAGTTTTCGCGGCAACCGTTTTGGTTGTCGCTTTTTTGTAGCTGCTGGTCGCGGTGGCTACTATTTTTGGAGAAGCACATGACTATCGAAATCAACGCAACAATTCGTAATACGCAAGGTACGGGTGCGAGCCGCCGTCTGCGTCACGCCGGCCGTGTGCCAGGTGTGGTGTATGGCTTAGGTGATGTCGTACAAATCGACATGGAGCACAACAGTTTATGGCATCAACTGCGCTCAGAAAAATTCCACGCTTCGGTGTTGGATTTAGTGATTGACGGTAAAAAACAACCCGTGATGTTGCGCGCCTTTAACATCCACCCGTTCCGTCAACAAGTCATGCACATTGACTTATTGCGTGTGGACTTGAAAAAGCCTATGCACATCAACGTGCCTTTGCATTTCATCAATGCTGACATCGCACCGGGCGTTAAAGCCGGCGGCAAAATCAGCCATGTGAAAAATGAATTGGACGTAGTGTGTTTGCCTAAAGATTTGCCAGGCTTTATCGAAGTTGATTTAGGTCACATGACTTTGGGTCACTCAATCCACGTGGCAGATTTGGTGTTGCCTAAAGGCGTAACGCTCGCAGCACACGGCACGCACACGGCTGAAGCTGTTGTGGCAACGGTACAAGTGCCACGCGGCGCGGTTGAAGCTGCCGCTGAAGCCGAGGCTGCCGCCGCTGCGCCAGCCGCCGCAGGTGCTAAACCTGCTGCCGCAGCAGCAAAACCAGCCGCTAAGAAGTAATTTTTAAGCACTGAAACCCGCCTAAGCTAAATAGCTAGGCGGGTTTTTTTATGCGTGCAGTTTGTAAAATAAAATGAGATTGGATTAAAGATGATGACTGCAATCCGTTTAATCGTTGGGCTGGGCAACCCCGGCCGTGAATATGAAACCACCCGCCACAACGTAGGCTTTGTCTGGGTGGATGAGTTGGCGCGCGAGCAAAAAATGCACTTCAACATCGACAGCAAATTTCATGGTTTGAGTGCACGCGGCAAAGTCGGCGACGACGAGCTATGGCTACTCAAGCCGCAGACCTTTATGAATCTAAGCGGTCGTGCCGTGGGCGCGTTAGCGCAGTTTTACAAAATCTCCCCCGCTGAAATCTTGGTGGTGCATGACGAACTCGATTTAGCACCGGGCATCGCGCGGCTGAAGCTGGGCGGCGGACATGGCGGACACAATGGTTTGAAAGACATCATCGCGCAGCTAGGCAGTAAAGATTTTTGGCGGCTGCGTTTGGGCATCGGTCATCCTGGCGAGCGTAACGAAGTCAGTAACTATGTGCTGGGCACGGCACGCCGCGAGGAGCGCGACTTAATGGACGAGGCAACGCAGCGTTCGCTCGCCGTCGCCCCGCTCATCATCGCAGGCAAGTTAGAAGCGGCGATGTTGAAGCTGCACAGCGCGTAACACTCCTTAATGCGCTTAATTCTCGCTCCGATGGAAGGTCTTGCCGACCAAAGCCTGCGCGATATTTTGACGCGCATCGGCGGTATAGATTTGTGCGTCGCGGAATTTGTGCGCGTCACCCATCATTTGCTTACCGAAAAGTTTTTGCTGCGCACCGTGCCAGAACTCGCCACGGGCGGCTGCACGCGAGCGGGTGTGCCAGTGCGGGTGCAACTGCTCGGCAGCGATGCAGTTTGTCTTGCCGAAAATGCCGCGTTTATTGCCAGCCTAGGCGCGCCTGGCATCGACATCAATTTTGGTTGCCCCGCACCGACCGTGAATAAGCATGGCGGCGGCGCGTCACTGCTGGAATTTCCAGAGCAAATGCACACCATTGTTGCCGCCGTGCGCCGCGCCGTGCCGCGCGAAATTCCCGTCACCGCCAAGATGCGTTTAGGCTTGAACGACACCTCGCAAGCACTAGCTTGTGCGCAGGCAATCGCGGCAGGCGGCGCGGATGAAATGACCGTCCATGCGCGTACCAAGGCCGATCAATATCGCCCACCCGCGCGCTGGGAATGGCTGGCGTTGATACGCGAAACTGTGTCTATAAATGTCATCGCGAATGGCGAAGTGTGGACGGTTGAGGATTGCGCAAACCTGCGCGCGGTAAGCGGTTGTGAGGACGTGATGATAGGTCGCGGCGCGATTTTGCGACCTGATTTAATGCACCGTATTAAAACGGGAAATGACGCGATGCAATGGGCAGAACTACAACCATGGGTGGCAGATTTTTTCCAGCAATTGCGCGACCGCATGGAGCCGCAACACGCCCCCAAACGCCTCAAACAATGGCTGGGTATGTTGCGCACCGCTTACCCAGAAGCCGAAATTTTGTATCAACAACTCCGCGCCGAACGCGCCCCTGTTGTGGTGGCGAAAATACTCGCGGCACATCGTTGAATGATGTTTGCGACGATGCGTAAGGCATTTACCATAGGGTTTGCGTTCGCACTGAAGGAGAGCCATGATGAGCGAATTACAATTTGAAAGACGAAGCGAGCATGATTATTTGCAGGGCGAATTAAGCAGCGAGTAGAAGTGAAAAAATGTTGCCGTATCGCACCCTGACTGAGTTACGCGAATACGTTTTAGTTGCCAGCGATAAACGTCACGTAGAAATTTATCACCGCAATGCACAAGAGGATTAGCAGCTCACCAAGCTTAATTTAGCTGCGCCGATAGCGTTTGCCAGCCTAGCGAAAAGTCTGACGCTGGATCAAATTTACGAGGATGTGAAACTGGGCGTTGAATAGAAAATTGCAGTACTAGAGTTGTTCGGAGAGTGACTTTGCTATGGGCTTTATGGAAAGCTGGCGGTATTGATTGCCACGGGAAATAATATGCTCATAATGTCCGCCTTTTTTCCCAGATATGGAGCGCAACATGGTCACCGTTCTTCATACCCGTCCAGACAAAGATATGGCAGCAATCTACCTTGCTGCCGCACTAAAAACTCACAAACAATCTGAAGTTGCCGACCATTTAGGCGTTGATGCGCGCACGGTGCGGCGTTGGGTGGTGGAGCAATCTATCCCTGCACACTACATCTTTGGTTTGCAGCGATTGTTGCCGTTAGAAGAGCCTCCGAGTTATGACGCGCCATTTACTTTTGTTGATTTATTCGCAGGCATCGGCGGCATTCGCATGGCGTTTGAAAACCTAGGTGGGCGTTGTGTATTCACCAGCGAGTGGGACAGCTACGCGCAAAAAACCTATGCCGAAAATTATCCTAGTGGTCATGCTATCAACGGCGACATCACTCAAGTTCCTGCCGCCGATATTCCCAATCACGACGTGTTATTAGCAGGGTTTCCCTGCCAGCCTTTTTCGATTGCGGGCGTGAGCAAAAAGAATGCGTTAGGTCGTGCGCATGGCTTCGCCGATGAAACGCAAGGCACGCTATTTTTTGATGTTGCCCGCATCATTGCCGAAAAACAGCCGCGCGCTTTTTTGCTCGAAAATGTTAAAAATTTAGTCTCACACGACAAAGGCAGAACCTTCGATGTAATTCGTCGCACCTTGTCGCACGAACTCGGTTATCACATTCATTACCGTGTAATTGATGGTGCGCATTTCGTCCCGCAACACCGCGAACGCATTCTTATTGTGGGTTTTCGCGAGCCAACTAATTTTGATTTTGATGCTTTGCCATTACCCACCAAAGGTCGTCGCACCTTAAAAGAAATTCTGCACAAGACCGATGGTAGCGAGCCAAACTTGCCGTGGGACGGCGAGCGTTTTTTCAGTCATAGCGATAAAAAAGTGCTGGCGAAATACACGCTGACTAATAATTTGTGGGCGTATTTACAAGCCTATGCAGCCAAGCATAAAGCCAAAGGTAACGGCTTTGGTTTTGGGCTGGCGATGCCCGATTGCGTGACGCGCACCTTGTCTGCGCGCTACTACAAAGACGGCTCGGAAATACTGGTTTATCAAGCTGAAGGAATCAATCCGCGTCGCTTAACGCCACGCGAATGCGCACGGCTGATGGGCTTTCCTGACACATTTAGAATTCCAGTATCAGATACCCGAGCCTACAAACAGTTTGGTAATTCAGTTGTGGTGGATGTGATGTCGCACGTTGCAAAAATGATGCAGCCCTTGCTTGAAACTGCTATCCTGGAATCTGAACTTTCCCATCGTTATAAAACTGTTTAAGGAGAAGCCCATGCAAGCTCATTCACGTATTCCAAAACTTAGCGATACAACTTTTGATGGTGCGTTATTGTGGTTCTCTGAATTGCAATGCAGTGGTTTGCTTTTTCACCCAGAAGACGACCCTGCTGACATTTTGCTAGGTCGTACTAATGACCGCCTTTTCAGCGAGAGAGAGATAGCAGAGGTGCGTTTTTTAATTAACGAACTGGAGGAGAGAATTGGACACGAGCAAGTTATTAAAGCGGCGTACCCAATTTTTATGAAGGCTTTCGGTATTCAAGTTGATGCTTAATTCATAAACGATATATTCGATTTAGCTAAAGGAAGAATATGTTTTCTGACCTCGATAGTTTGTTGCGTCGTTTTTCACAGCTTGGTGCGGTGCGTGCCTTTTGCAAGCCTCTCGCCGAAAACGACAACAGCAAGCAACAAATTTATTTGGGCGGTAACCTTGATGTTGTGCAGATGTTTCCATTTGAAGCTGTTGAAGCGACACCAAATGGAAAAAATAGCACTTATAAAGCCAAGCTGGATGGTAATCCCCCCTCAAATTAGTCATCGTCATAAGTAGAATTTTCTCATTTAGAATTAGAGGATTTTTTACATGAAGTTATCCCGTTTTACAGACAGTCAAATCATCAGCATTCTCAAGCAAGC
This sequence comes from Sideroxydans sp., assembly GCA_029850585.1. Lineage (GTDB taxonomy): Bacteria > Pseudomonadota > Gammaproteobacteria > Burkholderiales > Gallionellaceae > Gallionella. Next base: position 13,867 of record JARCRQ010000056.1, read on the forward strand.
CGAGGGTGGCAGCCCT
>JARCRQ010000057.1 GCA_029850585.1 Sideroxydans sp.
AAAACCCGCCTCGAAAGCCGACGGCGCGAAGTAATGTCCCGCGTCTATCATGGCGTGGAAAAAACGGTTGAAAGCGGCTTTGTCGCCGCTCATTACCTCCTCGTAAGAAGTCGGAATGGTTTTACTGAAATACACGCCGAACATGCCACCCACTGATTGTGCGCAGAAGGTAACACCGTGTTTTTGCGCGGCAGCCGTTAAGCCTGCGGTGAGTTGCGTGGCACGCGCCGCCAAGTTTTCGTAAAAGCCTGCGGCTTGGACTAATTTCAAATTAGTTAATCCTGCCGCGACCGCGACGGGATTGCCCGACAGCGTACCCGCCTGATACACCGCACCCAAAGGAGCTAAGCATTGCATGATGTCGCGACGACCGCCGAATGCCGCAGCGGGCAATCCGCCGCCCATCACTTTGCCCAGCGTGGTCAAGTCGGGTTTGATGCCATAAAAACCTTGTGCCCCTTGCATACTCACGCGGAAACCGGTCATCACTTCATCGAGTATCAACACCGCGCCGTGCTTGGTGCAAAGACTGCGCAGCGCATCCAAAAATTCGCGTTTAGGTAACACCAAATTCATATTGCCCGCCACTGGCTCGACAATTACCGCTGCGATTTCATTGCCCATTTCGGCGAAACATTTTTCCAGTGCCGCCGCGTCGTTGTAAGGCATGACGGTGGTGAGCGCGGCGATTTCAGCAGGTACGCCTGACGAACTCGGCTGACCAAACGTCAGCGCGCCTGAACCTGCTTTTACCAACAAGCCGTCGGAATGGCCGTGGTAGCACCCTTCAAATTTCACGATGCGTGAACGGTTGGTAAAGCCACGCGCCAAACGGATTGCCGTCATGGTCGCTTCAGTGCCTGAGCTAACTAAACGCACCATTTCCAAGCTAGGCAACAACTTGCACAACAGCTCCGCCATTTCTAATTCGGTCGCCGTCGGTGCGCCAAAACCTAAGCCTTGTGCCGCTGCATCTTGTACCGCTTTAACCACTTCAGGATGGCAATGCCCAACAATCATCGGTCCCCAAGAACCGACGAAGTCGGTATATTTTTTGCCATCCGCGTCCCACACATACGCGCCCTGTCCGCGCTGGAAAAACAGTGGCGTGCCGCCCACCGAACCAAACGCGCGCACCGGCGAATTCACGCCACCAGGAATGCGCTTTTGTGAATCGGCAAATAATTGTTCGTTATGTGTTGTCATGTTGTTCAGTCCACTTCTAAAAAATTTAATTCAAAAATTATGCTGCGGTTAATTCGCTAAATTGTCGCGCGCGGTGCGCTATATCGGTGGCGGCAAATACCGCTGAAATTACCGCCAAGGCATCCGCGCCTGCTGCAATAAGCGATGCGCCATTCGCCACCGTGATGCCGCCGATTGCGACGATCGGCAACACAATTTCACGGCGCGCCTGCTGCAATAAAGCCAAGCTGGCGACGGGCGCATCAGGCTTAACAGATGAGGCGAAAAACGCGCCGAACGCCACATAATCCGCACCGTTTTGCACCGCGCTGTGCGCTAAATCCAAACGATTATAGCAAGACACCCCAATCAACTTGTCGCTGCCTAACACTGCGCGTGCTGCCGCGATAGAGCCGTCCGCGCCCCCTAAATGCACACCCTCTGCCGCCACTTGCTGCGCCAATAACGCGTCATCGTTGACAATAAAAATCGCGCCAAATTCGCGCGTTAAAGTGCGTAAAGCGACCGCTTGGACGAGCTGTAAATCAGCGGCGGCGAGTTTGTTGCGATATTGCAAAACAGTTGCGCCACCCTGCAACACCAACTTGGATTTACGCAACAATTCCGCCGTATTCAGCTCGTCTGGCGTAATCGCATACAGACCGTTAATTGAGGACGGCTGGACGGGCTTCATCTGCTGTGTCGTCATCGCTGCGCGCCCAAAATAAACGGTCAGGAATATGTTGCCCCATGCCAGGACGAAAGCCTGATTTGAGCGTTTGCCAAGTGTATTCCTGCGCTTCTTGCACCGCTTCTGGCACATCCACACCTTGTGCTAACAAGGCGGCAATCGCTGAAGCCAAGGTGCAACCTGAGCCGTGATAACTGCCTGGCAAGCGTTCCCAACTATCGCTGCGCACCACGCCCGCTTCGCTATACAAAGTGTTGGTGACTTTGGTGGTTTGCTCGTGCGTACCAGTAATCAACACATACTCGCAACCCATTGCCAGCAAGCGTTTGGCGCATTCTGCTAAAGATGGGTCATCACTTTCGTCGTCTTCGTTAATCGCCAAACGGCGCGCTTCAATACTGTTCGGCGTAATCAAGGTGGTTTGCGGAATGAGCAGTTCGCGCATCGCATCGAGCATGTCCTCGTCCGCTAATTCATCGCCACGCCCCGAAGCTAAAACGGGATCGAGTACCAGCGGCACATCGGGATAGTCCGCCAACACTTCGGCAATGGCAGGAATGTTGTCCACGCTGCCGAGCAAGCCGATTTTGAATGCTGCGACAGGCACATCTTCCAACATGGCGCGCGCTTGATCGACGACCCATTCGGGATCCATCGCCAGCACATCGTCCACGCCGCTGGTGTCTTGCACGGTAATCGCGGTAACCACCGACAGCGGATGGCAACCCATGCTGGCGATGGTCAAAATATCGGCTTGCATACCCGCACCGCCGCTAGGATCGGTGGCGGAAAAAGTCATCACGAGAGGGAATGATTCAGACATAAATTTTTGGAATGCTAAAATGCGCGGCTAATCCAACATTTTACCCTATATGACTAACATTTCAGAATACAAAACCTATATGTGTTTAATTTGCGGCTGGATCTACGACGAAGCCGCTGGGGCGCCTGAAGAAGGCTTGGCGGCAGGCACGCGCTGGGACGACGTGCCGATGAATTGGTCGTGTCCAGAATGCGAAGCGCGTAAGGAAGATTTTGAGATGGTAGAAATTTAATTTAGAGGCTGACTATGAGAATTTTGCACACCATGTTGCGCGTCGTTGATTTGGAAAAATCGTTAGCGTTTTATACCGAAATTTTAGGCATGAAATTACTGCGCCGCAGCGATTATCCCGATGGCAAATTCACCTTAGCGTTTGTCGGTTACGGCAGCGAGGCCGATGGCGCAGTGATTGAACTCACGCATAACTGGGGCGTAGAAAGCTACCAGCTCGGCAACGCGTTTGGGCATATCGCCATTGAAGTTGCTGACGCGTATGCTGCTTGCGCGGAAATTAAACAACGTGGCGGAAAAGTGGTGCGTGACGCGGGCGCGATGAAGCATGGCAACACCGTGATTGCTTTCGTCGAAGACCCCGATGGTTACAAGATTGAGCTGATACAACAGAAATAACTGCGCAAGATTTGTTAAATCTAGCTGTGTTTTAATTCCCCCATCACTACTTAATGGGGTGCGAGCCATGCCAGAAAAATCCGCCAACTGGATTAACTACGAAACACGCTTAAACCGCGTGACGGATTACATTTACGCGCATTTAGATGAGCCGCTGGACTTGGATAAATTGGCTCGCGTCGCCTACCTCTCACCTTATCATTTTCATCGCATTTATCGTGCCGCACGCGGCGAAACGATTGCCACTACGGTGCGCCATTTGCGCTTACATCGCGCGGCAGCGCAGTTGGCACAAGCCGATTTGAGCATCGAGTACATTTCCAGCACAGCGGGTTACCAAAATGTGCAGTCGTTTACCCGCGCTTTTAATGAGCGATATGCCATGCCACCTGCGCGCTACCGCAAGCTCGGCAGCCACAGCCAGTATCAACCTACCCACCTTGCAAGGAGTCTCACCATGCACAACGTTACGTTAAGAACGCTGCCTGATTTAGAGGTGCTGAGCGTTTCACACACGGGTTCATATTTACAAATCAGTCGCGCTTTTGAACAGCTAGGCGGCTGGCTGGGCGCGCGTAATTTAATCTCACCTGACAGCCGTATGTTCGGCGTTTATTACGATGACCCCGCCAGCGTTGCCGAAGCACAACTACGTTCACGCGCCTGTATATCGGTCAGCCAAACTTGCGCCTTAGAGCCGCCGTTAGAGCGCGTCACGATTGCAGGCGGCGAGTACGCGGTACTGCGGCACAAGGGCGCGTATGCCGCTTTGCCAGCCGCGTATGAATGGTTGTTTGGCGTGTGGTTGGCTCAAGTTGGACGCGCGCTGCGTGATGCACCTGCGCTAGAGGAATATCTCAACACGCCGATGGACACCGCGCCTGAAGATTTGCTGACGGAAATTTATGTGCCGTTGTGCTAGTCGTCGTTCAATATCGTCCGTGCAAAGAGTATAAATAATTACTCATTTCTTCTTTTTCCGCGCTGCTGCGGCGCGACACTTCGTGCATATAACGCACTAAGTTACGCATCACAAAATATGCCAAGGTTGGATGCGCGTACACCTTGCCAGCTAGGGTCGGCAAGGTCGCCTCTAAAGTTGCGCGCTTGAGCAATAACACGGTGCTGGGACGCTTCACATTGATTGCCGCTTTGATGCTGACCTTGCCACCGACGAAGCTCATTACACGGGCTAAATCGCCTGGTGCATCAAGATGTAAAAACACTGGCTCGTTATTCACTAGCGCACTCACTTCGATTTCTCCTGCGACCAAAATCAGCAAGGAATCCGCAAGTGCCTCGCCGTCCATTTCGACGGGTACATCTTCCACGCGGTAATCATGCACGATGACCAAACTCGCTAACAGCGACACCTCGTCGTCAGATAAATCTTCGCTTAATTTACTGTGGCGCAATGCCGCCAATACCGCTTCTTTACTCATGGTGCTCTCCCTAAAATAAATGCTGCGCGATACGAATGCACCGCTTGATGCCTACAAAGCAAAGTGCGTGCCATTGTCAGAGCCTTGTTGATTAAGCGAGACACGCGACCTAGCACCGCTAAAAACGCACCCGATGTGTGCGTCTCGCACCAGCATCGCGCACGCGCTGCTACAATCCGCGCCTTTTCAAATTTGGAGCAGGGCGATGCACACACTGATTTGCGGTTCGATGGCGTACGACACCATTATGGTGTTTCAAGATCAATTCAAAAAACACATCTTGCCTGAGAAAATTCACATGCTGAATGTGGCGTTTTTAGTGCCTGAAATGCGCCGCGAATTTGGTGGCTGTGCGGGCAATATCGCCTATAACTTGCAACTGTTAGGCGGCGCGCCGTTGCTGATGGCAACCGTCGGCGATGACTTTTCGACTTACGCTGTGCATCTGCAAAAACACCATATTTCGCAAGCGCATCTGCGCCATGTATCGGGCAGTTTCACGGGGCAAGCGTTTATCACCACCGACCTAGACGACAATCAAATCACCGCATTTCACCCGGGCGCGATGGGCTTTTCTGAACAAAATAAAGTCAGCGATGCGCAGCAAGTGAGTTTAGGTATTGTGTCGCCCGATGGTCGCGACGGCATGATGCAACACGCGCAACAGTTCGTTGATGCAGGCATTGCTTGGGTGTTCGATCCGGGTCAGGGGATGCCGATGTTTAGTGGCGAGGAGCTGTTGCACTTGGTCAGTCTCGCGACGTATGTGACGGTGAACGACTATGAGGCGCAGTTATTGCAAGACAAAACGGGCAAGACGCTGCTCGAATTAGCGCAAGGCAAACGTGCGCTAATTGTGACGCGTGGCGGCGACGGTTCGACCATTTATGCCGACGGCAAAGAAATTATCATCCCCTGCGCCAAAGCGACCGCCCTGCTTGACCCCACAGGTTGCGGCGATGCCTATCGCGCGGGATTGTTGCACGGCATTCAACAAGGCTGGAATTGGGAAACCACGGGTCGCTTGGCATCCTTAATGGGCACGATAAAAATTGCCAGTCGCGGCGGACAAAATCACACGCCGTCACGCGCCGACATCATGGCGCAATTCGCGCAACATTTCGGCTACGCAATCAGCTTGTAATGATTACGCTGGGCATTGAATCGTCGTGCGACGAGACGGGCATCGCGCTCTATCAGATGGGCAAAGGTTTGTTGGCGCACGCGCTGCATACGCAAATTCCCTTGCATCAAGAATACGGCGGCGTGGTGCCTGAACTCGCCTCGCGCGACCATGTGCAACGCATGATTCCCTTGATACGCCGTGTCTTGCAAGATGCTGGCATCACGCTCCAACAAGTCAACGCCATCGCTTATACGCAAGGGCCAGGCTTAGGCGGCGCGCTGTTGGTGGGTGCGAGCGTGGCAAACGCGCTGGCGTTCGCGCTCGATTTGCCGACCATCGCCATCCATCATCTCGAAGGGCATTTGCTTTCGCCACTGTTGTCCGACCCCGCGCCCGAATTCCCGTTTGTCGCTTTGCTGGTATCGGGCGGACACACCCAACTGATGCGCGTTGATGGCGTGGGCGAGTACCAACTATTAGGCGAAACCTTAGACGACGCGGCGGGCGAAGCCTTCGATAAAAGCGCGAAGCTATTGGGTTTGGGTTATCCGGGCGGCCCCGCTTTGGCGGCTTTAGCCAAGCTGGGTCGTCCCAATCAATACAAATTGCCACGCCCGATGTTGCGCAGTGGCGATTTTGATTTCAGTTTTAGCGGATTAAAAACCGCCGTGTTGACGGCGGTTAAAAACAGCGACAACGCGCCACAAACCAAAGCCGACATTGCCTACGCCGCGCAAGAAGCCATCATCGACGTGTTGGCGCACAAAGCCCGCGCTGCCTTGGCACATACGAGCTTAACTCAGTTGGTGGTGGCAGGGGGCGTGGGCGCAAACACCTTACTGCGTGAGCGTTTGACGCGCGATATTGAGCAACGCGGCGGGCGGGTGTTCTATCCTGATTTGGCATTTTGCACCGACAACGGCGCGATGATTGCCTTTGCGGGCGCATTGCGTTTGGCGAAACAACAAGGTGATAAAAATTATCAGTTCAATGTTAAGGCGCGCTGGAATTTAGCCGAGTTGCAGCATTAGTGGGCGGGGGTAAGTGATGCGGCATAAAACTGCAAGCCATTGCGCCCCACTTGTTTGGCTTGATACATGGCAATGTCGGATTGCTTGATGAGCTCTTCGGTGCTGTGTTGCGCGCCCATAAACACCGTCGCGCCGATACTGCTGGTGGTCTTAAAGTGCTGTCCCGCCAAATCATACGGCTCTGCCAATGCCGCTAAAATTTTCATCCCGATGACGCGGGTTTGCTCGATGGCTTCCGTGTTCAAGCGGCTTAAATTTTCCAGCATGACAATAAATTCATCGCCGCCTAAACGCGCTACGGTATCGCCTTCGCGCACACACCCACTGAGCCGCTGCGCGACTTGTTGCAATAATGAATCACCCGCCAAATGTCCCAGTGTGTCGTTGATAGTTTTGAAATAATCGAGGTCGATAAACAATACTGCGCCCGCTTTTTCGCTGCGCGCACTCGCCAGCAAAGCCTGTTGCAGCCTATCTAATAACAGGCGGCGATTAGGTAATTGCGTCAAGGCATCGTAGAACGACAAGTGCTGGCTTTCGGCGAGTAAGCGGATTTTTTCTAAGGCGATGCTGACCATCTGACTGACCGAAGCTAAAAAATCTAATTCGACTTGCGAATAGCTTTTATCGGCATAAATTTGGTTTAAGGCAAACATATAAAAACCATCTTCGCGGAACGCAAACGGATACCAAAGCAGGCTGCGTATCTGCATGTCGCGATGCAAAATTGCCCCCGCCTCCGTGTCGAGTAAATGCGCATTGATTGCATCATATTGACTGCTCAAAGGCTGGCGAGTACGGCGGATTTCGTCGGCAGCGGCGATAAACAAGTCTAAGGAATAAGTCGCTTTAGTCGCGCTGATTTCTGGATGCGCAGGATTCAAGCATTCGCATAAAGCCTGCGCGTGATGATGGCGATAAGAGATGTCGTAAATCAGCGCGCGATCGGTTTGCAGTGTCGCGCTCAACACCTGTATCACCTCGTCAAAAATGCTCTCCGCATCGACGCGCGTCATCACGCTATGGGCAATTTTATTCAGTGCGTCGGCAAAAACTAAATGCTGTTGCAAGCGTTTAGTTCTAACGCGAACTAATTTGCGCAGCAGCACATTCCACAGCAAAACTAACGCAACCGCAGTGACTACCAACACCGCAAGCAGATTATTTTCCAGCCAACTAGCTCTATGCACAGAGCCTTGCAACCATTGCACCTTGAGGGCATTCATGCGCCCTGAAGTTTCTAACTGGCTGAGCTGCTGATTCAATAAAGCTAACAAAACGGGATTATTACGATGCGTCGCAAAAGCAAAATCTTGCGCAAATAAATTGCCTTCAGCTAAGTCAATGTTGAGAAAATTATATTCAGCAATGGCACGCACACAGCTTTGTTCGGCGCATAAAAACGCATCGGTCTTGCCTAAATTTAAGTGCATCAAACCGTCAATTTTGCTATCCACAAAATGCGCTTTGAAGTCGCTGCGATGCGCCAGTAGCACGGCTGAAATATCATTTTTTTGCAAGCCCACCGCATGTCCAGCGAGGCTATCTAAATCAACGATTTTGCTTTGTTCATGGTGGCGGAAAATGGCTTGCGCAATACGACTATGCGGCGTGGAAAATTGATAGCGCGCGGCGCGTTCAGGCGTGCGTATCATATTGATGATGTCCACCTTGCCCGCCTCTAATGCGGCAAGTGCATCTGGCCAATCTAATGCGATAAATTCAAATTCAACATGCGCCGCCGTGCCAATCGCGCGCAACAAATTGGGCGTGTAACCCTGCGCTGTGCCGCTCGCATCCAAAAATTCGTAAGGTGCATATTCGCGATCTATCGCCACCCGATAATGCGCCAGCGGCGGGCTATCCAGGGCTTTACAAGGTAAGACGTACAGCGCAAACAACAGCCATAAGATGCGCTGAAATAGACGCAAAAAAACGGCAAGCTGCTCACGCATATTTGCCGCCTTGCCTGCCCAACACTGCCGTATCAACTGATTCATCACAGCCTCCCTCGCGCACAATTAGCACTTAGATACGGCGTGAAACTTAGTGACTCACCCGCGTGACACCCGCACCTGTCACGATACGCACGCGGTCACCCACTTTGAATTTTTCATCCGCACCTTGCGCGATGGCGACCATTTTGCCGTCGTCAAATTTAACCGTAATTTCAAAGCCTGCTTGACGCGTGACCCCTTCTTCCGCCGCCGCGCCGACCAAGCCGCCGACTACGCTGCCTAATACCGAGCCTATGGCACTCGCTGCATTACCGCCGCGATTGCCGCCCGCCACGCCACCGATGATTGCGCCTGCGCCTGCACCGATAGGGGTTTTAGTGCCTTCAATTTGAATGTCGCGGATGCTTTCGACGGTTGCCATTTTCACATCTTCAACTTGACGCACTTGCCCGCGCGTATATGCCGCCCCTGAGTTGCTCGACGCACACGCGCTTAAAGTTGCTGCTGCGACGAGTGCGATAAAAATAGATTTTGCGTTAAACATAATGAGTCTCCTGATTGAGTTAGCAATGTTGCAAGGCTTCGAGTGCCGCCGCGTAATTGGGTTCTTGCTCGATGGTCGCAACCAATTCGGTGTAGCGAATTTTGTTGTGCGCATCCAGCACGATGACCGCGCGGCAAGTCAATCCAGCTAACACGCCATCGGCAATTTTCACGCCGTAGTTGCGCATGAAATCACGCCCGCGCATCAACGATAAATTCACCACATTGCTCAAGCCTTCTGAAGCGCAAAAACGCGCCATGGCAAACGGTAAATCAGCCGAAATGTTAATCACTACCGTGTTATCCAAACTACTCGCGGCAACATTGAAGTGTCGCGCTGATGCCTGACAAGTGGGGGTGTCTAGGCTGGGTACGATGTTGAGCACTTTGCGTTTGCCAGCAAAGTTAGCCAGCGTGATGTTTTGTAACTCGGCGTTGACCAAGCTGAAATCTGGCGCGGCTTGCCCTACTTGTGGAAACTCGCCATACAGTTTGATGGGATTGCCAGCTAAGGTTGGAACAATGGGCGGTATGGTTTTCATGGCGAGTTCCTTATGTGGAATAAATGAGGCGGAATGATACCGCTGTGTTGCCACAATGCGTGCGATAAAAAGTCGTGCTAAGCGAGTGTGGCTAAATAATGCGCTTCATCCATCAAGCCGTCTAAATCAGCTAAATTATCTGCTTGCAAAGTAAATATCCAGCTCGCATAGGGCGTGTTGTTGAGGTCTTCTGGCGAGTCGCTAAGTTGCGCATTCACCGCAATAATGGTGCCGCCAACTGGCGCGTGAACGTCCGATGCCGCTTTGACTGATTCGACCACCGCGCACGCCTCGCCTGCCACAACTTTGCGCCCAATCGCGGGCAACTCAACAAACACCATATCGCCCAACATCGACTGACCTTGCGCGCTGATGCCGACCGCTAATGCGCCATCGGCTTGCAGGCGCGCCCATTCGTGGCTTGCGGTAAATTTAAGCATATTTGCTCCGATTAAGAATTAGGATAAATCAACACCAAGCGATAGCCGCTAGGGTTTAAGCCGCGCAGCTCCAACCAAACTTTTATATTGATTTCTTGATTAGCGGCTACACCCGCGTCGGCGGTTTGCGGCACGCTTAAATACTCAGTCGGTTTGAAAATGCGCCGCGCCATCGGACGTTCTTGCGAGTCATTTAAGGTCAGCTCCAACTGCGGCAAAGCCAAGGCGTAATTAGCGCGATTGCGCAGCAACACGTTCAAGCTAATCAACTGGCTGTTGTTCGGGTCGGCTTCTAAGTTGGACGATTCGATGCTAATCAACTCGCTGCTTTGCGGCAGCCCCACCGTACACGACAACCAAGTACACACGGTTTGCAACAGCGGTTTGCTGGCGGGAAGGCGCGCGGCTAAATCGGCGCGCCACACATAAGCTAATTGCAACAGCAAACCCAGCACCAGCAAGGCAATTAGCAGCCCTGCCCTGCCACGCTTAGTCACAGGTGCTGCGTCAGCGGGCATTGCTACCACACGCTCCTCCCCATGCAGCTCCGTTGGCACAGGCTGACTAAAATCAAGGCTACTGGCTAGGCTAGGCGGGGCGGTGACGGGCGCGGGCGCATTCGCCACCAATTCGTGCAGTTCCAGTTGCGGATGCGGCTCGTCCGAGATGAATTCAAGGCGCGCATCAAAGGCTTGCAAGCACTGTCCGCAACGCACCTGACCTTGATGCGCTTGCAGTTGCGCGGCGGCGATTTTGAAGCGCGTGTCGCAGTGGGGGCAGCGAGTGGTTCCGTCCATATTCGCCTAGCGTTTACGTCCTGATAAGCACGACCAGCCGTCTTCAAATATCGGCGCATTCAAATCAAACCATTGCGCATAAATCGCCATCACGTCCTCGGCTTGCTCTTGCAAAATGCCCGACAACACGATTTGCCCACCCTGCTTAGTCGCGCCCGCCAACAAGGGTGCGAGCATCCGTAACGGATTGGTCAAAATGTTAGCCACGACTAAATCGTATTTTCTGAGCGGGTCGTTTTCAGGCAAATAAAATTCGACATGGCTGACATTGTTTGCCGCTGCGTTGTCGTGACTGGCAAGCACCGCTTGCTTGTCCAAATCCACGCCAACTGCGTGCGCTGCACCCAGCTTCATTGCCGCAATCGCCAAAATACCCGAACCACAGCCGTAGTCGAGCACGCTCAACCCCGGCGGCATATTGTTATCCAACCAGCGCAAACACAGCCGCGTAGTGGGATGGCTGCCTGTACCAAAAGCTAAACCAGGGTCGAGCACGATGTTGATGGCGGCGGGGTCAGACGGGGTGTGCCAAGTCGGCACTATCCATAAGCGCGGCGAGATGGGAATCGGCTCGAATTGCGATTGGGTTAAACGCACCCAGTCGTTATCCGCCAAGGTTTCGATGCGAAATTTAGGTAGCACGGTTAAGCCGATGTCGTGTGCCGCCCCCTGCAAAATCGCAGCGACATCCTGATCTTGATCGAACAAAGCACTGATGCGATTGTGTTGCCACACGCCAGGCGGCGGCTCGCCCGGTTCACCAAAAATCGCTTGTTCATCGGGCGTGTCGGCATCGGCATCGAGCAAATCCACCGACAACGCGCCACGTTCCAACAATGCTTCGCTCAAGGCTTCAGCGTGTTGCGCATCGCTATCCGCGATGAGAGTAAGCCAAGCCATTATTTGGCTTTGTTGCGCTCAGCCAAACGCGCTTCTAAATAATGAATGTTGGTGCCGCCGCGAATAAATGCCGCGTCTTGCATCAATTCACGATGCAGCGCGATGTTGGTGTCGATACCTTCCACCGCGATTTCTAACAGCGCGGTGCGCATCCGTGCCATCGCCTGTTCACGCGTGTCGCCGTAGGCAATCAGCTTGCCGATCATCGAGTCATAATGCGGCGGCACGAAGTAGTTGGCGTACACATGTGAATCAACGCGGATGCCAGGGCCGCCGGGCATGTGCCAAGTGGTGATGCGGCCGGGTGAAGGAATAAATTTGAACGGGTGTTCGGCATTGATACGGCATTCAATAGCATGGCCTTTGAACTGAATATCTTTTTGGCGGAACGCCAGTTTTTCACCTGCTGCGATACGGATTTGTTGTTGCACGATGTCGATGCCCGTAATCATTTCTGACACGGGATGTTCAACCTGCACGCGGGTGTTCATTTCAATAAAATAAAACTCGCCATTTTCGTACAAAAACTCAAACGTACCCGCGCCGCGATAACCGATTTTGCGACACGCTTCAGCACAGCGTTCACCAATTTTGTTGCGTAATTTCGGGTCGAGCAAAGGCGCGGGGGCTTCTTCCAAAATCTTTTGGTGACGACGTTGCATCGAGCAATCACGTTCACCTAAATACACCGCATTGCCATGCTCATCCGCCAAAATTTGGATTTCGATATGACGTGGATTTTCCAAATACTTTTCCATGTAAACCATGGGATTGTTAAACGCTGCTTGCGCTTCCGCTTTGGTCATGGTCACCGCATTGAGCACCGCTGCTTCGGTATGCACCACGCGCATCCCGCGTCCGCCGCCGCCGCCCGAAGCCTTGATAATCACGGGATAACCGATACTGCGGGCAATTTTGATAATCTCTTTAGGGTCGTCAGGCAACGCGCCTTCCACACCTGGCACGCAGGGCACGCCCGCTTTTTTCATAGCGATTTTTGCTGACACTTTGTCGCCCATCATGCGGATGGTTTCGGCGCGCGGACCGATAAAGACAAAGCCTGATTTTTCGCAGCGTTCAGAAAAATCCGCGTTTTCCGACAAGAAGCCGTAGCCCGGATGAATCGCTTGGGCATCGGTTACTTCCGCTGCGCCAATAATGGCAGGGATGCTCAAATAACTTTGCGATGAAGATGCAGGGCCAATACAGACGGACTCGTCGGCGAGCTTGACGTACTTCGCGTCAGCATCGGCTTCGGAATGCACGACCACGGTTTTAATGCCCATTTCGCGGCAAGCGCGTTGGATGCGTAAAGCGATTTCGCCACGATTGGCGATGAGGATTTTTTCAAACATTGAGATTCTCCGAGCTAGCGCGGTTGCTTTCGCGCCATGACGTTTAACTAATAAACGATAGAGTTTGAATCTGTCAAAAACAATAATCGCCGCAATAGCGCAACGATTGCTTATTTTTAGCCGATGACAAACAAAGGCTGACCGTATTCAACAGGCTGACCGTTTTCAACCAAAATGGCTTTCACCACGCCCGCGAAGTCCGAGTCGATTTCATTGAGCAATTTCATTGCTTCGATGATGCACAAGGTATCGCCGGCGTTGACGCTTTGACCGACATCGACAAACGCTTTTGCACCGGGCGAAGCGGAACGGTAGAAGGTGCCCACCATAGGCGACTTAACAATATGACCTTCCACCGCAGCAGGTTTAGCAGCTTCAACGGGGGCTGCAACGGCGGCAACAGGGGCGGCTGCCATCATCATTTGTGGCTGAGGCGCGGCGGCGAACATTTGCTGACCCGCTGCAACGGAGCGGGTGATACGCACACGCTCTTCACCTTCGCTAATTTCTAGCTCGGCGATATTGGATGCTTCCACCAGTTCAATCAGGGTTTTTAGTTTGCGTAAATCCATTGCGTTCTCCTCTTATGGTTTTTTGTAAGCCAATGCGTACTGCACGGCGAATTGATAGCCTGACACACCTAAGCCGCTTATTACACCAACGGCTAAATCAGAAAAATACGACTCTTTGCGGAACGCTTCGCGCGCAAAGACGTTCGATAAATGTACTTCAACAAAGGGGATTGCCACCGCCGCTAAAGCATCGCGTAGTGCCACACTCGTGTGGGTAAAGGCAGCAGGGTTGATGATAATAAACGATGTTCCGTCCAAACGTGCCTGATGAATGCGTTCAATCAAGACAACTTCAGCGTTACTTTGCAAAGTTTGTAACCGCACACCGCTTTTGTTAGCAACACTCACTAAATCCGCATCAATTTCGGCTAATGTGGTGCGTCCATACACTTCAGGCTCGCGCGTACCGAGCAAGTTTAAGTTAGGTCCATGTAGCACCAAAATGCCCTTAGCGGAAAGTGAAGCAGTTTTCATCCGTGTAGTTTGCCGTAAGTTGGGGTTAATTGTCTAGGTTTTTTGCTAAAAGTTACGGGAGATAAGCAAAAAACTGGCGATGCCGTGATGTGCGGTGCAACTTAAATATAGTTAAGGACTAACAAGCTGCAAGGCGGCAAAAATATCAATAAACCCAGGGCAACATAAGCGTTACGCCGCACCGCGAAGCTTTGCAACACCACCGCCAACGCGACGGTTGCCAGCAACAAAAATAAATAAGCCATAAAAATCGCGCCCAAGCCATCCACAAACGTGGTGATTTGCGAGTATTTATGGCTGCTGTAAAACCCGCCATACAGCAAAATAAACCAGCCCGTCGTTAGCCACAGGATAGCGAGGGCGATAAAAGCAAAACGTGCCCAATTAGATTTGATAGGAGCGTTGATCATATTTACGGTCTCACCTTTTGCAGCGTCACTAAAAACTGTTGGGCATCTTGGTAGCCGATGACGCGCGCGTCACTGACCTCCACGCCGTGCGCGTCAAAAAACAAGGTCGCGGGCGGGCCGAACAGGGCATAGCGTTTAAGCAAGGCTTTATCTGCTGCGTTGTTGGCGGTGACATCGGCTTGCAACAGCACTGCATTTTTTAGCTGGGCTTGCACCGCCGTGTTGCTAAAGGTGTCGCGCTCCATTTCTTTGCAGGAAGCACACCATTCGGCATAAAAATCCAGCACGACTAGCTTGCCTTGCGCGGCAGGGATGCGTTCGTCCAATTCGGCAATATCTTTAATGCGCGTCCATTGCAGCGTAGTTTTTTGCGCCGCTCCCCCTAACACCCCTAAAGGTCGCAAAATGTCATTAGCACCCGACAACGCGCCGATTAAATAGGCGATTCCCAGCAGCAGTAGCAACACCGCGCCCCCTTTGCGGAATTTTTGCCAGCCATGGGCATAACTCGCCAGCGGGGTAAAAACTTGCAAATAAGCTGACGATAAAATCAATAACGCCCCCCATAGCAACATTTGCACGCTGATGGCAACAATTGGTTGAATAATCCAAATCGCTAACGCTATCAGCATCACGCCAAAGATTTTTTTCACCGCCTCCATCCAGCCGCCTGCTTTAGGCAACAAAAATCCTGCCGAGCTGCCAATCAGCAACAGCGGTGCGCCCATGCCTAACGCCAAGGCGAATAGGGCGATGCCGCCTAACACCGCGTCATGCGTTTGGCTGATATACAGCAAGGCACCTGCTAATGGGGCGGCAACGCACGGCCCCATGATGATGGCAGATAACGCGCCCATTAAAAACACGCCGCCGAGATGCCCGCCGTGCAGTTTATTGCTGGTGTCGGCGAGTTTGCTTTGCAAGGCGGCGGGCATTTGTAATTCGTAAAAGCCGAACATGGACAACGCCAACACGACGAACACGGCGGCGAAGCTGCCCAATACCCACGGCGTTTGCAGCGCACTAGACAACAGCTCGCCCGACAAGCCCGCCGCCACGCCCGCCGCCGCGTAAGTCAGTGCCATGCCCAACACATACGCAGCGGACAAGATGAAGGCGTGCAGGCGGGTTAAGTGCGCACCGCGCCCGACGATGATGCCCGACAAAATTGGAATCATCGGGAACACGCAGGGCGTGAACGCCAGCAATAGCCCTGCGCCGAAAAAGAAACTTAGCACCAGCCAAAAGCTGCCATCGCGTAATACCTGAGCGATTTGCGAATTTTCATTGGATGAGTTTTTTGTGCTGGCGGCAGGCGTTGGCGTGGCAAGCTCGCTCAATTTCACCGTCAGCGTTTTTTCTATCGGTGGGTAGCACAAACCTTGCTCGCTACAGCCTTGATATTCGGCGAGCAGCGTCACGCTATCTTGCCCAGCAGGAGCAGCGATGGCGAGCTGCGCAGCGAAGCCTTGATGAAACACCTGCACCGCGCCGAAGTTACGATCTTGCTTGGTTACACCTTGCGGCATATCAACTTTACTCAGCGTAACAGTCGCGTCGGTAGGCTTAAAACTGATGCGGTCGCGATACAAATAATAGCCAGGCGTGATGCTGAAATTCGCGCGCAGCGTGTGCGCATCCACCGCATTGATAGTGAGTTGAAACGCTTGGTCAGGCGGTAGAAAAGTCGCTTTAGACTTGCCCGACAAACCCGCCAAAAAGCCCTCGGCGTGCGCTGTGAGGCTGAGCAAAACGCAAAGTAATAAGGCAACAAAACGCATCATTTTTCCTCGTACATAATTTCGATTTCGCTGGCTACCCACGCCAAATAAGCAGGTAAACCCAGCGTGACAGGCAAGGCAATAATTTCTGGAAGCTCGTAAGGATGCGCGGCGCGAATCAGTTTTTCTAACTGCGCATACGCAGCGCGGGTGGTCTTAATCAGCAGGGGAATTTCGTGCGCAGTGACGATTTTGTCTTGCCATAAATAGGTCGAAGTGCATTGCGCCAACTGGTTTACGCAGGTCGCCGCACGCGACTGAATAATATGCTCCGCCATTTTTTTGGCGGATCTTGCATCGGGTAAATTGGTCATTACTAGCAAAATTTCGCTCATGTTTTGCTCCTTTATTTAGGGTGTCGCTAAAAATTCAAATATCGAAGTGAGGCTAGGCGCGAAAAAAAATTACGACGACGCATAGAAAAACTATGTAAGGAGTAATTTTTTGTGAGCAACAACGCATCATGATGAGATTTGGATTCTTAGCGATGCCCTACAGCGAAGCGTAAACCTAATTGCAGCAACTCATCCCACACATCACCTTGGCGCAATCCTTTAATGGTTTTATCTACGCGCCCCGCATGTTGTATCGCCGCATTAACGTGCGCTAATTTAATGCGGCGCGTGGCATTCTCAATCAGGCTGACATTCGCACCCCAGATGCGCGCTTCGCGAATTGCGCTATTCACGTTACCGCCGCGTTGCAACACTTGCAACACTTTGCCCAGCTTGCGGATGTCTTCGGTCATCGCCCACAACACCAAAACTGTTGCCGTGCCTTCAGCTTGCAAACCGTCGAGGATGCGCGCGAAACGCGCCGTGTTACCCGTCAACATGGCTTCGGAAAGTTTGCTAATGTCAAAACGCGACACATCCATCACCACGTCTTTAACCTGCTCAAAACTCAATACGCCAGCAGGATAAAGCAGCGCGAGTTTTTGCACTTCTTGAAAGGCGGCAAGCAAATTGCCTTCCGATTTATCGGCTAAAAATTCCAGCGTGGCGTTGTCGGTACTTTGTCCTTGGCGGCGCAATCGCCCCGCCAACCAAGCAGGCAGGGCGTGACGCGGAATGTCGTCGGCAGACACGATGACCGCTTGCGCTTGCAAGGCTGCGAACCATTTGCTTTTTAAGCCCGTGCTGTCGAGCTTAGGCAAGCTGATTAAAGTCAAAATATCGGGGCTGCTATTCGTCACATAATCTTGTAACGCCTGCCCGCCTTCTAGCCCTGGTTTACCTGTCGGAATGCGGATGTCGATGACTTTTCGTTCAGCGAATAGCGACATACTTTGCGCGCTATTTTTCAGTTCCGCCCACTCGAAGTATTGCTCTACGACAAACGTTTCGCGTTCGGCATAGCCTGCGTTACGCGCCGCCAAACGAATGCTGTCCGCCGCCTCAACCGCCAATAACAGCGCGTCGCCCATCACCACATACAGCGGTTTCAATCCCGCTGTGAGGTGGCGCGCTAAGTCATCACTGCTAATGGTGGGCATGGGGTTTTATTCAGTCTGTAATTTGGCGTGGCTTAAGCGGCGCACGATTTGTTGCACCATGTCCGTGCGCATACTGTTGTAGAGCAAGGCTTCTTCGGCTTCTTTCGCCAAAATTTTAGTGTCGTCGTAAGAATAATCGCCCTCGATAGACAGCTCTTCGGCGCGTATCCAATCACGCTGCTGATTATCAAAAGCGCGTAGCGACACCACCGTGCGCAGCTTGAATTCACTGACGCGTCCCGTGCCGCCCAAGGTCAAAATCTGCTTATCGTTCAGCTCGCTCACGATGTTCAAAATCACGTCCGCTTGTGCCGCATCGCTGGCGAGCTGCAATTTATTGGCAATCAAATTACGGCGCAGTTCATTGATAAACGGCGTGTTGAGATTGGGTACATCGAGATAAATCGACTTGAACGGCATCCCCGCCTGACCACGCAAATGAAAGCCGCAGCCTGTTAACGCAACCATCAAGACAGCCAAAATCAGCGCGCGTAATTTCATCACATCACCACGTTAATCAAGCGACCTGGCACGACGATGACTTTTTTCGCCGCTACTCCAGCCAATAGTTTTTGTACCGCTTCGTGGGCGAGGGCTAAAGTTTCCAGCGTGGCTTTGTCGGTGTCTTTTGCCACGCGCAAACTGCCGCGCAACTTGCCGTTCACCTGTATCACTAAGTCGATTTCGTTTTGCACCAAAGCAGTCGCATCGACCACAGGAAAGCCTTGCTCATGCAAACGCGTGTCGGGGCGCAACTCCGCCCAAATCGCATCAGAAATATGCGGCGCAATCGGCGACAGCAACAGCACCGCTGCTTCTAAAACTTCTTGCACCACGCTGCGCTCCACTGCCGTGTTGGCATCAAATTTTGCCAAGGCATTGAGCAGCTCCATGATGGCGGCGATGGCGGTGTTGAAGGTTTTGCGGCGACCATAATCGTCATCAATTTTTTGGATAGTTTGATGTAGTTGCAAACGCAAGGCTTGCGCGGCAGCACTCAATTCGCCAGCACGGTAAGCCGCGACCAAGCCTTGTTCGATATGGTCGTGCGCGGCTTTCCACACACGCTTCAAAAAGCGGAACGCGCCTTCCACGCCGCTATCCGACCACTCCAGCGATTGCTCAGGCGGCGCAGCGAACATCATAAATAAGCGTGCCGTATCTGCGCCGTATTGGTCGATGATGGCTTGCGGATCCACGCCATTGTTTTTCGACTTGGACATTTTTTCCGTGCCACCGATTACCACTGGCAGCCCATCAGCAGTCAACGCCGCACCCGTCGCGCGGCCTTTATCATCAAGGCTTACCGTGACATCGGCAGGATTGAGCCAGAGCTTTTTACCGTTGGCGGCTTCGCGATAAAAAGTCGGCGCGATGACCATGCCTTGCGTCAGCAAATTCTTAAAGGGTTCGTCGCCTTGCACCAGCCCTTCGTCGCGCATCAGCTTGTGGAAGAAGCGCGCGTACAACAGATGCAGAATCGCGTGTTCGATGCCGCCGATATATTGATCGACGGGCAACCATTGTTGCGCGGCGGCTTTATCGACCATGCCCGTGCTGCATTGCGGGCTGGCGTAACGTGCGTAATACCAAGATGACTCGACGAAAGTATCCATGGTGTCGGTTTCGCGTTTGGCATCGTCGCCGCATTTTGGACACTTGCACTCAAAGAATTCGGGCATCTTCGCCAACGGAGAACCCGCGCCATCGGGTACAACATTTTCGGGAAGAATCACCGGCAGTTGTTCATCGGGAACAGCCACATCGCCGCACTTCGCACAATGAATGATAGGGATTGGGCAGCCCCAATAACGCTGACGCGAAATGCCCCAGTCGCGCAAACGGAACTGCTCTTTTTTCGCGCCTAGATTTTTGCTGGCTAAGTCAGCGGAAATCGCATCGAAGGCTGCTTGGAAATTTAGTCCGTCGTATTTGTCAGAGTTGACGCACACGCCTTGCGCTTTGTCGCCATACCATTCTTGCCAAGCCGCATCGCTAAATGCGTTGCCAGCTACGTTGATGGACTGCTTGATAGCCAAATTATATTTCTGCGCAAACTCAAAATCGCGTTCATCGTGCGCAGGCACGGCCATCACCGCGCCTTCGCCGTAGCCCATCAACACATAGTTGGCGACCCACACTGGCAGCTTTTCGCCATTAAGCGGATGCGTCACGAAAAGCCCCGTATTCATGCCTTTCTTTTCCATCGTCGCCATGTCGGCTTCGGCAGTGCCGCCGCGCTTACATTCAGCGATAAATTCAGTGAGTGCGGGATTGTTAGCAGCGGCTTGCGTCGCCAGCGCATGTTCGGCAGCCACCGCAACGTAAGTCACGCCCATCAGCGTGTCAGGGCGCGTGGTGTAAACCTTGAGCACACCGTCTGTGCCGATGCTGGTTTGGTCATATGGAAAATGCACATCGCAACCGTAGCTCTTGCCGATCCAGTTCGCCTGCATGGTTTTCACTTGCTCAGGCCAACCGTCCAGCGTGTCCAAGTCTTTTAGCAACTCGTCGGCGTATTGGGTGATGCGGAAAAAATACATGGGAATTTCGCGCTTTTCCACCAGCGCGCCAGAACGCCAGCCGCGTCCGTCGATGACTTGTTCGTTCGCCAACACGGTGTTATCGACGGGGTCCCAATTCACCGTCGAAGTGCGTTTGTAAATCACGCCTTTGTTAAACAATTTGGTAAACAGCCATTGTTCCCAACGGTAATACTCAGGCGTGCAAGTTTTCACTTCGCGCGTCCAGTCGATGCCTAAACCGAGCAACTTCAACTGCTGTTTCATGTAGTCGATATTGGCATACGTCCATTCGGCGGGCGGCACGTTGTGTGCCATCGCAGCATTTTCGGCAGGCAGCCCGAACGCGTCCCAGCCCATCGGCTGCATCACGTTAAAGCCTTTCATGCGGTGATAACGACTCAGCACGTCGCCTATGGTGTAATTGCGCACATGCCCCATATGCAACTTGCCGGACGGGTAAGGGAACATCGACAGGCAATAGTATTTAGGTTTGTCGCTGGTGTCTTGGGCTAGAAAAACTTGCTGTTCGTCCCATGCGTGCTGCACGGATTTTTCGATGGCTTCGGGATGGTAATTGGCTTGCATAGTGGCAGGATGGGGCAAAAAAAAGTGTGGCATTATAGCGGCACAGCCTAATGCTGCGCTTGCCTTCATCCCCCTCTTTAGATCTAGGAGTTAAAAATGAATCACTTATATGGTGCAGCAGTACTCGCCAGCCTTTTCGCCGCTTTCAGCCCCGCCGCTTTTGCCGCACCCGATATGACGGTGCAAGGTGTGCAAATGCCTGCTTGGTTGCAACGCGACAACGCGCAATATCCTTTGAGCGTCGGCACGACTCTTAATAACGACGACAAAATTATCACGGGTGCGAATGCGCGCGTGTTGTTGCAAGGCGCGGATGGCAGCGCGATTAAGCTCGGTCAAAACGCCAATCTGCGCGTGTCAAATTTGGCGCAAAAGTTTGAAGAAAAACCGCTGTTCACCGCCTTGCTCGATGTCGCCAAAGGCGCGTTTCGCTTCACCACCGCCGCGCTTGCCAAACATAAACCGCGCGCCATCACCATCAATGTTGCCAATGCCACCATCGGCATACGCGGCACGGACGTGTGGGGTAAAGACGGCGACGACAAAGGCATTGTGTGTTTGATTGAAGGGAAAATTGCCGTGCAAGGCGCGGACAAATCGCAATTCGAAATGGCTGACGCGATGTCGTTTTATGAAATGCCCAAAGGTGCGGCAGCTAAAGCTGTCACCGCTGTTGACCCCGCGCAATTGGCGGTGTGGGCGGCCGAAACCGAAATCGCACCCGATGCTGCCGCCGCAAAAACGGGCGGCAAATGGAAAGTGGTTTTGCTCACCGCTGCTGATCAAGCGGGCGCGCTTAACGCTTATGACGCTTGGCGCGCAGCGGGTTACGCGGTGCGCTTAATGCCAGTGGCGCAAAACGAAACGACGCTTTATCAAGTGCGTATCGAGCAGTTCGCCAGCAAAGCCGCCGCGCTGCAATTTGCCAAAGACGTAACGGGGAAATTGGGCGCAGATGCGCCAACTGTGATTCGCTAAGCTCCGTGCGTCATTCACAAACGCAGCTTACGCTGCGTTTTTTTATGCCCGATTTCCGCTGAAAAATGACACGCCGATTACGAGCCGCGCGAACCTCTGCTAGAATCGCGCCTCAAAATTTTTCGCCTATTCTTTTAATACATTCAAATCGAGGAGATTCAAACATGTCACGCAAGCATCCCGTCATCGCTATTACTGGTTCATCTGGTGCAGGTACAACCACCGCTAAACGCGCTTTTGAAAACATTTTCCGCCGCACCAAAATCAAGGCAGCGGTGATTGAAGGCGATAGCTTGCACAGCTTGGATCGTATGGCGTTTCGCGCTGCGGCTGCTGAAGCGGCTAAAGCGGGCAACAACACCTTTAGTCATTTCGGTCCTGAAGCGAACCACTTCGACAAAATCGAAGCGATGTTCAAACAGTACGGCGAAACAGGCTCTTGCAAACGTCGTTACTACGTTCACAGCGAACCAGAAGCGGTGGAACACAACAAACATTTCAATCTGACCAACCTGACACCTGGCGTATTTACCCCTTGGGAAGACATCGAAGCGGGTTCAGATTTGTTGTTCTACGAAGGTTTGCACGGCTTAGCACACGACGAAACAAAAGGCATTGATTCAGCAAAGTTCGTTGATTTAGCGATTGGTGTCGTGCCCGTGGTGAACTTGGAATGGATACAAAAAATCCATCGCGATAAAGCCGAACGTGGTTATTCAGCCGAAGCAACCGTTGATACCATCATGCGTCGTATGCCTGATTACATTAAATTCATCACGCCACAATTTTCACGCACCGACATCAATTTCCAACGCGTGGCAACGGTTGATACATCCAATCCATTTATCGCGCGCGACATTCCTACGCCAGATGAAAGTTTCGTGATTTGCCGTTTCAAAGATCCTAAAAAAATCGACTTCCCATACTTGATTAACATGATTCCAGGTTCATTCATGTCGCGCTCTAACACCATCGTGGTGCCAGGCGGCAAAATGAGCTACGCCATGGAAATCATCTTGGCACCTATCATGCACGAGATGATTGCCAACAAAAGCAAGTAAGCAGTTTTTGCAATAATCACAACGGGGAATCAGGCTGCGCTTGATTCCCCGTTTACATTGGAATAGTCATGGATTTGTTAGCAGGTCTCAATCCCGAACAACGTGCCGCTGTCGTTTTACCCGCTCAATCCGCGCTGATTTTAGCGGGGGCGGGCAGCGGCAAAACGCGCGTTTTGACCACACGCATCGCGTATCTCATCAGCACCGGACAAGTTTCGCCGCATGGTTTGTTGGCGGTGACGTTTACCAATAAAGCCGCGAAAGAAATGGTCACGCGCCTCTCGGCGATGCTGCCGATTAACACACGCGGCATGTGGATAGGCACGTTCCACGGGCTCTGTAATCGGCTGTTGCGCGCGCATCACCGCGAGGCGAATCTGCCGCAGACGTTTCAGATTTTGGATAGTGCCGATCAGCTTTCCGCCATCAAGCGCGTGATGAAAGCGCAGAACGTCGATCCCGAAAAATTTATTCCGCGCGATGTGCAAAACTTTATCAGCGGCAGCAAAGAGCAAGGTTTACGCGCGCATGAGGTGGAAGCCTACGATCCGTTCACGCGGCGCAAGGTGGAAATTTTTGCCGAATACGACGCGCAATGTCAGCGCGAAGGCGTGGTGGATTTTTCCGAATTGTTGCTGCGTTGCTACGATTTGTTATCGCGCAATCAGTCGCTGCGCGAACATTACCAAGAGCGTTTCAAACACATTTTGGTGGACGAATTTCAAGATACCAATCCGCTGCAATATCGCTGGTTGAAGTTGCTGGCTGGCGTGGGTGAATATCGTTCGCGCTTCCCTCATCCCAACCTTCCCCCAGCGGGGGAAGGAGCGAACGTATCGCATCGCGATGCGGGTTCAATTTTCGCCGTAGGTGATGACGACCAATCTATCTATGCGTTTCGTGGCGCGAACGTGGGCAATATGCAGGAATTGCTGCGCGATTTTCATGTCGAGAACGTCATCAAGCTGGAGCAGAACTACCGCTCGCACGGCAACATCCTAGACGCGGCCAACGCGCTGATCGCCAACAACCGCAATCGCTTGGGCAAGAACTTGTGGACGGCAGAAAATGGTGGCGAGCAGTTGCGCGTGTACGAGGCACCCACCGATGTGGAAGAGGCGAAGTTCATCGTCGAGGAGATACAGCAACTCAAACGCGAGGGCGTGAACCTCACCGAGATGGCGCTGCTATATCGCTCTAATGCGCAGTCGCGCGTGTTGGAACATGCGCTGGTGTCGGCAGGTTTGTCGTATCGCGTGTACGGCGGACTGCGCTTCTTCGAGCGTCAGGAGATCAAGCACGCGCTGGCCTATCTGCGTCTGATGGAAAACACCGACGACGACAACGCGCTGCTGCGCATCATCAACTTCCCCACGCGCGGCATCGGTGCGCGCGGCATCGAGCAGTTGCAGGAAGCAGCGCGCATCAACAACACCACTTTGTGGGATGCGGCGGCACGCGCAGGCGGCAAGGTGTCGGCATTCGTCGCGCTGATGGAGACTTTGCGTGCTGGCACGCGCGAACTGCCGCTGCCCGAGATCATGGAGCATGTCCTGCATCACAGCGGCCTGCGCGCCAACTACGAAAGTGAACTGGCGACGCCCGCGAAAAAACGTGAGGCTGAAGAGCGTCTGGAGAATCTGAACGAACTGATCAATGCCGCGACTTTATTCGTGCATGAGAATGAAGACGACAGCCTCACCGCATTTTTAACGCATGCCACGCTGGAATCCGGCGAGCATCAGGCAGGCGATTCGGATGACGCGCTGCACTTGATGACGGTGCATTCCGCCAAGGGCTTGGAGTTCCATACCGTGTTCATCACCGGCTTGGAAGAGGGCTTGTTCCCGCATCAGAACAGTGTCGACAACGGCGAAGTGGATGAGGAGCGGCGGCTGATGTATGTGGCGATCACGCGTGCGCGGCGCCGTTTGTACATGACTTTCGCGCAGAGCCGCATGCTGCACGGCAAGACCAACTACAGCATGGTATCCAGCTTTATGCGCGAGTTGCCCGAGCCGCTGTTGTTGTGGCTGTCACCGCGCTTCGTGCAGCGCGCACCGTCATTTTCCAGTCCGTCATATTCCGGCCCTGCCTATGGTGGCGCGACCTATGGCAAAGCTTCTCCCGCGCCGTTCGTCATGCCTGGCAGCGCACCGCGTGATTCGGGTGCGTTATGGCATGTGGGACAGCAGGTGTTCCATCAGAAGTTCGGTGAGGGCATGGTGACGGACACCGAAGGCAGTGGCAACGAGGGGCGTGTGCAGGTGAATTTCAAACGTGCTGGCAGCAAATGGTTGTCGCTGGAATACGCCAAGCTCGAAGCGATCTAAGCTATTTATTTCCTAAGTGTTTGCATAGCGGCTGCATGGTCTCAAACACAAAGTGCCTGTCATTCTCCGGCAGCCGCTGTACCCAATTCAAAATTTCTGCCGACTGATCTTGAGCTAGAGCAGACGAAGAGCGCAATAACTCTGCCAGAGGCAAATCCAATGCCACGGCTATTTGCTCCAGCTTCAAAACTGAGGGGACAGTCACGCCTCGTTCAATGCGAGAAATGGTTTCGACATCGACACCAATCAATTCGGCCAATGTCGCTTGCGTCCATCCCAAACGATTACGATGAGACTTAATTTTTCCTCCCAGAAGTTGTGGCAAGGACGATAACGGCTTCTTTTCCTTTGTCATTCGCGCATCTCCAAAATCGGCACGAATGATGGTTACTCGGCAATTTATGTTGAACGACTTATTTTGTTGACTGACAAATTATTTTGTTGACTGACAAATAAATATGATTACAATCCCACCGACTTTAATTATCGCCTTGATTGGGCTTACTTCGAGAGGGATGTGACATGGGTATGATTTTTTGCAGGGGATGCGGTAAAGAAATTCACGAGTCGGCAACAGCCTGTCCGCATTGCGGCGCGCCTCAAGTCAGCACGATTGGTAAGGAAAATGAAGGGAAGCCATGGAGCACTGGGCGCATGATGTTGTACGGGATTTTCTCGTTTCTGTTGCCCCTGATAGGCGTGATTGCCGGCATCGTCGGCTTGATAAAGCCCGCTACGCGCAAGCAAGGCGGCATTCTTTTACTCCTCGCACTATGCGGCGTAGTGATGTACGCGAGCATGAGTGGTCGGGGAGCAGCGCGCCACGTGGCTAATGAGTTGGCAACAACCGAGAAAGTAGCAGCTTCGCCAGCAGTTTCGGCTCCCGCTCCCGTGAATTGGAATGTGAGTGACCCTGATGCAACCTCGAACGGAAACATCCGACGTGCCGTTCAGCAAATCCAATCCGGTATCAGAACAGCGAATGCCCCGTTGGCTGATGCAGCCAACGTCCTGAAAAAACCGTGGGAATTTTATGGCAAACCATTGTGTTTTAGCGGAACGGTTGCCGTTGTCGAAGATCAGCCGCCCGGTAGCGATATTGCAAAAGCGTTAGGCAGCCGAGAGGCTTCCGAGGTGGTTATCGAAACCGACGACGGGGCGATTGTCGATTTGTTCGCAATGCAGAGTTCGGGCAACCTCCAGACCCAAGCGCGCACCACGCTGTGCGGGCTGCCTACCGGACGTGTGGAAGTCCCCAATCAACTGGGCGGCAAATTCACCCATTTGCTCATCGTTGGGCATATACGCTGAACATCATCTATAGGGCGACTTATGACATCGAATAAATTGCTTTTCTCAGGCTTATTGCTGTGTGGCTTTATGCAGGTTGCTGCTGCGGATGATGCGGCATTAAGCAAGCAATTTTCGGCATGTATGGAGCGGTCTGGCGGAGCTACCGCAGATATGCTGGACTGCATTGCCGCAGAAAAAAAACTGCAAGATGCGCGACTGAACAAAGCCTACAAAGAGGTTGTTGCACAGCTACCTCCTCCGCGAAAGAAGCAGTTACAGGACGCACAACGGGCTTGGCTCAAGTACCGCGATGCAAATTGTAATTTTTATGCCGACCCAGAGGGCGGAACGATGGCGACTGTGAATTCAAATGATTGCGTGATGTCTACCACGGCATCACGCGCCAAGGAGCTTGAGGGCTTTATGGAGTAGTGAGCGCGCAAGAAATGGTGGTTCTATTCGTCAAACAGTTGTCGCTGGAATACGCCAAGCTGGAACCGATCTGAGCGAGAAGTTCAGGGTGGTGGGAGCTGGGTGCTCAGTTCTTTGAGCTCTTGTGCGCGGCGCTTCATCTCGGGCGGGGGCGGAAAAGCGGCAACGATCTTATCCGGCACTTCGCCCTTGTTTGCTACGCCGATGGCTCCGGCCTCCATGATGGCGGTGAGCAGTACGATCAACAGAGTAGGCACGAGTGCGATACGTGTCATCGCCGTCCACATGATGTGGCCCATGCTGGCTTCGTGTGCGCTCAGACTGACCAGCCAAGCTAAGCCAATCAAGACTGCCGAAATCGTGTAACCCAACATCAGAATGCGGCAGCGCGACCAGGATAGACGCCAGTGCGCAGCGACGAACCAAGTGGTGGTCTTGCGGCTACGCAGATAGATATAAGCTAGCAGCGCCAGCGAACAGAACAGCGTGAACAGCAGGCCGGGTATGCCCAACTTGAGCACGATCACGGCGGGACTCATCATCAAGTCGATTAAAAACAAACCGGAAACGAATAGGTTGTGGGGCGCGTGTGCGGCGTTGATTTCTGCTGGGCTGACTTCGAATTGCATCGGATTCTCCGCTGACGGCCCGAACGGTCTCGGGCGCGAGGCAGAATATTAGCACAATCTAATTCAACTCAGATTCGCTGTTGTTCACCGGTGTGTCTTCGGTCTTGTAAGCGGGGAACAACTCGGCATAACTGCTGTACATGGAGGTGAACATCACCGGCAGCAGCACCAGCCAACCTAGCATCATCGGCAGGCTGGCGAAGATTGCCAGCGAGAAAAAGATCAAGCCATACACAGACATCGCGCCGATGTTGCTGGTGAAGGCGCGGAAACTGATGAGCAAAGCTGGGAGCGGCGGGACGGCGCGGAAATACACCAGCATAGGCGCGTATTGCAGCGCCATCATCAGCAAGCAGAACAAGGCCATGCCGACCAACATCGCCGCATTTGCACCACTCGCCGCTTGTATCAATACACTGGGGTCGCTGATGGGCTGTTGGCTCATCATCAGATCGACCAACTCTCCTCCGCCCAATAAGGTCATTACGCCAAAGATGCCGAATTGACTGAGCAAGGAGATGCCGCCTAGCGTCACCAGCGAGGCGGTGCCTCTCTTGAAGCCGCTGAAGAGATGCGCGAGTTCTAGCTCTTCGTTTTGATCTAGCGCACGGCAGCCCACCATTAGACCTGCCATGATTACTGGCGTCAGCAGGCTGACCGCAGCTTCGCCGACGAAGGGAATGCTGGACAGCGCCATGGCCGCAACCAACAAGGTGATCAGCAGTGCGCCCCACAGCAACGGCGCTTTCATGAATAGCGTTGCACCGCGTTTGATCCACGCCCAGCCGCGGTCTGCATTGACTTGTAATGCTTGCATCAGGTTTCCTTTATAGCCACACCGCAGCGGCGGCGGCGATATGGTTGCGCAACACGCGTTCGAAATGACTGGGGTCGTGCGGGTTGACCATCTCACCGTCGCGCGGCAGATACATATCGAACAGACGCGACAGCCAGAAGCGCAGCGCGGCGAGGCGCAGCATCAGCGGCCAAGCCTCGGCCTCATTCGCTTGCAGCGGACGTACCGCGTGATAGGCGCGCAAAAAGGCTTGCGCCAAGTCCATATCCAACTCCTTGGTCTGATGGTTCAAGCACCAGTCGTTGACGGTGATAGCCACGTCGTACAGCAAGGCGTCGCTACAGGCGAAATAGAAATCGATCAGGCCACCGACGCGCTCGCCTTCTAGCAAGACGTTGTCGCGGAACAGGTCGGCATGGATCACGCCCTGCGGCAAGCTAGTCAGGTCACGGCTCGCATGCAGCGCGACTTCGCCAGCCAGCAACTCAGCTTGCGCCGCATCGAGATAAGGGGTGACCAAGGGGGCAGTGGCAGCACGCCAAGCCGCGCCGCGTGCATTCGGCATATTGTGCGCGAAGCTCTGCCCGGCGACATGCATCTGCCCCAGCATCGCACCCATCGCTGCGCACTGAGCGTTGCTTGGAGTCGTGGTGGATGCGCCGCTCAAACGGCTCACAATACATGCCGGTTTGCTCTTCAACTCGCCTAGGAAGCTGTTGTGACGATTCGCGACCGGCGCTGGGCAAGGAATGCCGTGGCGTGCCAGATGGGCCATCAGATTGAGATAGAACGGTAGCTCGGAGGCGGTGAGCTTCTCGAACAAAGTGAGTACGAAACGTCCGTTGGCGGTGGTGACGAAATAATTGGTGTTCTCGATACCCGATGCGATGCCCTGCAAATTTTGTAAATCGCCGAGCGAATAATCGCTCAACCAAGCAGATAACTCCGCTTTTGATACAGAAGTAAAAACGGCCATGATGTGTGCGTAGAGTTTGCGGATGACACCCTGCAAGGCTTGCAGGGAAAGGGGTGTGGCGGGTGCTTAGAATTTTTTAATCACCCATTGTGGCGGACGAAAACCTGAATCGAGACTTTCTTGACGGGCAAATTTTCCATCGCCCCTATCGTCCACCAAGTAGTAAGGCGCGCCGATTTTTGGCGTGATTTTAATCATGTACAAGCGATTACCCGCACGATATTCCTCCACCATCTGCGTGCGTTGTTTGGTGATGGTGACCTCCGCCTCGTCACCGTCGTTGCGCGCGTCATACGCGGTCGGCGCAGCAGGCAAAGGTTGCAAATCGGCAGGCACAGGCTGCGCCGCAACAACATGCAGCGACAAGCTAGTGAGTAGTAAAAAAGTAAGTGTGCGCATGATGAATTCTCGGTGGCTGAAACGAAATTAAGGGGAGTGAGCCTAGCTATTTTAGCCTGAATTCTAGTCGCGATGAGGCAAAGGACGTGAGCAACAGCTTAAATTTGCGGCTAGTTTATGAGACACAAGGTGGCTCATAAATAACGCTTGACAGCCCCTCCGCTCGTTTCAAAAATGCGCGCAACGCTCACCTAGCGGATGCACAGACGAGGAAAGAATGTTTAACTATCTTGATTTATATTCGCACCGTTTTGTTGGCTGCTGTTCTAATTTGACTCATCAGGCTAAAAACTTCATTTTCTTTGCTTTGTTAAGTTCTGCCTTTTCCGCACACGCGGTTTTACAATGTGTTCCGTCTGCATCAGGTTGGCATCTTTGGACTATTCATGCCCCTTACCCAACAAG
Source organism: Sideroxydans sp. (assembly GCA_029850585.1). Taxonomy (GTDB): domain Bacteria; phylum Pseudomonadota; class Gammaproteobacteria; order Burkholderiales; family Gallionellaceae; genus Gallionella. Next base: position 30,608 of record JARCRQ010000057.1, read on the forward strand.
CACCTCTATCCTTTATCCTACCCCCGAAGCTGCATGTGCCGCATTTCCTCATCCCGCTAACGTTTCAGTCCAAACGCTGCCCCCGTATATCAATATTGTTGGGCAAACAGGGCAATGCAATTTTATTTATCACGACCCAACAGGCTATGGATACGGCTACTATCCATCCTTTATCTTTGGTCATGTGTGTCCGATTGTTCCTGCTGGGGAGCGAGATTTTGCTTACAACACCACCACTTTAAGGTGCGAGCGCGATGTGAATTATTCACCAGCACTCAGCACAGGCACATGTAGCCCAGAGCAATTCAACCTCACCTTAAATTCTGCATCAGGCGACATCGAACCTTCGGGCACAAAAGCTTTGTCGGTGCAAGTGGTCAACAGCGTCACCCATGCCCCTAAAGCGGATGCCAAAGTGCGCGTGACGCTGGACGTGCAATCGGGATCGGGCGGGCATGAGCATCACGATGCAAGCCGTCCCAAAGGCTCTCTGACAGGTTGCGCGCCAGCGGGTAATGGCGTGTATGAATGCATCACAGGGGCAGATGGTTTGGCTAACTTCAACTTCAATGCCAGTATCGTATCGGGAACGCACAGCGTCAATGCCGCCTGTAGCAATCTCACTTGCGTCAATCAACCGAGTCCCGTAACAGTGGATGTGAAGGTGGCGGGGTTGTTGCCGATACCTGCTTCACAGTTTTATTCGCTCACCGAGCCGATTGGCGGTGGTGGCTTTAAGTCGGTAGGCGCAAGCGATAGTCACCATAATAATCATTATTTGACCGCTACTGCTTCTAATGAGCTTTGGCGTATTACAGCGCAATATCATTTTGAACAACGCTTCAAATTGGCGGGGAACATTGCGCCACCTGTTTGGTATCTGAACGACGCGAGCTTGGCATGGGGTGGGGTGTTTGATATTAAAAACAATTGGTCAAAACCCCATGTCGAACATCGTCGCGGCGGGTCGATAGATGTGCGCGCC
>JARCRQ010000058.1 GCA_029850585.1 Sideroxydans sp.
CTGATTATTTTTTAACGGCTCAAACTAGCCCAGCAGGGCTTTGACCATGTCGCGTTCAGCGGTTAATTCACGATAACTTTCTTCCATATGGCGACGACCTAATTCGCTAATTGCTAGTCCTTGCACGATGCTGTAATGGCCATTTTTGCAAGTCACGGGAAAGCCATACAACACGCCTTCGGCAATGCCATAACTGCCATCTGACGGTACGCTCATGGTCACCCAATCGTTGTGATGCGAGCTCAACATCCAATCGTGTATATGCGTCACCGCCGCGTTCGCCGCACTCGCTGCACTGGACAAACCACGCGCCGCAATCACTGCCGCACCGCGTTTTTGCACAGTGGGAATAAATTCGGCTTCGACCCAGTTTTGATCTGGCAAAATATCGCGCACTAAGCGACCGCGAATTTCGGCGTGATCCAAATCGGGATATTGCGTACCCGAATGATTACCCCAAATAATCATTTTTTTCACATCGCGGATGGGTTGGAATAATTTTTGTGCGACCTGTGCAATAGCGCGATTGTGGTCGAGACGCATCATTGCGCTGAAATTACGCGGGTCTAGATCGGGCGCGTTTTTCATCGCAATCAGCGCGTTGGTATTGGCGGGATTGCCAACCACTAAAACTTTGACGTGGCGTGCCGCGTATTCGTTAAGCAATTTTCCTTGCGCAGAAAAAATTGCCCCATTCGCCTCTAACAAATCTTTGCGTTCCATGCCAGGGCCGCGTGGGCGCGCGCCGATGAGTAGCGCGATTTCAGTGTCTTTGAAGGCGACTTTAGGGTCGGCGGTGATGATGACTTGTTGCAATAAAGGAAACGCGCAATCTTCTAATTCCATTTGCACGCCTTGCAACATGGCTTGCGCTTGCGGCAGGTCGAGCAACTGCAAAATCACCGGTTGCTCGCGTCCCAACATGTCGCCGTTGGCGATGCGAAACAAAGTGGCGTAACCGATTTGTCCTGCCGCGCCGGTGATGGTGATGCGTATCGGTGCTTTCATTTTTATCTCCCTTAAAAGTGAAGCGCATCATAGTCATTTTCAAAAGTTTCGTTTTAGTTTTATCGCGGCAAATTAAAGGTGTACGATTGCGCCAATTTTTTCTCATGGCAGCAGACAATAATGAATAAAAAACGCCCCAAACATTTAGCCCTGCATCTCATCAAATTACCGCTCCCCGGCATTATTTCTATCCTACATCGCGTCTCTGGTTTGCTGCTGTTTTTAGCCTTGCCGTTGCTGTTGTTGCTGTTGCAAATGTCGCTGCGCTCCATCGAAACTTATACCGCATTACAAGCCTTGTTATCCCATCCCATGAGTAAGTTGGTGATGCTGATTTTGCTATGGGGATTTCTGCATCACTTCTGCGCAGGCTTGCGTTATGTGGCGATAGATTTGCACTATGTGAAGAGCCTCAAAGACGCGCGCACCAGCAGTAAAGTGGTGTTGCTGGTGAGCTTAATTCTGACGACTATTTTGGGAGCGAAATTATGGTAAATCGTGTCGTCGTTGGCGCGCATTATGGTTTGCGCGATTGGCTGATACAGCGCATCAGCGCGCTGGTGATGGTGATTTATAGCGTGAGTTTGGTGGGCTATTTATTGCTGCAAGATAATTTTTCTTACGACGTATGGACGGGAATCTTTGCTAATCTTGCCATGCGTACCTTCAGTTTATTATTTTTACTCGCGTTGTTTTATCACGCCTGGATTGGCATCCGCGACATCGTCATGGATTACATTAAGCCCGCCAGTATTCGCTTGGTGATACATACGCTGGTGGTGTTAGCGTTAATCGTTTATACGATTTGGTCAGTACAAATTTTGTGGGGTAGCTAGCATGGCAATGGCAAAACGAACCTTTGATGTAGTGGTGGTAGGCGCGGGCGGCTCAGGGATGCGCGCGGCGTTGCAGTTGGCACAAGCGGGACTGAAAGTCGCGGTGCTGTCCAAAGTTTTTCCAACCCGCTCGCACACGGTGGCGGCGCAAGGCGGTATCGCTGCTTCCTTGGGCAATATCGGTGAGGATAATTGGCTGTGGCACATGTACGACACGGTGAAAGGTTCGGACTATTTGGGTGACCAAGATGCGATTGAGTTTATGTGTCGAGCCGCGCCCGAAGTGGTGTATGAGCTAGAGCATTTCGGTATGCCGTTCGACCGCCTCGATAGCGGCAAAATTTACCAACGTCCGTTTGGCGGACACATGCAAAGTTTCGGCAAAAATCCAGTCGAACGCGCGTGCGCGGCGGCGGATAGAACAGGACACGCGATGTTGCATACGCTCTATCAGCAGAACGTTAAAGCCAACACCAACTTTTTTATTGAGTGGATGGCGTTGGATTTAATTCGCAACGAAGCAGGCGATGTGTTGGGTGTGACCGCGCTGGAAATCGAGACCGGCGAGACCATGATTTTCCATGCCCGCGCGACCTTGTTTGCTACGGGGGGTGCAGGGCGCATTTTCGCTTCCAGCACCAACGCGTTTATCAATACTGGCGATGGTCTGGGCATGGCGGCGCGCGCAGGTATTCCTTTGGAGGACATGGAGTTTTATCAATTTCATCCGACCGGCGTGTACGGCGCGGGCGTGTTGATTACTGAAGGCGTGCGCGGCGAGGGCGGCTATTTGGTGAATAAAGATGGCGAGCGGTTTATGCCGAAATACGCGCCGAATGCTAAAGATTTAGCCAGCCGCGATGTGGTGTCGCGCGCCATGACCATCGAAATTAACGAAGGTCGCGGTTGCGGGTCACACGGCGATCACGTCCTGCTCAAGCTCGATCATTTAGGCGACGATGTCATCAAACAACGCTTGCCTGGCATCCGCGAAATCGCGTTGAAATTTGCGCACGTCGATCCCGCGCACGCACCGATTCCTGTCGTGCCTACCGCGCATTACATGATGGGCGGTATTCCGACCAATGTGCATGGACAAGTGGTCGCGCCGTATAAAACTGGACCCGACGAAGTCGTGCATGGTTTTTATGCGGTGGGCGAATGCGCGTGTGTGTCGGTGCATGGCGCGAATCGCTTGGGCTGCAACTCCTTGCTCGATTTATTAGTGTTCGGTCGCGAAGCGGGGCGGCAGATTATCGAAGACCTGAAATCGCATCCGCATGTGTTGCCCTTGCCCGCCGATGCGGGTGAATTTTCACAAGCGCGTTTGGCGCGCTTAGATAATCAAACGGGCGGTGAAAGTGTTGCTGAAGTCGGCGATGCGATGCGCCGCGTGATGCAAAAACATTGCGGCGTGTTTCGCTTTCCAGAGCTGATGGCAGAAGGTGTAGCGCAAATTAAACAAGTCGCACAGCGCGTGGCGAATACCCAAATCAACGATAAAAGTCGCGTGTTTAACACCGCGCGTATTGAAGCTTTGGAACTGGATAATTTAATCGAAGTAGCACAAGCCACCATGATTGCCGCCGAGGCGCGTCGTGAGAGTCGCGGCGCACATGCGCGCGAAGATTTTCCTGAACGCGACGATGTGAATTGGCTCAAGCACAGCCTGTATTTTAAGGAAGGGTATCGCCTCGACTACAAACCCGTGCGCCTCAAGCCTTTGACTGTCGAGTCGTTCCCGCTCAAAGCGCGGGTGTATTAAATTCAAGCTTAAATTGAGATAAGAAATGATTAGAAAAGAACTGGATGCGTTTAATGTGACGGATAAATTTTCAGCCGCTGGGCGAGCAGCTGAAGAAAAAATGGCGTTTTATTTGAAGCGATTTTTTTCCTCATCTCCCGATATATTTGTGCTGAACGGGATTCGTTTAGAACAGGCGGAAGATGCCGCACAAATGGATCATCTAATTTTGCATCCATACGGCGTTATCGTTGTAGAGAGCAAAAGTGTCGCAGGTAAAATTCAGATTAAAGATGATGGTCAATGGATACGCTGGTATGGCAAAGAATCATCAGGCATGGCATCTCCTGTTACGCAAGCTAAATTGCAATTGGGCTTTATGCGCGACTATTTGAATTTAGCCGTTAAGCCTAAAGGTGTTTTTGACTCCTACGCGTTTGATGTCATGGTCGCTATATCGGACAGTGGTCTTATTTTATGGCCGACTACGGGCAACTTAGCGGAGGTGTGCAAAGCTGATCAAATTGCTGAGCGAATTGAAACGCGCATCAGCGAACTTGCTAAACAAGTCAATGCTCCCCGTCCTTGGACGGCAGAGCATCTGGCAAAAATAGCCGACTTCCTGTGTGCGACTCACAAGCCATTGGACTTTTCAAATCTCGGCAGTAATGCGTCAAAACGACATCAAGAAGCCGTGACTAAAAAAGTTGCCCACGTCGAACAGCAGGTCGCGGGAATACAGGCATTGATGACGCAGTCAATTGCACGAATGACCGCTAATATGCTGGGCTCAATTGCGACAAGGCATGCTCAATCCGCCGAGATGGTGACGGCTCATGTGCCAGCAACATCAATCTGTACCGAGCACCCAGTAGCTGCGACTGCGGGAGGAATATGCAAACATTGTTCGAGTGCAAAAGTTTCGGTTCTATACGGACACAGCTATTATTTGTATTGCCATTCCTGTAGTAAAAATACACCGCTTAAATCGACATGTTCAAGTTGTGGCGCGCCTGAAATTACACGTAAGAAAAGTAAAGAGTTTTTTCTTGAATGTAAAGCATGTAATACGTCACGTTTATTTCACATTAACGAATAGGGAATGAACACCATGCGTTTTTCAATTTACCGCTACAACCCTGATACCGACAGCGCGCCTTATATGCGTGATTACGAACTGACTTTGCCTCCGGGCGACATGATGTTGCTGGATGCGATTTTGTTGCTTAAGCAGCAGGACGACAGCTTGAGTTTACGCAAGTCATGTCGCGAGGGTGTGTGTGGTTCGGACGCCATGAATATCAATGGGCGCAATGGTTTGGCGTGTATCACGCCGCTATCATCGCTGAAGCAACCCATCGTGTTGCGCCCGCTACCCGGCTTGCCCGTGATACGCGATTTAATTGTCGATATGACGCAGTTTTTTAAGCAATACCATTCCATCAAACCGTATCTGATTAACAATAATCCGCCGCCCGAAACCGAACGCTTGCAGTCGCCTGCCGAGCGCGAACATTTGAATGGCTTATACGAATGTATTTTGTGTGGCTGTTGCACCACCGCCTGCCCGTCGTTTTGGTGGAATCCTGATAAATTTGTAGGACCCGCAGGCTTGTTGCAAGCCTATCGTTTTATCGCCGATACGCGCGATGAAGCGACGGCTGAACGCTTGGATGATTTGGAAGATCCGTACCGCTTATTTCGCTGCCACACCATTATGAATTGCGTTGATGTGTGTCCAAAAGAACTCAATCCGACAGAAGCGATAGGCAAAATTAAAGACCTGATGATTAAGCGCGTGGTATGAAAAACGATAGTTTGGTGTTGGCAAAAAGAATGCAATGGCGCGCGCGGCGCGGTTTGTTAGAACTAGATTTATTCTTGCAACCGTTTGTCGCAAATCATTATGCGAGTTTGAACGAAGCCGAGTTGTTAACCTTTGAAGCCTTGCTGGATATGCCAGATAACACCTTGTGGGATATGATGTCGGGGCGCGAAAATGCTGCCAATTTGGCACAGCAACACCTGTTAGAAAAAATTAAATCGCTGTAAATAATCAACACAAACCGAAAGAAATTATGGAAACGCCACGCTTTGCAACACTCACTTTAGATGACGGTCGCAGCATTCAACTGCCGATGATGACAGGCACGCTAGGCCCTGATGTGATTGATATACACGGTTTAAGTACGCTGGGTGTATTCACTTATGACCCCGCATTTTTTTCGACCGCGAGTTGTATGTCGGACATTACTTTTATTGATGGTGATGCGGGGCTGCTCTACTACCGTGGTTATCCGATTGAACAATTAGCGAAAGATTCTGACTTCATCGAAGTGTGTTATTTGTTGCTCAATGGTGAGTTGCCGAGTGCGGCGCAAAAGACTGAATTTAGTAGTCTTATTAAGCATCACACCATGGTGCATGACCAACTGGCGCGTTTTTTTAATGGCTTCCGCCGCGATGCGCATCCGATGGCGGTGATGGTCGGCGTGGTCGGCGCGCTGTCGGCTTTTTATCACGATTCACTCGACATAAATAATCCGCAACACCGTCAAATTTCGGCGCATCGCTTGCTGGCAAAAGTGCCCACGATCGCGGCGATGACGCATAAATACAATGTCGGCGAGCCGTTCATGTATCCAAAAAATCACTTTAGTTTTGTGGAAAATTTCATGTACATGATGTTTGCCACACCTGCCGAAGACTATGTACCGAATCCGATTTTGGTACGCGCCTTGGAACGCATTTTTATTTTGCATGCTGACCACGAACAAAATGCTTCAACTTCAACGGTGCGTTTAGCGGGCTCTAGCGGTGCGAATCCGTTTGCCTGCGTGGCTTCAGGCATCGCGGCTTTGTGGGGGCCAGCACACGGCGGTGCGAATGAAGCGGCGTTAAAAATGCTGGAAGAAATCGGCGATGTGTCGCGCGTCGCGGAATATGTGCAAGGCGTGAAAGATAAAAAATATCGTCTGATGGGCTTTGGTCATCGCGTCTATAAAAACATGGATCCACGCGCGGCGGTGATGAGGGAAACTTGCCACGAAGTGTTGCAAGAGCTAGGTTTGGAGAACGACAAGTTGTTCAAATTGGCGATGGCATTAGAGCAAGTCGCCTTGAGCGATCCTTATTTTATCGAGCGCAAACTGTATCCGAATGTGGACTTTTATTCGGGCATTGTGCTGCGTGCGTTAGGCATTCCGACCAATATGTTTACGGTGATTTTTGCGGTTGGTCGTACTATCGGTTGGATTTCGCAATGGAACGAAATGATTGCCGAAAAAGGTCAAAAAATTGGTCGTCCACGTCAACTCTACACAGGCAGCCCACGGCGTGATTTTGTGGCGATGACTAAGCGGTGAGCGCGCCCCCCAAAACTTGGCAACAACTGCAAGATAGCTCGTGGCTAGACGGTGCGAACGCGCTGTTTATTGAAGAGCTGTACGAGCAGTATTTGCAAAATCCTCGCAGCGTAACCGCCGCATGGCAGCAGTATTTTGATGCGCTGCAAACGGCGCAACAAGGTGCTGCCGATGTCGCGCACAGCCAGATTCAACAAGCCTTTGCCGCGCAGCCAAAAAATGCGGCGGCGAATATCATTGCCCCCGCAGCGGAGTTTGAGCGCAAGCAAGTTAAGGTGTTGCAGCTCATCAATGCGCATCGTTTTTTAGGCTTGCGTGTTGCCAATCTCGATCCGCTCAATCGTCATGCCAAACCTGTTGTGCCCGAACTCGATTTAGCCTATTACGATTTAACGGATGCGGATTTAGATAGCACTTTCGAGACGGGGTCTTTGGTTGGTTCGCCGCGCATGACCTTGCGCGAAATTTTGAAGCTGTTGCGTCAAACGTATTGTTCCAGCATCGGCGCGGAATATATGTACATGAGCGATGTGGTGCAAAAACGCTGGATACAACATCGCTTGGAAAGTGTGCGCGGTTTAGCGGGACACGATGCCACGCAACGCCGTCGCACTTTATATCGCCTCACCGCCGCCGAAACCTTGGAGCGTTATTTACATACCAAATATGTGGGGCAAAAACGCTTCTCTTTAGAAGGCGGCGAAAGCTTAATTCCCTTGCTCGATCACCTGTTACAACGCAGTGGCGCGCAAGGTGTGCAAGAAGCGGTAATCGGCATGGCGCATCGCGGTCGCTTAAATGTGCTAGTCAACATTTTGGGTAAACAGCCGTCGATGTTGTTCGCCGAGTTTGAAGGCATTCATGCCGATCACCTCACTTCAGGCGACGTGAAATATCACCAAGGTTTTTCGGCGGACATCGCGACAGCAGGGGGTGATTTACATGTCGCTCTCGCTTTTAATCCCTCGCATTTAGAAATTGTAAATCCCGTCGTGGAAGGCTCGGTGCGGGCGCGTCAGCAACGTTTACAAGATTACGATGGGGTAAAAGTATTACCGATTTTATTGCATGGCGATGCGGCGTTTGGCGGGCAGGGCGTGATACAAGAAACGCTAGGCATGTCGCAGTTGCGCGGTTTCCGCACGGGCGGCACGGTGCATATCATTATCAATAATCAGATTGGTTTTACCGCCTCCGATGCACGCGACACGCGCTCGACGCATTACTGTAGTGACGTAGCAAAAATGATAGACGCGCCGATTTTTCATGTGAATGGCGACGACCCTGATGCGGTGTTATTGGTCACCGAAATCGCGCTCGATTACCGCATGAAATTTCACCGCGATGTGGTCATCGACATGGTGTGCTTCCGCAAGCTCGGTCACAACGAACAAGACGAGCCGCTGGTCACACAACCGTTTATGTATCGCTATATCCGCAAGCACCCTGGCACGCGCGCGGTGTACGCGCAATGCTTGGTGGATGATGGCGTGTTGAGCATGACAGAGGCTGAAAATTTAATTGTCGAATATCGTCAAGCGATGGATGAGGGGCGCAATTCGATACAGCCTGCGCTGGAAAAAGGTGCGGGCAAAGTCACCACCGATTGGACGGCGTACAAGTCAGACAGTCTGTGGACAGAGGCGGTTGACACCACGGTCAGTTTAGAAAAAATTCAACAGCTCACCGTGCCTTTGACCACCGTGCCCGCCAACTTCGCACTGCAAGCACGCGTACAAAAAATTGTTGATGATAGGGCTGCGATGGCGCGTGGCGAGCAGCCGCTCGATTGGGGCATGGCAGAAAATTTGGCGTATGCCAGCTTGCTGACGGCAGGCTATCCCGTGCGCTTGTGCGGGCAAGATAGTCAGCGCGGTACGTTTTTTCATCGCCATGCCACTTGGCACGATCAAAACCGCACGGTGTGGCACGAAGGCGCCTATACGCCGCTACAACATCTCGCGCCTGAGCAGGCGAATTTCACCGTGATAGATTCGTTTTTGTCCGAAGAAGCAGTGTTGGGGTTTGAATATGGCTATGCCACGGCGCGCCCGAATTCATTGGTGTTGTGGGAAGCGCAGTTCGGCGATTTTGCCAATGGCGCGCAGGTTGTGATTGACCAATTTATCGCGTCAGGCGAAGCCAAGTGGGGACGCTTGTGCGGCTTGGTGATGTTGCTGCCACATGGTTATGAAGGGCAGGGCGCGGAGCATTCATCGGCTCGCATCGAACGCTATTTGCAACTGTGCGCCGACTACAACATTCAGGTTTGCATCCCGTCTAATGCGGCGCAAATGTTCCATTTGTTGCGTCGTCAAATGTTGCGTCCATTGCGCAAACCGCTGATTGTTTTCACGCCTAAAAGTTTGCTGCGCAGCAAAGATGCCGCCTCTGCATTGAGTGATTTCACCCACGGTGGTTTTCAAAATATCATCGCCGAAGTCGATGCACTCGATGCACAACAAGTGCGCCGCATCATCGCGTGTAGCGGTAAAGTGTATTACGACCTAATCAACGCGCGGCGTAGCAAGGGCAGCAGCGACATGGCGATTATTCGACTCGAACAACTTTACCCGTTCCCGCATGATGATTTAGCTGCACAAGTGGCTGCTTATCCGAATGCCACGGAGTTTGTGTGGTGTCAGGAAGAGCCTGGCAATCAGGGTGCATGGCATCGCATTCAGCATTATTTAGCGCGCCATTTGCGCAAAAATATGCGTCTCGATTACGCGCTGCGTCCGTCTTCGTCCGCGCCTGCTGCGGGCTATTTAGCGGTGCATCAAGAACAGCAAAAAGCCGTCATCGAAGCAGCGTTCCGCGACGATCTCGATAACAAACCTCACCCAGGAGCCGCACACCATGAGTAACACTTTGCTAGCCGTAAAAGTTCCGCAATTATCTGAATCTGTCTCGGAAGCCACGCTGATTACTTGGCACAAACAGGTCGGCGATGCGGTCGTCGAGGGTGAAAATTTAATTGATGTTGAGACCGATAAAGTGGTGTTGGAGCTGCCCGCTAGCAAGAGCGGCGTATTGACAAAAATCATTAAAGGCAATGGCGAAAAAGTGCACAGCGAAGAGCTGATTGCTTATATCGACACTGCTGCAACTGCCAGTCCAGCTGTCGCTGCGGTTCAGATAAAAAACACTGCGGCGGCGGTGTCGCCATCGGCGCGTAAATTAGCTCATGAGCTGGATGTCGATGCCAGCCAATTACACGGCAGCGGACGGCATGGTTTGATTACCAAAGAGGATGTCGCGCACGCCATCCCACAGCCTGCCACGCCAGTCGCAGCAAGCATTGCCGTGCCTAGTGGCAATCGCCCTGAGCAACGTGTTGCCATGACGCGGATTCGTCAGCGTATCGCTGAACGTCTGTTGCAATCGCAACAAAATGCCGCGATTCTCACCACGTTTAACGAAGTGAATATGCAAGCCGTGATTGATTTGCGTAATCGCTACAAAGATGCGTTCGAGAAAAAGCATGGCGTGAAGTTGGGCTTCTCGTCGTTCTTCGTTAAAGCGGCGGTGCTTGCGTTGCAAAAATTCCCCGTGGTGAATGCTTCGGTGGATGGCACCGATATTATTTATCACGGTTATTTTGACATTGGCGTGGCAATCGGCAGCGAGCGCGGCTTGGTCGTGCCGATTATTCGCGACGCGGATAAATTGTCCTTAGCCGACATCGAAAAACAGATTGTTGATTTTGGTGCGCGCGCCAAAGTAGGCAAGCTCACCATGGAAGAATTAACTGGCGGCACGTTTTCGATTTCCAACGGCGGTGTGTTCGGCTCAATGCTATCCACGCCCATCATCAACCCGCCGCAAGCCGCGATTTTAGGCATCCATGCGACCAAAGATCGCGCCGTTGTCGAAGACGGCAAAATCGTCATTCGCCCCATCAACTATCTCGCTGTGTCCTATGACCACCGCATCATCGACGGTCGCGAAGCGGTGCAATTTTTAGCCACTATTAAAGAAGCGTTAGAGTTCCCAGGACGGGTATTGCTGGATTTATAAGCTGCGCTTTGTTGCGTGCGTAGGCAGTTGACCCTGTCGGATTTTTCCTAGACGATGCGTGCGGCACAATTTTGTGCTGGGCGGTAAACCTTCAATTAACAATTTCGAATAAAGGATACGGTTATGAAAATTAAATTTTTAGCGGTGGCGTTGTGTTCTATGTTGGCGACGACGGCCAATGCGGGCATGTTTGATGACTTGAAAAACGCGAAGGGCGGCGATTTGGCCGGGCAAGTAAAAGGCAAAGCCGCCGCGACTGGCAACCAAAAAATCGCGGCGCAAGTGAATAAAAAATTGCTTGCCGAAGCGCGTAAAAATCAATGTTCGTTTAATAGCGGTACGGACGAGTTAGCGGCAGGTTGTGATGGTAAAGCCAAGCGTTTAGCGAAAATTATTGTCGATGTGAAAAAATCATTACAAGCGCAAGGTCAAACGGGCTTTAAGTTTATTGTCTCGGGGCATACTGATTCGAGCGGTGATGCGGCAAAAAATAAAGAGCTATCGCTGCGTCGTGCGCAAGTGATGGTCAAGCAGTTGGTGGCGAATGGCGTGAACGATGGCGACATCGAAGCGGTCGGCATGGGTTCAGAAAAGTTGTGGGTAAAACCTGATACCACCGCCGCACAAAAAGCTAAAAATCGTCGTTACGAAGTGCAAGTACGTTTCTAATTCGTCAGCGACACAAAACGGCATACTCGTGATTGAGTGTGCCGTTTTTTTATGGGGAAGAAAAAATGATGAGCTTAAACAAAAAATTTACTGCCTTGCAAATCGCTGAAGTAGCGGGCAAAGCGAGGGGGGCGTTCGTGTCACTAACGCTGGATGATTTGTCAGCGGGCGAGGTCGTTATCCAAACACATTATTCCAGCGTGAATTACAAAGACGCGCTGGCGGCAACAGGAACGGGCAAAGTGATGCGTCGCTTGCCGTGTGTGGGCGGCATAGATGTGGCGGGCGTGGTGGCTCATTCCGACAATGCACGTTTTAAGATTGGTGATGAGGTGTTGGTGACGGGCTACGATTTAGGCGTGGCACACGACGGCGGCTATGCCGAATATGTGCGCGTGCCCGCTGCTTGGGTGGTGCCGTTACCAACTGGTTTGAGTTTGTTTGAAGCGATGGCATTGGGCACGGCGGGCTTTACCGCCGCGTTGGCGATTCATCGTTTAGAGCAAAACGAGCTGCGTCCCGATAGTGGCAAAGTGATTATCACGGGTGCGACGGGCGGCGTGGCGAGTTTGGCGATACAAATGTTGGCGCAACGTGGCTTTCATGTCGTGGCGTTAACGGGCAAAGATTGCGAGCATGATTATTTACGTGGATTGGGCGCGGCCGAAATTGTGTCGCGGCAGCAGCTCGTGATGGGTTCGCGTGCGTTGGAAAAATCTCTATGGGCGGGCGCACTCGACTCGGTGGGCGGCGAAACCTTGGCGTGGCTTACCCGCACCATGCAGCAAGACGGCTGTATCGCCAGTTTTGGTAATGCAGGGGGAATTGAGCTGCATACCACAGTGTTGCCATTTATTTTACGTGGCGTGAAGTTGCTGGGGGTCGATTCAGCAGCGACCTTAATGCCGCTGCGTTTACAAATTTGGCAACGCTTATCTAGCGATTTATATCCAAAACAACTAGAAAAAATAGTCGAACAGGTGCATTTCGCTGATTTACCGCAAGTTTTCCCGAAAATGTTGGCGGGAAAGCAGCGCGGACGTGTCGTAGTGGCTATTCAAGCGGTCAGATAATGATACAATGCGAATTCCTAAGCTGGAAAGTATTGCGAAAATGGCGGAATTGGTAGACGCACTGGTTTTAGGTACCAGCGCCGCAAGGCGTGAGAGTTCGAGTCTCTCTTTTCGCACCAGCACCTTATTCAAATCATCTTAAATTCAATCTCAAGGAACTCACCATGTCCAGCGTAGAAACTGTGAGCGCGTTAGAACGTCGCATCAATGCTTTTATTCCTCAGCAAGCAATTTTGGGTGAAGTTGCGGCCCGTCTGAAAAAAATTGGTCGTACTGCGAAGCTCGCGGGTTTCCGTCCGGGCAAAATCCCGACTAAAGTTCTTGAGCAATACTACGGCGCACAAGCGCATCAAGAAGCCTTGGGCGAAGCTTTGCAAAACTCTTTCGCTGATGTGGCGCAAGCGCAAAACTTAAAAGTGGCGGGCTATCCAGAGTTCGACGTGAAGACGACTGATTTGAAAGCAGAAAAAATTGAATACAGTGCGACTTTTGAGGTGTATCCAGAAGTTGCCGTAGGTAGTTTGGCTGCGGAAGTTTTAGAGCGCACCACTTACGCGCTGTCAGAAGCCGATGTGAATAACACCATCGACACTTTGCGCAAGCAGCGTGCGGAATTCGTCGCGGCAGATCGCGCAGCCCAGTCGGAAGATAAAGTGACCGTAGATTTTACGGGCAAGTTGGATGGTGAAATTTTCCAAGGTGGCGAAGCCAAAGATTACCCTGTGCAAATCGGCGTGGGTCGTATGTTGCCTGAATTTGAAGCGGCAATTATCGGTATGAAAATTGGCGAAACGAAGTCCTTCGATATGACTTTCCCAGAAACTTACCACGGCAAAGATGTGGCGGG
>JARCRQ010000059.1 GCA_029850585.1 Sideroxydans sp.
ACCTCGCCCTGTGGGAGAGGGTTAGGGTGAGGGTTTTCACCACTGCCCGACTGACCACTTTTAACCACAGCCTCCACCGCCGCAATGACAGCTTGCATTTGCGCGATATGTGCAGACGAAATAGTCAGTGCGACATCGGCAAACAAATGATCATGCTGCTCACTCAAGGCGCGCGCGAAGCCACCACCCGCCTCAAGCAAGGCTGAATTAAGAGCATCACGATTGATGGGCGTTGCGCGCGGCGGTGACGAGTTCATGGCGCGACTGTATTGCATAAAATTGAGTTACCAAACACCTAACAAATCCTTTTTCAAATCGGCATCAACAGGCTTATTGCCTAGCCAAACTGACAGTAGCGCGCGGTTAAATTCCACGCCCGCAATCACGCCCCGCTCCACGCCATTAACGCTGACCGTGGTGCCAACTTCAGGCACGTAATCCAACAAAATCACATCACCTTTTTTCACCTCAGGAATCGCGGCAAAAATCGCGGCGAATTTTTTCAGAGGCGTATCCAGTGCGGCTAATTGCGCGGGCGTTTGATTCGCAGCAATCCCTGTAGTGAAGGCTTCCAAGAGCTTTTCAGATTTCAAGCCAAACAACATATGCAGCGACATGCGGCGTGCGCCCACGTCCGCCAAGATGCTTTCCGCCAGCTTAGATTTTTCGCTGCGATACAACGCCGCCACATAAATATCGAACATCATTTTGGTGCGCGTCCCCGCACCATTCAGCAGCAGATTTTTGCCGCCCAGCGCGCTGCTCTCCGCCACGTTCACACCCGAAATTTCCTTAGCGTGCAGGCTCAAACTCAGCAACACAGCCGCCAGTACCATCAATAATTTTTTCATTTTTCACCCCAGCAAATTTAATGAACACACTATTTTTACAACGCCTCAAACACACCCGCCGCGCCCATGCCCGTGCCTATGCACATGGTCACGATGCCGTATTTTTGTTTATGGCGGCGCAGACCGTGCAGCAAAGTCGCGGTGCGTATCGCACCCGTCGCACCGAGCGGATGACCCAAGGCAATTGCGCCACCGAGCGGATTCACTTTGGCGGGATCTAAGCCTAAATCACCGATGACCGCCAATGACTGCGCGGCAAAGGCTTCGTTGAGTTCGATCCAATCAATTTGATTCAAATTCAAGCCCGCTAATTTCAAAGAGCGCGGCACGGCTTCCTTCGGACCGATACCCATAATTTCAGGTGGCACACCTGCCACACTAAAGCTATGAAACTTGCCAATCGGCGTTAAGTTATAACGCTTCAACGCAGCTTCTGAACACAGCAACACCGCCCCCGCACCATCCGACATTTGCGAACTATTGCCCGCCGTCACCGAACCCTTTTGCGCGAACACCGTTTTCAATTTTGCCAACGCCTCCAACGAAGTATCGGCGCGCGGACCTTCGTCTTGCGCGGCGGCGCGTGACTTGATTTTCACCTCACGCGTAGTCATATCAGGCAAATGTTCATTGATTTGGTAAGGCGTAATTTCATCGTTAAATTCGCCCGCCAATTGCGCCGCAATCGCACGCTGATGGCTTTGCAAGGCAAACACATCCTGTGCCTCGCGACTGACCTTCCAACGCTGCGCCACCTTCTCCGCTGTCAGCCCCATGCCATAAGCGATGCCTAGGTTTTCATCGCGCTCAAAAATCGCGCTATTAAACGCAATTTTATTGCCCATCATCGGCACCATACTCATGCTTTCCACGCCGCACGCCAGCATCACATCGCACTCGCCCAAACGAATCCGATCCGCCGCCTGCGCCACCGCTTGCAAACCCGACGAACAAAAGCGATTGATGGTCAGCCCCGGCACGGTGTGTGGCAACCCCGCCAACAGCAAGGCGATACGCGCCACGTTCGTGCCTTGCTCCGCCTCTGGCATCGCACACCCAACGATCACATCGCCGATGCTGGCGGGGTCGAGCGACGGGGCTTGCGCCAGCACCGCTTTGATAACGTGCGCCAATAAATCATCGGGGCGCGTGTTGCGGAACATCCCGCGCGGCGCCTTACCCACTGGCGTGCGCGTCGCGGCAACGATATAAGCTTCTTGGATTTGTTTGTTCATGTTCATCTCCTTAATTCCGCAACGGCTTGCCGTTCTTCAGCATAAATTCAATCCGCGCTTGCGTCTTATCGGTCGCGAGCAGCTCCATAAAATGTTTGCGCTCCAAATCTAACAGCCAATCTTCATCGACAATACTGCCGGTTTCGACATCGCCGCCGCACATGGTTTCGGCGACGCGGCAACCTATTTGATAGTCGTGCTCGGAGATGAAGCCGCCTTCGCGCATATTGAGCATGGAGGCTTTGAAGGTGGCGATGCCAGTGCGTCCCGCGACGGGAATCTGCGCTTGATGCAGTGGCGGACGGTAAGCGGTGGCGGTGAGTGCGGCGGCTTCGGCTTTGGCGATATGCAGCAACTCAAAACGGTTCAGCACGATGCGATCCGAGGCGCGCAAGTAACCCATCTCGCGTGCCATCTCGGCACTCTTGGCGACTTCGCCCATGGCTATGTTCTGGAAGTAACGTTTGAGGTGCGGGAAGATGTCGCCGCCTTTTGCCTCGGCTGCGGCACGTTGCGCCATTTCTTTGCAACCTCCGCCTGCGGGTAGCAACCCCACGCCAACTTCGACTAGACCGATGTAGCTTTCCAGCGTGGCGACGATGCGTGTGCAGTGGATGGAGAATTCGCAACCACCGCCTAACGCCAAGCCGTCTACCGCTGCAATGGTGGGCACGAGTGCATATTTGAGGCGTTGCGAGACTTGCTGGAACTTCGCAACTACAGCTTCGACTTTAGGCACGTTGCCAGTCGCGGCATTGAACAAATCGCCCATGCCACCGCCGCCCGCCACGGTATATTTGACGCGGCTTACCGCGCCTTTGAGCTTGCCAAACATGCCCGCATCTGCTGCGGGTTCTTGCACGCCTTGCATCAATTGCAACAGGTTCGCGCCCGCACAGAACGGCAGCTCGGTCTGCCACAACACCAACGCGCTGAAATGCGCTTCGGCTTCATCCACCGCGCGCAACACGCCATCCAGCACATCGTTATCGACCGTGTGCATCTTAGTCTTGAAGCTCAACACGGCAATGTTGTCGCCCGTGTGCCACATCCGCACCGCTGCGTTCTCGAACACGGTTTCACCAAAGCTGCGCACTTCGCCCAACAGCGCGTCGGGATAGAGTTGGCGCGCGTAAACGGGCAGCGTGGAGCGGGCTTGATTGCCACCCGCTGCCCTCACCCCTTGCCCCTCTCCCGCAAGCGGGCGAGGGGAATAACTGCCTTGCGCGGTATGCACACCCGTGCGAGCCGCCTCAGTCACCCAAGCGGGCAGCGGTGCTTGGCTCATGGTTTTGCCAGCCAGAATGTCGGCGGCAATCCAGCCCGATACTTGCTGCCAGCCCGCTGCTTGCCATATCTCGAACGGCCCGCTGTCCCAGCCAAAACCCCAGCGCACCGCGAGATCGAGGTCGCGTGCGTTGTTGGCAATGTGCTCCAGTTGCAGCGCGCAATAGTGGAAAGTGTCGCGGAAGATGCTCCACACAAATTGCGCTTGGTGGTCAGAGCTTTCGCGCAACTTGCCCAGCTTCACTGCCCAGTCGCGTTCGCGCAGGATGTCTTTAACGGCATCGTTCGCCTTGCCGTCTGACACGCGATACGCACCAGTCGCCAAGTCCAGCACCTGTATCTCTTTGCCGACTTTTTGATACACACCGCGTTTGACTTTTTGCCCCAGCGCGCCTTGCTCGATGAGCTTGCTCATCCAGTCAGGCTGCTTGAAATAGCTGTGCCACGGGTCATCGGCGAGATTGTCCTGCATGGTTTTAACCACGTGCGCGAACACGTCCAAGCCCACCACATCCAGCGTGCGGAAAGTCGCACTTTTGGGGCGACCGAGATAACGCCCAGTGAGTGCATCGACGATGTCAAAGCCCAAACCCTGCGCTTGCGCGTGATGCACGGTGGCGAGCATGGAAAACACGCCGACGCGGTTGGCAATAAAGTTCGGCGTGTCTAAGCCGCGCACCACGCCCTTGCCCAAAGTTGCGACGAGGAAAGTCTCCAGTTGGTCGAGCAGCGGCGCGTCCGTCCCCGCACAAGGAATCAATTCAACCAAGTGCATATAGCGCGGCGGATTAAAAAAATGGATGCCGCAAAAGCGATGCCGCAGACTTTCAGGAAACGCCTGTGCGAGCGTGTTAATCGACAAGCCAGAGGTGTTGGTGGCAAAAATCGCATGGTCATTCAAGAACGGCGCGACCTTGTGATACAGGTCAGATTTCCAGTCCACGCGTTCGGCAATGGCTTCGATAATCAAATCGCAATCGCGCAATTTTTCCAGATGCTGCTCGTAATTTGCCGCTGCGATGTACTGCGCTTTGGCAGGGCTTGCCAAGGGCGCAGGATCGAGCTTCTTCAAGCCGTCCAGTGCCTTGTTGACGATACCGTTGGGCTCGCCTGCTTTAGCGGGCAAGTCGAACAAAATCGTCTGCACATTGGCATTCACCAGATGCGCGGCAATCTGCGCACCCATCACACCCGCACCTAACACGGCGACTTTACGAATCTGAAAATTGCTCATTGCAACACTCCAAAATTTTTAATGTTTTAAGACACGCCTACGCAAAACAAAAAGCGGGAAAAATCTTCCCGCTTTGCCATTACGCCATGCTTAAAAATTGTAACGGTATTGCGCACTCAAAATATCTACACTGTTTTTATACGTCCCGACCAAGGCTGGAGCGGGCGAGGTGGCGTTGATTTTGGAATCTTTCACAAACAAATGTGCGTAACCAAAATCAACCGCCCCCGCTGCAGAGACTTGGTACTGTCCGCCCACGGCTAACCAAGTGCGATCGTTATCAGGAATCCGCGCGGTGCGGAACGCATCGCTCACGGGTGCTTGGTCGTACGCGAGTCCAGCGCGCGCCGTCCATTGCTCGTTATAGTGATGCGACACCCCTAAAGCAACACGCACGGTGTTCTTCCAGTTTTCAGGGGTGTTAGAAATCGCCGCACCGTTTGCATCCAACACTTTAACTTGCTTAAACGAACTCCAGCCCGTCAAAGTCGCATCTGCCATCACGTCCCATTTGTCGTTGTACTGATGAAATGCACTCATGGAAAAACTATCAGGCAGCTTGACATCCAAGGACACTGGACCATTGGCAAACGGCAAGGCGGTAGTCACCGTCCCCTTCAGTTTGTAACTCATCGCGGAACGATACGCCATACCAATACGGGTCGTAGGCGTGACGTTGTATAACGCGCCTACGTTATAGCCCCAAGTGTTATCGGTGCCTTGCACCACCGCCGTGCCTAACGCGCCACCGCGATTTTCGGTCAGCTCACCTTTGATGTGCTGGTAGTTCACGCCCGCCCCTATGCTCAATTCATCATTGACTTGATAGGACAGCGAGGGATTAAGGTTAATCGTGGTGAGGCTGGATTTAATCGCTTGATGATTGCCCACCCAAGCAGGGTCATAGCTCGTTTGCAAACCAAATGGGGCGTTTAGTCCCACCCCAAAATTAAGTTTAGGCTGCACTTCCATCACGAAATACGCATTCGGCACAAACGCCGTACCACCTGCATCGCCGCCCATATTCGTCCCCGCTCCGCCCGTGCCACTAAACTTTGCTGAAGGCGTAATCAAATGCCCTGCTACGACTAACTGTTTACCTTTTAGGCGCGACATCCCTGCGGGATTAAAGAACACCGTAGAAGCATCGTCGGCAATCGCCGCACCGCCCGCATACGCATTGCCCAAACCGCTGGCGTTTTGCTCAATCAAAGCAAAACCCGAAGCCGCCGCACTGCCCGTCATCAGCAACAACGCCGCCATAACCGAATAATGTAATACTGTTTTTTTAGCTAACATGATGGTGTCTCCCTAATTAAATAAACGGTGTATTTAGTACCAACCTTTGTTAGTCATGCCTTGCAACACATAGGTCGCAAACAGCAGATGACCGTACGGTGTGGGGTGACTTAAATCAGCAAACAAATAACGATCGGTCGATAACACACCTGTATTGAGATTGGTGGCGTTACAAGCCAGCGAAGAACCCGAAGCTGGCACACCAGAAGTGGCGAACGGATTCACCCCAAACGCCAAGTTACATGCGGTTGCTGCTACGTTGATTAAATTGTATTTAGCAGGATTAGCCACTTCGTCCTTGCTTGCCGTATATGCGTCAACATTCAGCACTACCGCACTATCTGGCACAGCCGCTTTTAAGGTGGCGTTAAACGTTTTGACCAAAGTATCAATCAAGCCTGCTGTTTGCGCTTTAAGCGTTGGATTGGTGATGCTAGTAACTTTTGGCGTACTTGCAATATCTGGCACATTGACCACGACCACATGTGTAGCCCCTTTAGCCACGATATTGGTATTGATTTGGGCAGCCAATTCGGTCGCAGCGGTTTGTACAGCGGCGACCGCACTAGCGGGTGGATAAGTAGCGCCGACCATACCTGCTTGTATCGCAACATCGTTCGCGCCCGCCATCACAGTCACCAAATCGGTACTCGCAAAACTGCCACCGTGTGCTGCCAGATGATTCGCAATCTGCGTAACGACAGGAACAGTTAAAGCAAAACCTCCGCCCGGAAAAAGCTTATTGCCTATTCCTACAGGGCTTGTTACCCGTGAACCACCCTGCGCATAACCAGTACAGTTAGTTTTGTTTACGACCGGCATCACTGTACCTACTGGCGTACCTGGAGCTGCACCTGAACCGTTATCCAAGCCTGTTTGCGCAGCACATGGCATAGGCAAGCCCAATTTGAGCGCGGTCATTTCTGTCCAGTTAGTAGGTGTGCCAGCCTTAACACTCGCGGGCGCATTGATGGTGAATTGCCCGCCGCCCACTCCTGCCACGATGCCGACTTGGTACGACCCCACATCGCTCAAGCTGTCGCCGAACGAAACCTGCGAAGTGAATTTTGGTTTAGCCGGCACATCGCCGCCGCCACCGCCGCAAGCCGCTAACACGCTGGTCATTAGTACCGTTGAAACTAATTTAAGTTGACGCATTTGAACGCTCCCTGAGTGGTTAATAAAATTTCAACACCAACTACGCACACAACGAAAAAAACAGACTACACGATAAATCTAGCAAGGCTTGAACGATATAACTGAAAAAATTTATCACTGCTACTACACGCTTTTTAAGCCTCAACAGGCAGCGCGCGTGGGCGACGGTCTTCGCCGACGGCAACGTAAGTGAGCGTGGCTTCGGTCACTTTCAAACATTCGGGTTTGGCGGGGTTGCGCTGCACGAAAACCTCTACATCTACGCTAATCGACGTCGTGCCGACTTTAATAATCTCGGTGTAAAAACTAACGATGTCGCCAACAAATAAAGGCTGTTTGAAAATAAACGAATTCACCGCCACCGTCACCACCCGACCTTTAGCGCGCTGCACCGCAGGAATGCTGCCTGCAATATCGACTTGCCCCATCAGCCAGCCGCCAAAAATATCACCTGTGTAATTAGCATCCGAGGGCATCGCCGCGACGCGCAGCGTGGGTTCACGTTTAGGCAGCTCTAAAAAATCTGGCATGGTTAATGTCCTTGGTAGAGTGCTGCAATTTGCGCGGCAAATTTCTCCACCACTTTGGCGCGTTTAATTTTTAAGGTGGGCGTGAGCAGACCATTTTCGATGCTCCACGGCTCTTCGATTAAAAACACCCGATTGATTTTTGCGTAGCCTGGAAACTCGCGCAAATTGAGCGCAATGCGCTTCAAAATTTTGCCGTGTACGCGACTGTCGGTGAGGGCTTCGGGCATGTCTGCGCGCACCCCCGTCTCGGCGGCAAACTGCAACCAAGCATCGTGATTGAGCACCGCCAGCGCGACTAAATAAGGCTTGCCTTCGCCATACACCATCACTTGCTCAAACAGCGGGTCGTGCAAAATCGCCAGCTCCATATCGTTGGGCGGGACTTTTTCGCCGTTCGACATGACGATAATTTCTTTGATGCGCCCCGTGATGTAAACATGCCCCGTGTCGCTAATGCGCGCAGTGTCGCCCGTATTGAGCCAGCCGTCCGCGTCTATCATGGCGCGCGTCGCTTCTTCATTGCGCCAATAACCCATCATCACATTCGGCCCTTTCGCCAGCAGCGCGTTGTTTTCGCCTAGTCGAATTTGCACATCGGTAATCGGCTGACCCGCGCTATCGGGGAAATTATTTTCCAGCTTGTTGCCCGTAATAATCGGGCTGGTTTCGGTGAGTCCGTAGCCTTGCACCACGCTCAAACCTAAGCCGACAAACACGCGGGAAATTTCGGGCGCGAGTGCTGCCCCACCACTAATCGCGACACGCAATTTGCCGCCTAATTTATCCAAGATTTTTTGCGCCACGAGCTTTTGCAAAATCGGCCAGAGCAAAAAACTAGGCTGCCAACTGCCGCGCCCTTGTGCACGCTCAAAGCGCGCCCAACCCGTATCGACGGCGAACTTAAATAGCGCGCGTTTAAGCGGCGAGCCTTCCGCCAATTTGCTGCGTATCGCGCCATACACGCGCTCATAAATGCGCGGCACGGAAACCATGATGGTCGGCTTGATAGTGAGCAGGTCTTCAGAGAGTTGCGGGATGGAACGCGCATAGGCAACTGTCGCACCCGTCATCACCGCCAAGTAGTAGCCACAGGTGCGCTCGA
Source organism: Sideroxydans sp. (assembly GCA_029850585.1). Lineage (GTDB taxonomy): Bacteria > Pseudomonadota > Gammaproteobacteria > Burkholderiales > Gallionellaceae > Gallionella. The sequence continues at coordinate 8,697 of JARCRQ010000059.1, forward strand.
AGGTATGCGACAGCGGCAAAAACGACAGATACACGTCCTCGCCATACACCACAAAGGTATCCAAGGCGGCGCGCGCGTTGCTCAACATATTGGCGTGACTCAGCATCACGCCTTTCGGTTTTCCTGTCGTGCCTGAGGTGTAAATAATGCTCGCCAAGGCTTGCATATCGGGCGCGCTATCAGGCTGCAAAGTGGCGCGTAACGGCAAAAATTCTGCTGCCGATAACAAGCGCGGCTCTTTGCCATCTGGGATTTTATTCAGCGAGACAAAACGCTGCACGCCTTGCAACTGTTCGCGCACCGTTAACAACGATTGCCATTGCTCGGTCGTTTCTAACACCAGTACTTTGGCATCGGCGTTGCCGACGATGTAAGCCAAATTGTCGGGTCTATCCACGGTATAAAGCGGCACCACCACCAAGCCTAACGACATCGCCGCTTGATCAACCATCACCCAGCTCGGACAGTTGCGCAACATAATAGCGACGCGATCGCCGCGCGCTAAATTCAAACCCGTCAGCGCAACTTGCCAGCGCGCCACGGCATCGCTGACCTGCTGCCAAGTCAGCTCGACCCAAGCGTTATTTTCAAAATGACGATAGGCAATGTGGTGCGGCGTGCGCTTCACCCGTTCGACAAACAGCCCATGCAAAGTGATGGCTTGTGTGGGTTCAATTACATCTTGCTTGCTTATCATTTTTCTCTCCCTAAGCTAAAAACAAATCGTCGTACAACGGCACATCTGGCGACATCGCATAATGCGCAAAATCGCTCACGCCAGCGGCACGCAACACCGCTTCATCAATTAAAAATTGTCCTGTCGTAAACTGGGCTTGCGTGAAAATTTGATACGCCGCATCGGCCATGATGCTGGGTTTGCGTGCGGCATTAAGCAACTCTGGCGGAAAATTAAATTCAATCGCGGCAGTGGCAATAATGGTGCGCGGCCACAAACAATTTATCGCGATACGGTCAGCGGCAAATTCCTGCGCCATGCCCAAAGCACACATGCTCATGCCATATTTCGACAGCGTGTAAGCAACGTGCGGGGCGAAGCATTTGGGGTCTAGATTGAGCGGTGGCGAGAGCGTCAGAATGTGCGCTTGCGAAGATTTTTGCAGATGCGGTATGCAGGCTTGCGACAACAAAAATGTGCCGCGCATATTCACGTCCCACATCAAATCCAAGCGCGAGGTTTTGGTGTGTAAGGTGTCGGTCAAGCTAATTGCGCTGGCGTTATTGAGCAAAATATCAATCCCGCCAAAGTGTGCTGCGGCTTGTTCCACTGCCGCTTTAATCGCCACCTCATCGCGCACATCCAGCGGTATCGCCAAGGCTTGTCCGCCTGCTGCCACCACCTCGGCTGCCACGCTGTGTATGGTGCCGGGCAATTTGGCATGGGGCTCGACAGTCTTGCCAGTGATGATAATTTTTGCGCCATCACGCGCGCAACGCAGCGCAATTTCGCGCCCGATGCCACGCGTCGCACCCGAAATAAAAATCACTTTGTCGCGCAGTGTGTGCATTTATTTTTTCACGCGCAGCTCTTCAGGGGCAAAGTCATCCACCATGATGACCTTACGCCGCAAGGCATAGTCGCGTTCCAGTTGCAAGGCTTGCTCTGGGCTAATAATGCCCGCGTCACGCGCTGCGACGATGCTTGGCAACTCGCCTAAAAATTTGATGGTTTTATCTTTACGCGCTTGTTCAATCAAGGCTTGTAACGGTTCGCACGCCAAGGTGCTAAGTAAAGCCGCCTCCAATGCGCACACTGCGTCCTGTTCATCCGCCCCCCCTAGGTACATACCCGCCGTTAAGCGATCACGCACGCTACCCGGCTGCATCAACAAGCTCGCCACTTGGTGACCGAGTTCATCTGACGGCGGCATAAGACGTTGCCCGACAGGGAAAATTAAGGTGCGCAACACGAAGCGCGCCAACACATTGGGGAAGTTTTGCGCTACGCCCGCGAAGGCTTGCTCGATTTTATACAGCGCGTCTTGCATAGCCCAATGCAGCAAAGGTAAATCTTCCACAGGACAACCTTGGTCTGCAAAGCGTTTCAACGTCGCGGAACATAAATACAACTGGCTCAACACATCGCCCAAACGCGCCGACAATTTTTCGCGCCGTTTTAATGAGCCCCCCAACACCGCCATGGCAATGTCAGAGGACAGCGCAAACGCTGCTGAATAGCGCGTCAGTTGTTGGTAATAGCGTTTCACTTCGGGTGCGGCATCAATCGGCATCCCATACCCTTGCGAGATACCAAACACCAAGCTGCGCGCGGCATTACTCAGTGCAAAACTAATATGCGCGAACACCGCCTCATCAAAATTTTTCAACGCGCGTTGCTGATTTTCATCGCGGGTTGCGGCAATTTCTTTAAGCACATAAGGATGAGAACGAATCGCGCCTTGCCCAAAAATCATCAGCGTACGCGTCAAAATGTTCGCGCCTTCAACCGTAATGCCAATCGGCATTTGTTGATAAAAACGCGCTAGATAATTGTCTGGCCCCATGCAAATGCCTTTACCACCATGCACGTCCATCGCATCGTTAATCACGATGCGACCACGCTCGGTGGCGTGATATTTAATGATGGCGGAAATCACCGAAGGCTTCTCGTGCAAGTCAATCGCCAGCGCAGTAAATTGGCGCGCCGCATCGACCATATAAGTGTGTCCGCCGATGCGTGCCAAGGCTTCTTCCACACCTTCAAATTTACCCACCGGCACTTTGAATTGCTTACGCACACGCCCATACGCACCGCTGGTCCGCGCCGCTAATTTCATCCCGCCGATGCTGCTCGCAGGCAAGGAAATCGAACGTCCCGCCGCCAAACACTCCATCAACATGCGCCAGCCCTGACCGATGCGATTCGTGCCACCAATCAGATATTCCATGGGAATAAATACTGCCTCGCCTTGCGTCGGGCCATTCAAAAATGCCGAGTTCAGCGGGAAGTGACGACGACCAATTTTCACCCCTGCGGTGTCGGTGGGAATCAATGCCAAAGTGATGCCGCGACTTTCTTCTCCACCCAATAAACGCTCTGGGTCATAGAGCTTAAATGCCAGCCCCAACAAGGTCGCAGCGGGCGCTAGCGTGATGTAGCGTTTTTCCCAAGTGATGCAGATACCGAGTACGTTTTTTTGCCCGTTAAACTCACCATATCCGACCACCCCGACATCCGGAATTGCCCCCGCATCCGAACCCGCAAAAGGACCCGTCAGGGCAAAACACGGCACGTCCAAACCTTTCGCTAAACGGGGTAGATAATTATTTTTTTGCTCATCCGAACCGTAGTGCAACAGCAATTCCGCAGGGCCTAAAGAGTTCGGCACCATCACCGTCACCGCCGCTGTGCCGCTGCGCGAAGCAATTTTGCTCACCACTGCCGAATGCGCTTGCGCAGAAAATTCCAAGCCGCCATACGCTTTAGGAATAATCATGCCGAAGAAGCCTTTGTCCTTGATGAACTGCCATACCTTAGGCGGCAAATCGGCACGGTTATGCGTGATGTCCCAGTCGTCCAACATCGCACAGAGCTGCTCAACTTCCACGTCGAGAAAGGCTTGCTCGGTGTCGCTCAAACCGCATTTCGGGTAGCTGTGTAATTTATGCCAATTAGGATTACCGCTAAATAATTCGCCATCCCACCACACCGTACCCGCATCAATGGCTTCTTGTTCGGTGGCAGAAATTTGTGGCAATATTTTGCGGAAAACTTTCAACATCGCACGGCTGATAACGGTGCGACGTAAAAATGGAATGCCGAAAAAAACGACGAATAAAAATAACGCGAGATAGACTATCTGCAAGGCTGTTTCAGAGATGCTAGCTTGAATCGCAACGATAGGAACAATCACCATCATCGCCAACAACCAACTGGAAATCGACGCGCGTACAAACGCCAATAAAACGAATACCAACCCTACTGCGACTATCGTAATCATGTTCCATCTCCGATTATTTTTGACCACGAACTGTAACGCGATACAGTTCAGCACACAACCAAAATCACCGTAAAAATAAAGCGCGCGCCCTGTCATCGCGGTGTCACATCAAGCGCGTAAAAACGACCGCAAAAAACGGTATAGCTCGATTCACCAAACTGCGGCGCGCAACAAAAACACTAGACGAAAAAAAACATACTGATTGCTCAGTATGTTTTTTAGTATTGGCGTCCCCAACGAGATTCGAACTCGTGTTACCGCCGTGAAAGGGCGATGTCCTAGGCCTCTAGACGATGGGGACAAAGATGTTACAAAACTACTCTCTTGGTGGAGATAAGCGGAGTCGAACCGCTGACCTCTTGCATGCCATGCAAGCGCTCTACCAGCTGAGCTATACCCCCGAATCTCGAAGAGCGCGCATTGTATTGATGAGGCTTATTCTTGTAAAGTATTTTCTTAAATTTTTACAAAATTTTTCAAAAAAACTTCAGGCACTCGCTCACAAATACTTTTTCATGCGTTGCAAAACCACCGCGCGGGGAAACAAAGCGACCACCGCATCAACCGAGGGTGTATGCGTTTGACCAACCAACATCACACGCAAAGGCATGGCGACCTTAGGCATCTTCAAAGTGTGCTGCGCCAAGACTTCTTTAATAGTCGCCGCAATCGCGGCAGCCTCCCAAGCTACATCAGCAAAGCGTTGCGCGAGTTCTTGCAATGCGGGCAACACATCTGCCGTGAGCTGCGCTTGCAACAATTCATCGGACGGGCTCACCTCGCTATAAAACACCGCTGCTTCATTCGCCAATTCCACTAGCGTTGCCGTGCGACCTTTGTATAACTCAATCACACTGGTCAGTGGAATGCTGTCATTGACGACGATGCCACGCGCCGCGAGATTTTTGGTGACCCACAGCGCGAGCCGCGCATTGTCGGCTTGCTTGATGTAATGCTGATTCACCCAACGCAATTTTTCTGGATTAAATTGCGCGGCAGATTTGCTGATGTGTTCCAAATCGAACCACTCGACTAACTGCTCAATCGAAAAAATTTCTTCATCGCCATGCGACCAACCTAAGCGCGCCAAATAATTGATTAAGGCTTCGGGCAAAAATCCTTCTTCCTCATATTGCATCACGCTCACCGCACCGTGACGTTTAGATAAGCGTTCGCCATCCGAACCCAAAATCATCGGCACATGCGCGTAACGTGGCAGCGTCGCGCCCAGTGCTTTGAGAATGTTAATTTGACGCGGCGTGTTGTTGACGTGATCGTCGCCGCGTATCACTTGCGTGATGCCCATATCGAGATCGTCGATGACCACGCAAAAGTTATACGTCGGCGTGCCATCGGTGCGCGCAATAATCAAATCGTCCAGCTCGCTATTCTCAAACACGATTTTGCCTTTGACCATATCGTCCCAAGCTGCCACGCCAAAGGTCGGATTTTTGAAGCGCACCACAGGCTTCACCTCGCTAGGGATGCTAGGCAAAGTCTTGCCCTGCTCTGGTCGCCATGTGCCGTCGTAACGCGGCTTTTCGCCCTTAGCACGTTGCGCTTCACGCATCGCTTCCAACTCGGCGGGCGTGGTGTAGCAATAATATGCCGTACCCGCCGCCAACATTTCTTGCAACACCGCTTTGTAGCGTTCCATGCGCTGCATTTGATAAAACGGGCCTTCGTCATAGCCCAAATTCAGCCAACTCATGCCATCTAAAATCGCTTGCACCGATGCCTCGGACGAGCGTTCCAAATCGGTATCTTCGATACGCAAAATAAATGTGCCGCCTAACTTGCGGGCATACGCCCAAGAAAATAAAGCGGTGCGCGCACCGCCAATATGTAGATAGCCAGTCGGGCTGGGAGCAAAACGAGTACGAGTCATCATAGGAAAAGTGGGGAGTGGTGAATGGTCGGTGAACGTGCAGCGGCTTGAATCATATAAAGCCCGCCAAATTCTAAGCCGCGCATTTTACGGGCTTTGCATGAGGCGCATCAAATAATTGTCGTTTTAAGTGCGGTAATCGCCCGACAAGTCGGCCTCCTAAAGGGTAGGTAGGAGACCGACTTGTCGGGCGATTATTTTAGGTACAACAAGCATCCATAAAATTTATCAATTTGCGCTTGCATTTTTTTTATAGCCCCCTATAATGCGCGCCTCTCGTAAGAGAGACACATCGGGTGATTAGCTCAGTTGGTAGAGCACCGCCCTTACAAGGCGATTGTCGGCGGTTCGACCCCGTCATCACCCACCAATAGCAAAGGCTTAAGAAGAAATTCTTAAGCCTTTTTTATTTGCTGCGCTGATAACAATTTTTAGAACCACATACGCAAGCCAGCCACCCAGCGGGTTTGCCCGCTCGCCTCACCCGCCGCTCTGGCAAAACTCGCACTAGCTGAAAATTTATTGGCACGCTCGACACCTAGATACGGGGCGAATTCGCGTTCGATTTCGTAGCGCAAACGCAAGCCCAATGTCGCATCGGATAAGCCGCTGCCTAAATTGCGCGCCGCATCAGTTTGCCCATAAAAATTACTTTCTAGGCGCGGTTGCAGCAACAGTTTTTGCGTCAGCAATACATCGTATTCAACTGCCACACGCAACGCGCTGCGCGCTTGTTCGCCCAAGTACGCCGTGGCTTCCACGTTGAACCAATACGGCGCAATACCTTGCACACCCAATGCTGCCCAAGTGCGACTGGGCAATGCGCCGCTATCTATGCGCGCGCCTAATTGCCGATCCCAAAACGCATCCAGCCCATGCGCCCACAACAGCTCCGTGCGCGCCTCTGTCAGCCGCGCATTACTCGCGACCCCATCGGCTTTTAACACCGCACGATTGAACGGCTGCCCATACACCGCCAACAACTCATACGCGCTATTTTTTTGCTGGGTACGCTCCAAACGATTCAGCAACACGCCACCCATATTTTCTTCGCCCATCATGTGCGGACGACCAAACTCACCAAAGCTAGCTTCATCGGCAGGCAGCTTTTCGCTGCTGTCTGGCATCGCGTGATGCTGGTGAGTTGTTTCTGCCTGACTCACGCTGGTGGCTAAGGCAAAAAAACTGGCTACGCAAAAATTAAATTTATTCATATTGTTTCCTTGAAATAGTTTTTGTAGGAGCGCGATTCATCGCGCGATAGCTACACTAAAAATAATCGCCCGATAAATCGGCCTCCTACCAATTCCCGTTCCCTAAAAATTTAGCTACGGCGAGAACCTCGCCATCGAGTTCATCACGACACGTGCACCACGCGAAACATGCCCGCTTCCATGTGATAGTCGAGATGACAATGCCACGCCCAATGTCCCAGCGCATCAACGCTTACGCGGTAACACACTCGCTGTGAAGGCTGCACCGTGACCGTATGTTTGCGCACTAAAAATTCACCGTTTTCGTCTTCGACATCGCTCCACATACCGTGCAAATGAAAGGGATGCAGCATCATGGTGTCGTTCACCAGCACCACGCGCAAACGCTCGCCGAGCTTGAACGGTATCGGCTGCGAATGCGCAAACGTCACGCCATCTATCGACCACACATAGCGTCCCATATTGCCCGTCAGATGCAGCTCGATTTCGCGTGACGGCGCGCGCGTATCGGCTTGTGGCAGCACGCTGCGCAGGTCGGCATAGCTCAACACGCGCCGTCCGTTGTCGCGCAAATTCACCCCCGCATCATCCAAATTGCGCCTTGGTGTATCAACGCGCATATCGTTATTCGGCGTGTACTCAGAAGCCTTGTGGCGCACCGCATGACGCTCATCCATATCGCCCATCATGTCGTCCATGTTCAACCATTGCGGCGCATCCAAATGCGGCACAGCCGCCTGCAAATTTTCTGCCATCGCCAAGGTGGCGCGCGCATAAGCACTACGATCCAGCGACTGGGCAAACACGGTGTAAGCCGCATCGTGAGGTGCGATTAACACGTCGTAAGTTTCACCCGGCCCGATGCGCAATTCATCCACCGTGACAGGCACCACATCTTGTCCATCGCTGGCAATCACCGTGAGTTTTAAGTCAGGAATACGCACATCAAAATAGCTTTGCGCCGCGCCATTGATTAAGCGCAAGCGAATTTTATCGCCCGCCTTAAACAGCACGGTGGCATTGGCTTGCGGGGACGCACCGTTGAGCAGATAGGTATAAGTTTTGCCCGACACATCGGCAAAATCGGTGGGACTCATGCGCATCTCGTTCCACATTTTGCGCGCCTCAAGCGCGTCGCTTAAACCATGCTGTTTGGCATCGCGAATAAAGTCTTGCAGCGTGGGACGCGCTTCGTTGTAGTAGTCACTTTGTAGTCGCAATTTTTGCAACAAGCGCATCGGGTCTTCATCCGTCCAATCCGATAACAGCATGACGTGATCGCCTTGCACCGCATGGTTTTCAGGCTGTGCGGGCGCAATCACAATCGCGCCATACAACCCTGTTTGTGCTTGAAAACCAGAATGCGAGTGATACCAATAAGTGCCTGCTTGCTGCACTTTGAAACGATAAGTAAAGGTGGTATTCGGCTCTATGCCCGCAAACGTCACGCCCGGCACACCGTCCATCGCATTAGGCAAAATAATGCCGTGCCAATGTATCGAAGTCGGTTCAGAAAGTTTATTGGTAACGCGGATGGTGACGGTTTCGCCCTCGCGCCAATGCAGCGTGGGCGCGGGCAGCGAGCCATTCACCGTGGTGGCAACGCACAGCTTGCCCGTGAAATTCACCAGGCTGTAATCAATCACCAAATCGAATTCATTGCCGTGTAACTCGGGGATAGCTTGCGCAGTTTTTTGTGCCGCTAAAGCAGGTTGCGCCGCCGCTAAATTAAGTTTTGCGCACAGTGCCAACAGCACACTGCCTTGCACAAAACGCCGACGGGTCAGCGGCTCATCTGTCGTTTGGGGAGCAAGCGATTTCATCTATTTTTACCTCGCAAAATTGTGACGCCATCATCGCATCCCAAGCTAGCCAGCGGCTTAGGCTAACAACGCTAAATACTCAGGGCGTTTGTTTGCCAGCACTTTGAAGCTCTGCAATAAGTGCGCAAATTCGGCGGGGGTGATGCCGTATAAAGTGGCGACCAGTTTGTCGTTTTCGGCGCGTAATTTATCGCGGGCTTTGTCGGTTTTGGGCAGGTCTTTTGGCTGCACATCAAACAAGGGCGCGAGTTCGGCGAAACTGTCCCAATCCGCCGCCAAGCTCAATAGCAACGCGTGTTTGGCGAGTTGGGCATAAGCGGGATTGCTGCGAATTTCTTCGTCAGTGGGCTGCGGCATCGGTAGGCGATACAGATAAGTTTTACTGATATGCATTTGAATCATAAAGCGTGCTAACCAATCGACCGCCAAACTGTTAAACCACGCCAGCGCAAAC
>JARCRQ010000060.1 GCA_029850585.1 Sideroxydans sp.
GCGGCGCATCCATGTTGGGCATTAGCCAAGTTTCTTCGGGTTGATTTTTGATTTCGGCAGCGCGAATAAAGTCGTATCTATCCGCCGCTAAGTCAGTGCTTTGCTCGCTGTTGCGTATCACCGTGGGGCGCAGGAATACCATCAAATTGGTTTTGTTATGCGTGCGCACGCGGTACTTAAATAAATTCCCTAGCCAGGGAATACTGCCTAAGCCTGGCACTTGCTCTTCGTTATCTTGCAAGTTGTCGTCGATTAAGCCGCCCAACACAATAATTTGCCCGTCATCGACTAGCACATTGGTATCAATCGAACGCTTGCTGGTAATCAATCCTGCCGCATTCACGGTGGGTGAAATCGCTGAGGTCTCCTGATAAATCGCCAGCTTCACCGTGCCGCCTTGTGAGATTTGCGGTTTGACTTTGAGCGTCAGCCCGATGTCTTTACGCTCCACGGTTTGAAACGGATTGACCCCCGCTGCGGCTTGCGTGGTGTATTGCCCGGTGACAAATGGCACGTTTTGCCCGACCACAATTTTGGCTTCGTCGTTGTCCAGCGTGATGAGATTGGGCATGGATAAAATGTTGCTTTTGCTATCGGCTTGCAGCGCATGAACCAGCGCGCCTAAGCCGATTTTGCGCGACAAAAAGCCCAGATTTAAGCCGTTGCTAGGCGCGAGTGGCACGCCGCCGGGTGCTAAGCGCGCCACCGCTTGATTGGCTAAATTATTGCCGCCTGTGGCGAAGGTCGTGCCGAACGCGCTAGGGGTGGTGGCGTTGCCCGCCAACGCGCCCCATTGCACGCCAAACTCTGCCATTTTTGACGCATCGACTTCGACGATTAACGCTTCGATATAAACCTGCGCGCGCCGTGCATCGAGCTGCTCGATGATGGCGCGTAGATTGCGATAGACGGGTTCAGCGGCAGTAATAATCAGCGTGTTGGTCGAGGCATCGGCTTGAATAAAGCCCCCCGCGCCACCGCTCGGCAACGCGATTTGCGGGGCTTGTCCCGCCGTCGGAATCGCAGGCGCAGACGCGGAGGTATCCGCCGCCATCACCGCGCGCAAAGTCAATGCCAGCTTGGTCGCTTCGGCATTTTTCAAATACACCACATGCACATTGCCAGGCATCGCGGTGGGTTGGTCAAATTTAGCGATGAGCGACTTGGCTAAATTCGCACGCGCTTCAGAGGGCGCACGCACGATGACCGAATTGGTGCGCGCATCCGCCATCACCAGCTTTGCCGCATCGGCAGGCGCGCCTTGTTCTAACAGGCGATTCACCATATTGGCGAGGTCGGTGGCAATGGCATGTTTGACGGTGATGACTTCTAAATTTTGGCTGGTCGAAGTGTCGAGTGCCGCAATAATTTTGCCTAAGCGCAACAAATTATCGGCGTAGTCGGTGACCAGCAAGGTGTTGTTACCTGGGTTGGCATTGATGATGTTGTTAGGTGAAATTAAGGGGCGCAATACCGCAACTAAATTGGCGGCTGATTCGTGATTGAGCTGAAAAACTTTAGTGGCGATTTGGTCACCGCGACCGCCGCTGCCCTCTTGTACACCGCCTTGTAATTTGGCATCGGCTTCAGGCACGACTTTGCTATAACCATTCGCCGCGACCACTGCGTAGCCTTGCATACGCAACACCGAAGCCAATAGCTGTAAGGCTTGCGGCTTGCTCAAGGATTTTTCCGAGACTAAAGTCAGCGTACCTTTGACGCGTGGGTCGATGATAAAAGTGACGTTGGCATAATCGCCGATTGCCTTAATCACCGACTCGGTTTCGGCATTTACAAAATTAAAATTCGCGCTGTTGGCAGGCACGGGGGCAGCGTCTTCGGCATGTGCTAAGGAGAGCGCGCAGCTGCATAACAGGACGAGAAAAGTAGCGTTAATTTTCATCATAATTCTCTTTTAATTGGCGTTTAACAGGATGACTTCTTTGCCATCCACTACACCGCGTTGTCCTAATAAATTGAGCAAATTTGCCAGTTCGTTTTCATGTCCTGCGGCGGCTTGGGCGGTGCCTGAAAAATGTAGCCTGCCGTTGCTAAAGTCGCCTTTTCCTGCCAATAACAACGGGCCTTGCGGGCTGGTCAAGCTGACATCGGCGCGTGCGCCGTGCCAGATAAATTCTAAGTTGTACGCGCCCAACGGTTTAATCGGCGACAAGCGCGAGGCGATGTTTTGCAGGGACAAATTCATCACCCCGCCGAGTTGCACTGCACCCGCTAACAACGCGACGCGCAAGCCTTGCCAGCTCAAGCGCATTTGTCCTGACGGTTGCAAAGTATTGAGTGGCGCACCTAGCGAACTCAAGCGTTCGGCGGGCAAGTTCAGCGCGGCGTTGCTGATAGTAATTTCGTGCCAGTTGCCGCTGATGTGGATGGACTGCGAGAGTGATTCAGCATTGCTTAAATCGGCATTTACACTGCCGAATAAAATTAGCGGAGAAATGTGCCAATTAAAGCGACCGGGCAACAGCGGCGTAATCGCTTCGTCACGGCTGGGCGCGCTGCCGATAAACGCTGAACCGTTCCACAGCGTGCCTTGCGCGTCGCCTAAGGTGATGCGTCCTTGTGTTTGCGCTTCGATAATCGGCACTAAATAACTAATTGGAAACAGTACCAGCAGCGTGATTAACACGCTAACAATGCCTGCCAAACTCCACAGCAATACGCGTTTCATTCGCCCGCTCCTGCGGCTTGCAAGGTGAAGCTGGCATCGACTTGGTCGGGGTTGGCGAGCGGGGTGATTTTTGCCGCAATCACGGTGATGCGTGCGCCGCTTTGCAAGCTCGTTAGCCAAGCTAAGGTCTGCGCAAACGATGCCGCGTCTAGTTGCACTTGCGCACTCGCACCTAGCATAGTGATGTTGCGTGCTTTGAGTTGCTGCGCTTGCAAACTGGCTTCGATACTCGCGCTACTCATCGCCGCAACGGGCGCGTTGTTGCTGGCTTGCAGCGCGGTAGCTTGGCTCGTCAAGGCTTGCATCAGTGCTGTCTGTTCGCGTAGTTGCGGTAAGGTTTTAGTTAATTTTTGCCGCGCGCTCAGTGCGGGCGCGATGAGCAAAAGGTACAGCAGGGCGACGGCAATTACGCAGGCGGCGGCTAACAACATGCGCTGTTCGCGCACCTCGCGGGCTGACCAAAAATTTCTCAGCGCGTCGCGCAGTTGATTGGTATTCATGGCGCGCCCCCCAGTTGCCAGTGCGTCTCGTCAACGCTCGTTAATTGCATCGCGCGTGCGCCCAGTGCATCGCGCATGGCATCTATCGCTAGCGCAGTTTTGAGCGTGATGGTTAAGCGCTGGTTAGCATAATTTAATTCGCTGATTTGGCTGTTTTCAGCGGGCTTGACGCTCGCCCATGCTTCAGCGAAAGCGGCGGTGAGAACGGTGAAATCATCGGGGGCAAGTTGTCCCGCAGCGCGTTGCGCCGCTGCGATTTTTTGGCGCATTTGCAGCAGCGGGTCGAGCACCACGGTTTCTTTGGGATAGGCATTGAGATACAGGGTGCGCAAGCTGCTGCGTAATTGTGTCGCCTCGCGCGCTTGCTGCCACCAAGTGAAATTTAACGCCGCAATATTCACCAGCAATAGCCCCGCCGCCAATGCCAGTGGCACGCGCCAGGCTTTGAACTGCCAATGCGTGCCGCTCAATTCAGGCAGCTCGGCGGCAAGATTTAATGGGCAGGGTTGGTAGTGCGTGGCATTTTTTGCCAGCACTTGCAGCTCACGGTCGTCAGCACACAAGGTTTGATAGTGCGTCAGGTCTGCGGGCGCGACATACAAAGTGATCGCGCCCGTCGCGATGAGGCTGCGCAAGCAGGGCAACACCGCAGCACGGTTCGCGACGATTAGCCCTAATCCTGCGAATTCAGAGCTGCGTAAGGCGAGGCTGATGCCTGTGGCAGTTGTGGTGAGCGCGGCACTCACGCTGGTGTTGGCGAGCGGCACACATAATTGTTCAGGCATGGCGCGCAGTTGTTGCGCACCCAGTTCGCGCAGTGTGGTCAGCCAAGCACGCAACCAGTCGCGCTGCACCACGGCCAAGGTGCGCTGCCCCGCTTGACTCGCTGAGGCGGCAATCACCGCATCATCGAGCTCGCCGAGCAATTTATCTTCCAGTAAATTGGGCAAGGCAGCGCGTAATTTCGCGCCCGATAAAGGCGGTACAGCCAGACGCAGCACACTCACATCGGCCGCCGCTAGCACCAACACCACGGTCTGCGCGGCGCGAATGTGTTGCGCCAGTTCGCTCAAACTTGCTGTGCCATGCGCCAACAAACTGTCGCGTTTGCCGCGCGCCACATAGTCGCAAGCGACGCTTCGTAAGCTCGAATCAGTCAGGGCGCGGGCGGGGAGGTGGAGGTAAAGCGTGCTCAAAATGACGGAATAAAAGGTGTGAAAAATTAAAGTCGCGCAGCATATAACAAAAGCTGTTGCGCAGGGCTGCGAATACGCTGGATGTAAAAAAGCCGTCCTTGAAGACGGCTTTTTTTATGACTGCTTTAGCGAATTAGAAAAGTTCAACCGAGAAGCAACCATTCGGTGCAACAGTGTAGCTAGTTGCTGCCCAAGTTACGCCAGGTTGTGTAAAGCTAGCAGCTGAAACAGTGTGGCTGCCAGCAGTGACAGTTTTTGTAATAGTGCCAGCAGCGCCACAGGCGGCTGGTTTGCGTGGTGCGGCATAGTAGGTGGTCAGCGTTCCCGCTGCTGTGTTATCAATAGAAACATTGATACCACCACCAGGTACGGCTGATGCCGATGTCCAAACCATAAGTTGACCTGTAGCTGGGGGAGGCGGTGGTGGAGTGCTACCCCCCCCCCCGCAAGCTGTTAGTAAAGCGATGGAGGCGGCAATGGCAGCGGATTTGAGCAGACTCATGGTTGATTCCTATAGGTTGTGAGTGGACTGATTTTTGTGCAAGACGGCGAAAAAATCAGCGCGGAATATAAGCGAGTGTTCAACTACCCGTCAAGCCGCAATCGTTAAACAGCCGCATGACAACAGTTGAAGCGGTGTGGGGATTAGTGATAGAATGCGCGCCGCTCACGAATGGTCGTGGGCAAATATCCCACTCGCACCAGTTGGGGTGCTCTACGGAGTCAAGCTAGCGAGTGGTAGTTCTAACCCTTAAACAATGGAGTAAATAATGGCTGTAACAATGCGTCAAATGTTGGAAGCTGGTGTGCATTTTGGTCACCAAACACGTTTCTGGAATCCTAAGATGGCTCCGTTTATCTTCGGTCATCGCAACAAAATTCATATTATCAACTTGGAAAAAACCGTCGCGATGTTCGCTGAAGCGGAAAACTTCGTGCGTAAATTGTCGGCTAAAAAAGGCACGGTGTTGTTCGTTGCGACTAAACGTCAAGCGCGCGACATTTTGCAAGAAGAAGCAGTGCGCGCGGATTCTCCTTTTGTTAATCACCGTTGGTTGGGCGGGATGTTGACCAACTATAAAACTGTACAGTTGTCGATTAAGCGTTTGCGTGATTTGGAGCAAATGCAAGCCGATGGTTCATCAGAAAAAGTAACCAAAAAAGAAGCGTTGATGATGGCGCGTGAATTGGAAAAATTGGAACGCAGCTTGGGCGGTATCAAAGACATGAAGGCATTGCCTTCAGCGATTTTTGTTATCGACGTGGGTTACCAAAAAGGCGCGATTGTGGAAGCGCAAAAATTGGGTATTCCAGTCATCGGTATTGTTGATACCAACAACTCGCCATTGGGCGTGGACTACGTTATTCCAGGTAACGATGACTCAACTCAAGCGATTCGTTTGTATGCTCGTGCGATTGCCGATGCAGTGTTGGAAGGTCGTGCGCAAGCCTTGAATGAATTGGTTCAAGAGGTTGCTGAACCAGCCGCTGCTTAAATTTTTTTAAGCACCGAAGAAGGGGCGTTAGCCCCTTTTTTTGTAAGTATTTATTGAGAATAACGGAGTTAAAAATGGCAGAAATTACAGCAGCAATGGTTAAAGAATTACGCGAATTAACAGGCTTGGGCATGATGGAGTGCAAAAAAGCGTTAGTTGAAGCGAACGGCGATTTGAAAGTTGCTGAAGAGCAAATGCGCATTAAGAGCGGCGCAAAAGCCAGCAAAGCATCCAGCCGTGTGACGGCTGAAGGCGTAGTCGGCGCGTTTATCGCGATGGACGGCAAGAGTGGTGCAGTGGTGGAAGTGAATTGCGAAACGGACTTCGTGGCAAAAAATGATGACTTCATGGCGTTCGCTAAAAACGTCGCTGAAACGGTGGCGAAGCACAATCCTGCTGACCTAGCAGCGTTGTCAGTCTTGGTGATTGCGAACGGTTCGTTGAGTGTTGAAGAAGCGCGTAAAGCGTTGTTGGTTAAGTTGGGTGAAAATCTGACCGTGCGTCGTTTTGAGCGTTATGCAACGGCTACAGGCAAGTTGGCGAGCTATTTGCACGGCAGCAAAATCGGTGTGTTGTTGAGCTTCACGGGTGGGGACGAAGCGATGGGTCGCGATTTGGCGATGCACATTGCCGCATCTAAACCTAAGTCAGTGGACATCAGCGGCGTGAACCCAGAAGACATCGCGACAGAGCGTCGTATCGCAATTGAAAAAGCGAAAGAATCAGGCAAGCCAGAAGCGATGTTGGAAAAAATTGCCGAAGGTTCGGTGCAAAAATTCTTGAAAGACGTGACGTTGTTGGGTCAAGTTTTTGTTAAAGCCGAAGACGGCAAACAAACCGTTGAGCAGTTGCTGAAAGCTAAGGGCGCGACAGTTGCTGCGTTCCAAATGTTCACCGTCGGTGAAGGTATCGAGAAGAAAGTGGAAGATTACGCAGAAGAAGTGGCGAAGGCTGTTGCCGCGTTGCAGGCGTAATCACCATGAGCGCGCCAGTCTATAAACGTATTTTGCTCAAGCTGTCCGGCGAGGCATTGATGGGTGACGATAGTTACGGCATCAATCGCCAAGTGGTCGAGCGCATCGTTGCCGAAATCGCCGAAGTAGTGGCGATGGGTGTGCAAGTGGCGATGGTCATTGGTGGTGGCAATATTTTCCGTGGGGTCGCACCAGCTGCCGCAGGGATGGATAGAGCGACCGCCGATTACATGGGCATGTTGGCGACCGTGATGAATTCGATGGCGTTGCAAGATGCCATGACGCGCGGGGGTTTGGAGTGTCGCGTTCAATCTGCGCTGAACTTAGAGCAAGTTGCCGAGCCGTTTATTCGCGGCAAAGCGTTGCGCTATTTGGAAGACGGTAAGGTGGTGATTTTCGCAGCCGGTATTGGCAGTCCGTTTTTTACCACGGACACCGCAGCCGCGTTGCGAGGTGTTGAGATGTGTGCCGAGGTGGTGATTAAAGCCACCAAGGTTGATGGAATTTATACCGCAGATCCAAAAAAAGATCCGCACGCGATTCGCTATCAAAGTTTGAATTTTGATGAAGCGATTAGCAAGAATTTGCAAGTAATGGATGCCACGGCGTTGACTTTGTGTCGCGACCAAAAGCTGCCGATTATTGTGTTTAGTATTTTCAAAGCTGGCGCGTTAAAGCGCGTAGTGATGGGCGAAAGCGAAGGTACTTTAGTTCGCTGTAACTAAAAAGCTATCTCGCAAAACTCAAATCTTTTCGCGATGCGTTGTTGCTCACAAAAAATTACTCCTTACATAGTTATCTATGCGCGTCGTAATTTTTTGTTCGCGCCTAGCCTCGCTTCGATATTTGAATTTTTCGAGACACCTTTTACCGTGAGATTTAGAGACGCTTTTTGCAGTGAAATTAGGAGGGTGTTGTGATTGCAGATGTTAAAAAAAATACTGAGCAAAAAATGCTCAAGTCGCTTGATTCCTTAAAGCTAGATTTGGGCAAAGTGCGCACTGGGCGTGCGCATACGGGGATTTTGGATCATGTCATGGTGGAGTACTACGGTAATCCAACTTTGCTGACGCAAGTTGCCAACGTGACCTTGATTGATGCGCGCACCATCGGTGTACAGCCTTGGGAAAAGCACATGATAGGCCCCGTTGAAAAAGCGATTCGCGATGCTGATTTGGGCTTGAATCCCGCCACCAATGGCGAAATTATTCGTGTGCCGACCCCGATGCTGACTGAAGAGCGTCGTCGCGATTTGATTAAAGTCGTTAAAGCTGAAGGCGAAGATACTAAAGTTGCAGTACGCAACATTCGCCGCGATGCCAATAACACCTTGAAAGAAGCATTGAAGAAAAAAGAAATCGCCGAAGATGATGAACGTCGTGCGCAAGACGATATTCAAAAACTCACCGATCGTTTTATCATCGAAATCGACAAAGCTTTGGCTGCCAAAGAAGTCGATTTGATGGCGGTTTAGCCACGGTTAAGCGGGAAGCAGTCAGTCGTAAGTGGAGGCGCAGCGGTTTTTCCACTTACGACTAAGGCACGCAGTGCCATCCCACTTTCGACTTTCACGACTTTCCTCTTTTTCATGAGCCTACTGCCTAGTTCTACTCGCAGCATTCCCGATGTCGCCGCCGTACCGCGTCATATCGCGGTGATTATGGATGGCAATGGACGCTGGGCGAAAAAGCGGTTTATGCCGCGTGTCATCGGTCATCAGCAAGGCGTGGAAGCCTTGCGCGCCACCGTTAAAGCCTGTCGCGATATGGGCGTTGAGTACCTCACGGTGTTTGCTTTTAGTAGTGAAAACTGGCGCAGACCTGCCGATGAAGTGTCATTTTTGATGGGATTGTTCATCAAAGTTTTGGCACGCGAAGCAGTCAAAATGCACGAAAAAAATATCATCCTCAAAATCATTGGCGACCGTAGTCCGTTCGACGCTGCGTTACAAAAAGCCATGCAGGATGCTGAAACTTTAACCGCTAATAACACGGGTTTAACGCTGACTATTGCCGCGAATTATGGTGGGCGGTGGGATGTGTTGAATGCCGTCAAAGCCATGCTGCACGAGCATCCTGAACGCGTTGAAAATTTCACCGAAGCAGACTTGCAGCCGTACTTTTCTATGAGTGAAGCGCCTGAGCCTGATCTGTTTATCCGCACTGGCGGCGAGCAGCGCATCAGCAATTTTATGTTGTGGCAATTGGCTTATACCGAGCTGTATTTCACCGACGCGTTGTGGCCTGATTTTGACCGCGCCGAACTGGAAAAAGCCGTTGCTTCGTATCAAGCCCGCGAGCGACGTTTTGGTCGCACCAGTGAGCAACTTAAACCCACCTAAAGGAAATCTTTATGTTGAAGTCACGCATCATTACCGCCGTTATTTTGTTGGGTTTATTCCTTGCCGCTTTGTTTGCTTTGCCGCCGTTTGCTTGGACAGGTTTGGTGGTGTTGATGGTGATGCAAGGCATCGCCGAGTGGGCGAAGTTGGCAAAATTATCCAATCGCAGCGCAAAAATTTACTGGCTGGCGAGCTTACTAGTGATGCTGCTCATCGTCTGGTTGGACGCGCATCAAGCGGGCATCGCAGCGGTGGTGCGTCAGTTGGGGTATGGCGTAGCCGCCTTGCTATGGTTGATTATTGTGCCGACTTGGATGATAGCCAGTTGGCAAGTGCGCGATAAAAAACTGATGGCGTTGCTAGGCTGGGCGGTGTTGATTCCAACGGGCTTGGCAATGTTGGATTTACGCGCCGTCAGTCCTTGGCTATTGCTGTTCATTATGGGTTTGGTGTGGATAGCCGACAGCACCGCCTACTTCGCGGGACGTAAATTCGGCAAAAATAAACTCGCCCCCAGCATCAGCCCAGGCAAGACCTGGGAAGGCGTGGCAGGGGCGATGTTGGGCGTGTCCTGCTATGTGATTGTGGTGTGGTGTTTCGCGCCGAACGTGGCGCAGCACGCCATGTTGCCCATCGCTTTATTAGCGGCTTGGTGGTGGGTAGGCTTAGCCGTTATTGGCGATTTATTCGAGTCCGCGATTAAGCGTCAAGCGGGCGTAAAAGACAGCGGCGCATTGTTGCCGGGTCACGGCGGATTACTCGATCGTATTGATGCGTTGACCTCGACTTTGCCCTTAGCGGCATTGGTTCTTTTGCTGCAATAAAAGTGGAAAGTGGAGCGGCACTGACGTGCCTCAGTGGGCAGTCGGAAAAGCGATGCACTGGGTTTCCACTAACCACTAAGGCGCAACGCGCCGCCCGACTAACCACTTCCAACTTTCGCCATGCAAACTCTCACCATCTTAGGTTCAACAGGCAGCATCGGTACCAGCACCTTGGATGTGGTGGCGCGCCATCCTGAGCGTTTCCAAGTGTTCGCGTTGACCGCGTATCGCCAAGTCGAGTTGTTGTTCAAACAGTGTGTGCAATTCCAACCTAAGTTCGCGGTGTTGCTAGACGAGCTGGCGGTTTTGGAGTTGCGTTGTCGCGTGCGCGAGGCGGGCTTAAACACTGAGGTGCTAAGTGGTGTGGACGCTTTAGAACAAGTGTGTATTGCGTCGGAAGTGGATGCGGTGATGGCAGCGATTGTCGGCGCGGCGGGCTTGCGTCCCACGCTTGCTGCGGCACAAGCGGGCAAAAAAATTCTGTTGGCAAATAAAGAAACGCTGGTGATGGCAGGCAATGTGTTTATGGACGCAGTACGCGCCAGTGGCTCGGCGTTGCTGCCGATTGACAGCGAACACAACGCAATTTTTCAAGCCTTGCCGCACGGCTATAACGGCGACAAAAATGCCCATGGCGTGCGTAAAATTTTGCTCACTGCATCGGGCGGGCCATTCCGCGATACACCACTGAGTGAGCTGCAACATGTCTCGCCCGATCAAGCCTGCGCGCATCCGAATTGGGTGATGGGGCGCAAAATTTCGGTGGACTCGGCGAGCATGATGAATAAGGGTTTGGAGGTCATCGAGGCGCACTGGTTATTCAATGCCAGTGCCGATGATATTCAAGTGGTGGTGCATCCGCAAAGTGTGATTCATTCGCTGGTCGAATATGTTGATGGTTCGGTGATTGCGCAGCTCGGCAACCCCGATATGCGCACACCGATTGCGTATGGTTTGGCGTATCCAGAGCGCATCGATTCGGGGGTTGCACCGTTGGATTTATTTAAGGTTGCGCAGATGAATTTTGTCGCACCTGATTTTGTGCGTTTCCCGTGTTTAGCCTTGGCGTATCAAGCCTTGCGCGCGGCGGGCACGGCTCCTGCGGTGTTGAATGCTGCCAATGAAATCGCCGTCGCTGCCTTTCTTGATAAACACATCGCTTTCCTCGACATCGCCAAAATTATCGACGCGGTATTGAACCAATTAGCCGTGTTGCCAGTCACTTGCCTCAATGATGTGTTACACGCCGATGCTGACGCGCGGCAGGCGGCAACAGCACAGATTGCGAGGATGAAAAAATGATGACTTTATTAGCTTTTATTGGCGCGATTGCATCGCTGGTGGTGTTCCATGAATATGGACATTTTTTGGTGGCGCGCCGTTGCAATGTCAAGGTGCTGCGCTTTTCTTTGGGCTTCGGCAAAGTCTTATACAGCAAGCGTTTCAAAGGTTCGGACACCGAGTGGGTGTTGTCCGCGATTCCTTTGGGCGGCTACGTCAAAATGTTGGACGAGCGCGAAGGCTATGTCGCGCCAGACGAATTACCTTTAGCGTTTAATCGCAAGCCCGTATTGCAGCGCATGGCGATTGTGGTGGCAGGGCCGTTGGCGAATTTTTTGCTGGCGATTGCCTTGTATTGGGGCTTGTTTATGTATGGCGTGCCAGGCATCAAGCCGATGCTGGGCGAGGTGAGTGTGGCAAGTGCTGCGGCAATGGCGCAACTGCAAGCGGGCGACACGGTGCAAGCGGTGAATGACGACGCGATACCGAGTTGGCAGGAGCTACGTTGGAATTTATTAGACCGCGCGTTGCGTCATGAAACCGTGACCCTGACCACGCTGGATAAAGCTGGGAAAACTCACAACCACAGCTTGGCTTTGTCGGGCTTGCAAGCGTCCGATTTAGATGGCGAATTTATGGACAAGCTCGGCTTGCATTTATACGATCCGATTTTATTGCCAGTTATTGGCAAGCTCACGGCGGATGGCGTGGCACAACAAGCGGGCTTGCAAACGGGCGATGTGGTGTTGCGCGCCAATGGTGTCGCGCTACAACGCTTTCAGGACTTGATCCGTGAGGTGGCGAGTCATGCCGAACAGCCTCTCGTGTTAGAGGTTCAGCGTGGCGCGCAGCAGCTCAGCATTACGCTGCAACCGCGCAAAGTGTTGGAAGGTGGCAAAGCGGTCGGCAAAATTGGTGCGGGTCCGCAAGTTGATGAAGCGTTGTGGCAAGACATGTTTACCACGGTCAGTTATTCGCCCGTGCAAGCCTTATTGCTAGCGGGGCGCAAGACTTGGGAGACCTCAATAATTAGTTTGAAGATGATGGGCAAGATGGTGTTGGGTGAGGTGTCGCTGAAGAATTTGAGTGGCCCAATTACCATTGCTGATTACGCGGGACAGTCGGCGAGCATGGGTTTGGTGGCGTATTTAACGTTCTTGGCACTGGTCAGTATCAGCTTGGGCGTGTTGAACTTGTTGCCCATCCCCTTATTGGATGGCGGACACTTGCTGTATTATGCCGCCGAGTTTATTAAAGGCAGTGCGGTCTCCGAGAAAAGCTGGGAAATCGGTCAAAAAATCGGTATCGCCTTGCTGGGTACGATGATGCTGTTTGCTTTTTACAACGATATAAATCGAATTATTTCGGGTTAAACAATAATGAGTTTGAAAAAAATCCTAAGCGCGCTCGCGCTGCTTTGCGTTGTGTCTGTTGCTCACGCGGCGATGCAGCCGTTCGTGCTGCAAGACATCAAAGTGGAAGGCATACAACGCACTGAGCTTGGCACGGTGTTGAGCTATTTGCCGATTAAAGTCGGCGATACGATGGACGACAAGCAAGCCACGAATTCGATACGCGCGCTGTTTGCGACAGGTTTTTTTAAGGACGTGCGCTTAGAAGTGGTCGGGCAAACGCTGTGGGTGAAAGTGCAAGAACGTCCATCGATTGCCAGCATCGAAATTAACGGGGTGAAAGATTTCCCCAAAGATCAGCTTAAAGACAATATGAAATATGCAGGCTTGGTTGAGGCGCGTATTTTTGATAAAGCGCAGATGGAAAAAGCCGCGCTGAGTTTGAAGCAGCAATATGTGGCACGCGGCAAATATGCGGTCAGTGTCGAGACCAAAGTGACCGAGCTAGAGCGTAATCGCGTCGCGATTGTGTTTAATGTGATTGAAGGTAAAGTTTCTAAAATTAAGCAAATCAATATCGTTGGCAACAAGGCTTATTCGGAAGCGGAGTTGCTAGATTTAATGAAATTGAGTACGCCTGATTGGATGACTTGGATGAGCAGCAACGACCAATACTCCAAGCAAAAACTCTCTGCCGAT
Source organism: Sideroxydans sp. (assembly GCA_029850585.1). Classification (GTDB taxonomy): domain Bacteria; phylum Pseudomonadota; class Gammaproteobacteria; order Burkholderiales; family Gallionellaceae; genus Gallionella. The sequence goes on from JARCRQ010000060.1 coordinate 13,353, forward strand.
ATGGAAACGCTGCGCTCGCATTATTTGGATAACGGCTATTTGGAGTTCGCGATTGACTCGACACAAGTCTCGATTACGCCCAATAAAAAAGATATTTACATCACCTTGAACATCAGCGAGGGCGCGAAATATACCGTGTCTAAAGTGAGTGTGTCGGGCGATACTTTGTTGCCCAAGGCGGAGATTGAAGCCCTTGTGAAAATCAAAGTTGGCGATGTGTTTTCGCGCAAAGCCTTGACTGAAACCAGCAAGCTCATTGGCGAGCGTTTAGCCCAAGAAGGCCATGCCTTTGCCAATGTCAACGCCATTCCCGATATTGATAAAGTCAAACATCAAGTGGCATTTAATGTGGCGATTGATCCGGGACATCGCGTTTATATTCGTCGTATCAATGTCAGTGGCAACACCAAAACCAATGATGAGGTGATACGTCGCGAGTTCCGCCAAGTGGAAGGTACTTGGTTTGATATTAGTAAAATTAAAAAATCCAAGCAGCACGTCGATCGCTTGAATTTCTTTTCCGAAGTCAACATTGAAACGCCTGCGGTGCAAGGCACAACTGACCAGATGGATGTGAACGTCGCGGTGAAAGAAAAATCCACTGGCACGTTCTCCATCGGCGCGGGTTACAACAGCGGCGAAGGCATCGTGTTTATGGGCGGCGTGTCGCAAGCGAATTTATTTGGCACGGGTAACAACCTCTCCACGCAACTCAACACCAGCCGCGTCAATCGCAACATTTCGGTGTCTTATACCAACCCGTATTACACCGACGAAGGGGTGAGTCGCGGCTTTGATATTTATGACCGCAACACCAATGCGACGAATCTTGCTGTCAGCCAATACACTTCCTCGACACAAGGTGGCGGCGTGCGTTTTGGTGTGCCAATCGACGAAGACGAAAGTATTAGTTACGGCACCTCGATTGAAAAATCGCACATCGGTTTAACGGCGTTGAGTCCAGTGCGTTTCACTAACTACGTGAATACTTTTGGTGCGACTAACACCACCGTGTTAGGCACCATAGGGTGGGGTAAAGACACGCGCGACAGTGCGATTTACACCACGGAAGGAACGGTCAAACATCTGTATTTGGAAACCGCTTTGCCCGTGATGGACATGCGTTATTACAAGCTCAATTACGACCACCAACTGTTCTATCCGCTCAACACCGATTGGACGTTATTGCTCAATGGTCAAGCGGGTGTGGGTGGCGGTTACGGCGGACGACAAATGCCGTTCTTCAAAAACTATTACGCAGGTGGTACGGGGTCGGTACGCGGTTATGAACCGAATTCTTTAGGTCCGCGCGACACCAGCAATTTGTCGATTGGTGGTACGCGTCGTGTCATCGGTAATATCGAAGTATTCGCGCCGATTCCCGGCATTAAAGAAAAGTCTTTGCGCGTGAGCGGCTTCCTCGATGGCGGGGCGGTGTATGGTCAAAGCGACTTACCCGGTTCGATGGGCGGACGTTATTCGACGGGCGTGGCGTTGACTTGGTTGTCGCCTATGGGACCGTTGAAATTTAGTTATGGCGTGGCACTGAATAAACAAGCGCAAGATAAATTGCAACGCTTTCAGTTCACTTTAGGTTCGATGTTTTAACGGGTATCTCTATAAATCCAAATCTCGTCACAATACGTCGTTGCTCGCAAAAAATTACTCCTTACATAGTTATCTATGCGCGTCGTAATTTTTTGTTCGCGCCTAGTCTTGTTTTGATATTTGAATTTTTAGAGACACCCGTAAAAATAATCAAATTATTGATTTTTTTAGGAGTCGCAAACATGAAAAAATACATATTAAGTTTTGCCTTGCTGAGCCTCGCTGCCAGTGCGTTGGCAGCTGATTTTAAGGTCGGCGTGGTCGATACCGAGCGGGTGTTGCGCGAGTCTGCGCCCGCGATTAAAGCCGAAGAAAAAATTAGTAAAGAGTTTTTGGCGCGCGATGTTGAAATTAAGGCTCTAACCAAGCAGGCTAAGGCGTTGCAAACGCAATTAGAGCAAGACAATGGCAAGCTGAGTGACGCAGATCATCGTAATAAAGAGCGCGAGCTGACCAGCATGAATGTCAATTTGCAACGTATGCAGCGCGAGTTTCGCGAAGACTTAAATCTGCGTAAAAATGAAGAGTTGGCAACAGTGTTAGAGCGCGCCAATAAAGCCATTCAGCAAATTGCTGGCGCTGAAAAATACGATTTAATTTTGCAAGAAGCGGTGTATCGCAATCCTAAAATTGACATCACCGACAAGGTGATTAAATTTTTAGCTAACGACAATGTCGCTGAGAATAAATAAATCGCGATGAACGGTTTTAGTTTAGATGAATTAGTGGCGCGCTTAGGCGGGCAAGTGTTGGGCGACGGCAGCACGCGCGTCACGCAAATTGCTACGCTGGAAGCGGCAACTGCTGCGCAAATCAGTTTTCTCACCAACAGTAAATATCGCGCGCAACTCGCCAGCTCCCGTGCCGGCGCGCTGATTTTGTCGGCGGCGGATGCCGATGCAACCCAGCAGCCGCGCATCATTTCCGATAATCCTTATGCTTACTTTGCCAAGGTGTCCGCGCTGTTAAATCCGCTACCCGTTGCCCCTGTTGGCATTCATCCCGCTGCGATTGTGGCTGCCAGTGCGCAGATAGACGCGACTGCCAGCATTGCGGCGACGGCGGTGATTGCTGCTGGTGCAGTAATCGGCGCGCACAGCGTGATAGGCGAGGGCTGCGTGATAGGCGAAAACGTGGTGATAGGCAGTCATGCGCGCCTTTATCCGCGCGTGGTGGTGTATCACCATTGCGTGCTAGGCGCGCGCTTGATTGCGCATTCTGGCGTGGTGATCGGCGCGGATGGTTTTGGCTTTGCGGTTGAAGGCGACCATTGGTTGAAGATTCCACAAATCGGTCGCGTGGTCATCGGCGACGATGTGGAAATCGGCGCGAACACCACCATAGATCGTGGTGCATTAGCCGACACGGTTATTGAAGACGATGTAAAACTCGATAATCAAATTCAAATCGCCCACAACGTGCGCATTGGTGCGCATACCGCGATTGCTGGTTGTGTGGGCATTGCGGGCAGTGCGGTGATTGGAAAATACTGCCGCATCGGCGGTAGCGCGGGGATTTTGGGACATCTGCAAATCGCCGATCACGTCGAGATTGCTTCGTTTTCATTGATCGGTAAATCCATCCGCGAAGCGGGCTCGTATGCGGCGATTTATCCGTTCGCCAAAGCTGAGGACTGGCGCAAAAATGCCGTGCATTTGCGTCATTTAGATAGCTTGGTTGACCGCCTCAAAGCACTTGAAAAACAAGTTGAATTATTAAAGGGAGAAACACCATGCAAATGAACATCCACGAAATTCTCGAAACACTGCCGCATCGTTACCCGTTTTTGTTGGTCGATCGCGTGCTGTCGATGGAGCCTGGCAAAGAAATTGTGGCACTGAAAAACGTCACCATTAACGAGCCATTTTTCCCTGGACATTACCCGCATCATCCCGTCATGCCAGGCGTGTTGATTATCGAAGCGATGGCGCAAGTCGCCGCTTTGTTGTCGTTCAAATCTATGGTCGCCAACCCTGAAAAAAAATCGGTGTACTACTTCGCAGGCATTGATGGCGCACGCTTTAAGCGTCCTGTCACCGCAGGCGATCAAATCATTTTCAAGGTAACTTTGCTGCGCAGTATGCGTGGCTTGTTCAAGTTCAAAGCGGTTGCCGAAGTGGACGGTTTGTTGGTTGCCGAAGCAG
>JARCRQ010000061.1 GCA_029850585.1 Sideroxydans sp.
CCGCCGAGACGACGTTAGCGTTGCGTACTTTTTTAGGGCGATTTGGCTTAGGCAGCAACAGCGAAGACCGTCCCGTCAGCAGCTTTTCGGGCGGCGAAAAAAGTCGTTTGGCGTTGGCATTATTGGCGTGGCAAAAGCCGCATATTTTGCTGTTGGATGAGCCCACCAACCATCTCGATTTGGACATGCGCGACGCGTTGACGTTGGCGTTAGAGCAATACAGCGGCGCGGTGGTGGTGGTGTCGCATGATAGAAGTTTGATTCGCGCCATCGCCGACGAATTGTGGCTAGTCGCGGATGGCGAGGCGAAACTGTTTGACGGCGATTTAGACGACTACAAAATATGGATCGAAACGCGTCGCCCTAAAGAGACCAGCGTGGTAGCGAAAGTAAAAATCGCCGCCCCCGTGCGTGTCAATGTCAAAGCCTTGCAAAGCAAAAAAACCAAGCTCGAAGCTGAGCTGCATAAAGCCCAAAGTGTACTCGCCAGCTTAGATGCCGAGCTAGGCGACCCCGCCACTTACACCACTAAAACCAGCGCAGAACTCAGCGTGTTAAATGCACAACGCGACATGCTAATGAGCAAAATTGAGTGCTTAGAAGAAACTTGGTTTGAGCTGGAAATGGCGTTGGAAGAGGCGGCTTAAAACGGTTGAGAAATAAGCTAGGCTTGCCACACGGGAAACTTTTGCATCACCTGCACGAACAATTCTGAACGGGTAAAGCTGTCCAACCAGTCGCGTAATTTTGGGTAGGGCGCGCGAGCAAACCACGCTGCATCGACTGCTGCGAATTGGCGTACGAAGGGCAGCAGCGCGGCATCGGCGATAGACATTTTTTCGCCTAATAAATACGGCGTGACACTCAAACGTGTTTCGAGTTTTTGTAAAAACACCTCGCCTTGCGCGCGATAAAAATGTTGCGGTTGGTCGGGATGACGTTCGGGATATTTGTAGCAATCTAAGGCGCGCTTGAAACTCGTGTCGTTCTCTAATACCAAGGGCAATGCGGCTGCTAGGTTCGCTTCATGTTCGCCCAACCAGTTTTGTGCATCGTTGCGGCGCAACGCCCACAGCATGATGTCCCAGCTTTGCTCTAGCACGCGTCCATCGGGCAACACTAAAACGGGCACCGAGCCTTTCGGTGAGGCGGCGAGCAGCGCGGCAGGTTTGGCGCGCAACGCCACTTCGCGGAGTTCGACTGGGATGCCACTGGTCATGAGTGCTGCGCAGGCGCGCATGGCATACGGGCAGCGGCGGAACGAGTAGAGGATGGGTAAATTCATGCGGGCATTTTACGGCACTTGATGCGTCCAATAGCGTTGCTGGGTTTGGCGATAGCGTTCGATAGTTAAATTTTGCGCGTCCATCTCGACCAAAATCGCACCGTCTTGATCCGAGCGTAGCAAGGTTGCGCCACTGTCTGCATAGCGTTGTAAAACTTCCTCTTTGGGGTGTCCGTAGCGGTTGCGATAACCCACCGTAAACACGGCGTAGTCGGGCAGTACAGCGGCGATGAATTCTGGCGTGGAAGAGGTTTTGCTGCCGTGATGCGGTACGACTAACAGGCTGGCAGCAAGTTGCGCGGCATGCTCTTTTAGCAGGCGTTGTTCGCTGGATTTTTCGATGTCACCCGTGAGTAAAATATGTTGCGTGCCAATGCTGACGCGCAGCACACAACTCAAATCGTTGCGGTGTTTTTCATCATCGTTATCCGCCGCTTTATCAGGATGCAACATCTCGAAGTACACGCCGTCCCAAGTCCAACTATCGCCCTCCACGCAAGCGCGTACGCCGTGCATCGCTGCACCTGTTTGCATGGGCATATTTTCGAGTAACGGGCTATCGTCTGGCAAGCTGGAAGCGAGCCAAGCGACTGGCATGGCTTGTAGCAGCGATGCCGCGCCGCCCGTGTGGTCGAGGTCGTTGTGGCTTAAAATTAAACCGTCCAGTTGGCTGATGCCTTGCGCGCGCAACACCGGTACGAGAATGCGATTGCCGCTGTCGGCTTCGCCTGAAAAATCAGGGCCAGTGTCAAACAACAAGGCGTGATGTTGGGTTTGCACGCTGACCGCTAAGCCTTGCCCGACATCAAAAATCGTTAGTCGTGCAGTGTTGGCGGCGGGTGTTGCGGGCGCGTTAAAAAACATCGGCAACATAAAAATAATGCCTAAGTAGCGGGCAGGGAAACCTCGTGGAGCAAGGATTAACAGCACGCCTAACATGCCACTGACGATGCTCCAAGCGGGTGGCGCGTGTTGTGTCCACACCGCTTGATTTACGCTGTTGAGGGCGAGTAAAAATTGCATGGTGTCGTCCATCACCAGATGCGCCAACCAGAGCGGCACGTCCCACGGCAATGCCGCACCGAGCAAGGCGAGTGGCACGACGATGAGGCTGATTAAGGGAATCGCGACTGCGTTGGCGAGGGGTGAAACCAGCGAGACTTGCTGAAAAAGTGCTAGCAACAGCGGCACTAAACCGATGGTCATCGCCCATTGCACCGTGGCGTATTCGCGTAGCCAATGTGTGCGTCCCACGCGTTGCGCGCTGACATATAAAATCAACGCCACTGCGCCAAACGATAGCCAAAATCCTGCTGATAAAACCGCCCATGGATCAGGAATCAACACGCCGAGCAAGGCGAACGAAAGTATTTGTGCCAGCGAAAAATTGCGTTGCAACCATAACGCTGCCGCCACCGCTGCGACCATATACACCGTGCGTTGCGCGGGTACGCCGTAGCCTGATAAAAGCGCGTAGCCGAGTGCTACCAACAAGGCAACCAGTGCGGAGGCTTTGCGTGCGGGCAGCCATAACGTCAGCCGCGCACTGCGTCGCCATAAAAAATAACACAGCGCGAAACCGACGCTGGCCAGCATGGTGATATGTAAGCCTGAAATCGACATCAGATGATTCACGCCCGTGCGCGTAAAAACTTGCCATTGGCTAGCAGGAATGCTGCTTTGGTCGCCGATGGCCAGCGCGCTTAACACCCCAGCATAAGGCGCATTGCTGAGCGTGTGATTGAATTTATCGCGCACCGCTTCACGCCAAGTTTCAATCCGATACAGCAGCCCAGCAGCGCGTGCATCCACAAGATGGTTGTCGCCTTTTTGATGCACATAACCGGTGGCGCGAATACGATTTTCCAATGCCCAAATCTCAAAATCAAAGGCGTGCGGATTGCTCGTGCCGTGGATTTGTTTGAGGCGTACCGTGAGCTGCCAACGCTCGCCCGCATGGAGAGCTAACGCGGGAGTTTTTTCATCGAAATAAGTGCTTAGATAAAGATGCGGCGGGGCGGTTATGGCGGGTGTCAGGGTGCGCTCCACATCGAAGCCAAAGCGCAGTCCGCGCTCATGCACGCGTGGCAATTCTGCCACCACGCCAACTAGCACAATGTCGCGTCCTTGCCAGTCGTCAGGCAAGCTAAGGCGCAAGCGTTGCTGGGCTTGATAGGCGGCGTGATAAAAGCCTAAACCGCCTGCGAATACGGCGATGAGTACCAAGCGTAACAAGGTGCGTGCGAAGGCGGCAAAGCGATGTGAAGAAGGCGTGCGTAACGAGACAAAAAGCCCTGCCAGTGGCGCGATTAGCAGCAGTTTTGCCCACACAAAATCAGGCAATGCCGCTTGCTGTTGCAGCAGCCACACACCAAACGTAAACGAGAGTGTGAACAGAACCATGCGCGCAGCTTAACCCGCGCTTAGAATGTCGTCATGCGTAAACGCTTACAAAAAATTTTGCCTGATGCCAACACGATAAGAAATTATCGCTGGCTCAAACCTTTCGCTCATCTCTTGCAGCATCCCAATTTATGGCATTTGCATCGTCGCTCGGTGGCGGGCGGCGTGGCAATTGGTTTGTTTTGCGGGCTGATTCCCGGCCCATTGCAAATGTTAAGTGCGGCACTTTTTGCAGTGTGGCTGCGCGTCAATTTGCCCGTGGCATTGTTCACCACGCTGTACACCAATCCCTTTACCATCCTGCCTTTGTACGCCTTGGCATACCAGCTAGGTTGCTGGGTGAGCGGCACACCCGCCCGCGCGATATTGCGCTTGCCAGAGCTACATAGTCATAGCTGGGTGGGCGAGTTATGGGCGTGGTTTGAGGCGTTAGGCACACCGATTTTAATCGGCTTACCCCTGTTGGCCTGTTTGCTGGCTATGAGCGGTTATGCCTTGGTGCGCTTGGCTTGGAGGGTGCGGGTGGTGCTGCGCTGGCGGGCTAGGCAGCCGCGCCATTAAAGAGCTGAGCGGTGGCCTTACAACCAATAGCGCGGATAGCTATGAGGTACACGCAAGTTATTGATGGCACACGCCATCGCCACAATAAGAACCGCACCCGCTAGCGTAGGCATAAATAAGAAGCTGATAGGCGCATGTGCCATTAACACCACTAATGGGTTGGCCCCCGCAGGGGCGTGTAGGGTGCGTGATAGTTGCATCGCGGCGAGTGCTGCTGCCACAGCAATTGCAGCGACCCACCAGGCATCACCTAATAAATTAAGCGCGATTAAGCCGACTAAGGTCGCGATGCAATGCCCGCCAATAATGCTACGCGGTTGCGCAAGGGGCGAGTCAGGGAGTCCAAACGCTAATACACAGCTTGCACCAAACGGTGCCATGAGCCAAACGTAGCCAGAGAAAAAACTTAAATAGCTCAGCATGGCTATTGTGAGCAGTACACCTAAAAAGCTTAAGCCAATAAATTTCAGTTCAGGCACAGCGGGTGCATTGGACTTAAATAAAGATTTAATTTGCATCACGATTCTCCTAAAAAGTTATTTTGACCAACAAACTATACCGAATGGTTTATCGCTAAGTCAACCGTTCGGTATATATTTAGCCTTTGTAGAAAATAAATTGAAAATGATGACTACGGCAGAAAAAATTACCCATTCGGCGTTACAGCTATTTTATCGACAAGGTTTCCATGCCACTGGCGTGGCACAACTTAGCCAGGCGGCGGGCGTCACCAAAAAAACCCTATACAGTTATTTCGCGAGTAAAGATTTATTAGTCGCCGCCGCTTTGCAGCTCCGCCATGAACAATTCAGTTTGAGAATGCAAGTCTCGGTCGAAGCACAAGCCGTGCACTTACGCCCGCTCGCCTATATCGAATTCATTATCAATTGGGTACAGCAAGCAGATTTTTACGGCTGCGCGTTTATCAATGCCGCAGCGGAATATGCCGAGTTAAATGCGTCGCCACATTTGCTGGCTAAAACGCATAAACAAAACCTGACAAGCTATTTAGCAGAGCTTTGCCGCGCGGCACACCTTAATCAGGCTGACTTAGTTGCGGGGCAGCTTTTTTTATTAGGTGAAGGTTTGATTGTGGCTTGCCAAGTCAATGGCGTAGCAGAACACCTACTGCAAGCGACACGCGCTACCGCGCTGTTACTGGTCGCTAAATAAGCACGACTCACAAAAACCTATCCAGTATTTTGCGGCTGTGTTTGCTTAAGCTCGCCATATCCGCGATTAAATACGAGATGCCCAGTGCGTCCGTGATAAGCAGGCGGTTATGAGCTAGGTGGCGGATGTGGTCTTCACTACTGAGCACCAGTTCGGTGTCGCCACGGTCAGTGCTAATCGTCCAAGTGCTGGGCGTAGCGTAGCTGCTCACCGCTTGAATATGGGAGATTTGGGGCATGAATTCGCGTTGTGCGAGTTCGTTGTTTATCAAGCTGCGATTGCCTTCCGAGAGTGCTTGCAAGTTCGCTATCCATGCCAGTTCGTGACCGTCTATGCCTAGTAAGGAAACGCCATCATCGGGGGCGGAAATCGGATAGGCGCGCACCACCATGTTCACCTTGTGTGATGCGCCATTTGCATCAGTGAGCAGCAAAATTCCTGCTGCATCGCGGCTCAAATTTAATGCGTTCATGCGTGTACCTCGTTGGTATGTGCTGCGTGTAAATCAGGATTCGCATTGCGCGCTTGCGCCATATACAGACGGTAATACGCGCCTTGTGTTGCCATCAGTTCATCATGGTTGCCGACTTCCACCACTTCGCCTCTGTCCAGCACCACCAGACGATTCGCTTTGTGCAGCGTGGATAAACGATGTGCGATAGCGATGGTGGTGCGTCCCTGCACCAGATTATCTAAGGCTTTTTGGATTTCTTTTTCGGTCTCGGTATCGACCGATGCGGTCGCTTCATCGAGGATCAAAATGCGCGGGTCGATGAGCAAAGCGCGAGCGATGGAAATGCGCTGACGTTCGCCACCAGACAAGCCGTGACCGCGTTCGCCGACTAGCGAATCGTAGCCGTGCGACAAGCGCAAAATAAATTCATGGGCATGAGCGGCGCGTGCAGCGGCGACGATTTCAGCGCGTGTGGCATCGGGTTTTCCGTAAGCGATATTCTCGGCAATCGAGCCGAAAAACAAGAACGGCTCTTGCAAAACCAGCCCGATATTGCTGCGATATTCCGCGATAGGCAGTTGTCGAATGTTCACGCCGTCCAGCTCAATCGAGCCTTCCGACACGTCGTAAAAACGGCACATCAAATTCACCAGCGTACTTTTTCCTGAGCCGCTGTGTCCCACCAGTCCTATCATTTCGCCGGGTTCGATATTCAAATTCAACCCTTTAATCACGCTGCGATTGCCGTAGCGAAAACCTGCGTCGCGGATGTCGATACGTCCGGCGACTTTTTCCAAATGTACGGGATGGGTCGGCTCAGGCACGCTGGAGACATGATCCAAAATATCAAAGATGCGCTTGGTGCCAGAGGCGGCTTTTTGTGTGACCGAAACGATGCGACTCATCGAATCTAAGCGCGTATAAAAACGGCTGATATAAGCGAGAAAAGCGGTTAGCACACCGACGGTAATTTGGTCGCGCGACACCAGCCAAATGCCGAACGCCCACACCACCAACAGCCCGATTTCAGTGAGTAGCGTGACGCTTGGTGAGAACAGCGACCAGATTTTATTGATGTGATCGTTGACCAAAAGATTGTGCTGATTAGCCTCACGAAAACGACTCGCTTCACGGTCTTCTTGCGCGAAGGCTTTAACCACGCGGATGCCGGGGATGGTGTCTGCCAAAACATTGCTGACTTGCGACCAGACGCGGTCGATTTTTTCAAAGCCGGTGCGCAGTTTGTCGCGCACGATATGTATCATCCAAGCGATGATGGGCAGCGGCAATAAAGTGACCACGGCGAGCCAAGGGTTGATGGAAATCAAAATCGCGGCGGTCATTAAAATCATCAGCACGTCGGTGGCAAAATCCAACAAGTGCAAAGACAAAAATACGCAGATGCGATCGGATTCCGAACCGATGCGTGACATCAAATCGCCAGTGCGTTTTCCGCCGAAATACTCTAGCGATAGTTTGAGTAAATGCTCGTAAGTTTCGGTGCGCAAATCCGCGCCGATGCGTTCAGAAACCAAAGCTAAAATATACGTTTTTGCCCAGCCCAAGCCCCATGCCAATAAGGCGGATGCGAACAATCCGCCCAATAACCAACTGACTGTGACAGTGTCGATAGGCGCGCCGTTTTGATAGGGAATCAGCACCTTGTCCATCAGCGGCATGGTCAAATACGGCGGCACTAAGGTCGCGGCTGTGGATGCCAACATCAGCAAAAAGCCGCTCAATAATTGCCAGCGATACGGGCGGGCAAATCGCCATAATTTGAATAACGTCCACGTTGAGGGCGCGACTTCAATGTCGTTGTCGCATTGCGGGCATTGTTCATTGACGAGCGTTGCGCCACATTTTTCGCATTGCGCGCTGCTTGCGCTCACAACGGGTGTATTGCTTAGAAAAGCATTGAGTTGCAGCGCAAACTGTTTAATAAAAGCGGTGGCAGCCGCATCCACGCTCAAGGTGTAACGCCATACGGCGAGCGTTTTACGCTCGTCTGCCAGCGTGAGTGTGCCGACTCCAGCATGGTCGTGTTGCGTGAGCGTCAGTCCGCTGCGATAAGAAAATTCGCTCAGCTCACCTTGTTCTGTAAGCGTGCTTAAGCCTTGCGCAGTGAGCAACAGCAAGGTTTTTTGAAAGTGTAGTGCGCGACTTAAATTGATTTCTAAACTGCTTAAAATTTCGGACGGGTGAGGCAAATGTTGTGGCAGCAGCGTTTGCCAAGGTGCGGCAAGAGACGGGGAGAGAGCGATAGGGGATGAATTCACGGTAGGCACACGGTGCGAGAAAAGTCGGATTTTACATGCCTCTGGTAAACTAAAACGATTACTCGCGCGTTAACGGTCAGCTTTTCAGTTTTCCGCTCCCTCGACGCTATCACTCATCTGGATACATGATGCAATTTCTCAATATCTTGCCGCTGCGCGGTCCTAACATTTGGACGTATCGTCCCGTCTTAGAAGTTTGGCTGGACATCGGCGACTTGGAAGATTCCCCTTCCAATACCATTCCCGGTTTTTATGAACGGCTCACCGCTTGGTTGCCCGAACTCATCGAGCATCGCTGCGGAATCGGCGAACGTGGCGGATTTTTGCTGCGTCTTAAAGAAGGCACTTGGCCAGGACATATCCTCGAACACGTCACCATCGAATTGCAAAATCAGGCGGGGATGCAAAGCGGTTTTGGTAAAGCGCGCAGCACGCATGTGCGCGGCGTTTACAAAGTGGTGGTGCGTTCGCGCAACGAGCAAGTCAGCCGCGCCGCCTTACATGCCGCACGCGAACTGGTGTTGGCGGCGATGCAAGATCGGCCGTTTGATGTCATGAGCACAGTGGCAACCTTGCGCGACATGGTCGATGACTTGTGCATCGGTCCTTCAACGGGCTGCATCGTGGATGCGGCAACCGAGCGCGGTATTCCTTCCATACGCTTGAACGAAGGCAATCTGGTGCAGCTCGGTCACGGCGCGCGTCAGCATCGCATTTGGACAGCCGAGACCGATCAAACTTCGGCCATCGCCGAGACCATTTCACGCGATAAAGATTTAACCAAAAGCCTGCTCAGTGCGTGCGGCGTACCTGTACCCGAAGGTCGTGTAGTGGACAGCCCCGCTGACGCGTGGGATGCGGCAGAAGATATCGGCGTGCCAGTGGTGGTCAAGCCTTCGGATGGTAATCATGGGCGCGGTGTATCGACTGAATTGATGACGCAAGCCGAGGTGGAAACTGCCTATCACTTGGCGGATGCCGAGGGCAGCGAAGTGATTGTTGAGCGTTATGTGCGCGGCAATGAGCATCGTTTGTTGGTAGTGGGCGGCAAGTTGGCGGCAGCGGCACGCGGTGAACAAGCGTGGGTGACGGGGGATGGAAAATTGACCATCAGCGCACTAATCGACGTGCAATTAAATTCGGATCCGCGTCGCGGCGAGGCGGAAGAATTTCCGCTGGATATTATTCATTTGCCCAGCAATGCGGTGATACGCGCAGACGTGGAACGCCAAGGTTATAACGGCGATTCAATTCCCGCTGCGGACAAAAAAGTTTTAATCGTACGCAATGGCAATGTGGCAAATGACGTGACCGACGAAGTGCATCCCGACATTGCGGCGATGGCTGAATTGGCGGCGCGCATTATTGGTCTGGACATCGCGGGCGTGGATTTGGTCGCGGAAGATATTTCCAAACCCTTGAGTGAGCAAGATGCTGCGATTGTTGAAATTAACGCTGGGCCTGGACTATTGATGCACTTAAAACCCGCCACGGGTCAGCCGCGTCCAGTGGGTAAAGCCATCGTCGATAGTTTGTTCAAAGCTGAAGATAACGGGCGTATTCCTATCGTTGGCATTTGCGGTACGACAGGTAAAACGCAAGTCGCGCAACTGGTGGCGAGCTTATTGCGCTTGTCTGGACAGCACATCGGTTTAGCCTGTAGCGCGGGGCTGTCGTTTGATAATCGCGTGTTGGATACGCGTGATTGCGCGACTTGGACGGCGGCGCAAAAAGTATTACTCAATCGCAATGTTGAAGCGGCGGTGATTGAAAATAGTATTGCCACGATACTTAATGAAGGCTTGGGTTACGACCGTTGTCAGGTGGGCGTGATTACTAATTTAGATCCCGCGCAACATCTGGGCGAGTGTTATATCGAAACGCCTGAGCAAGTCTGCAATGTGTTGCGCACGCAAGTCGATGTGGTGCTGGAAAACGGCGTGGCGGTGCTGAATGCGGACGACGTGTTGGTCGCCGACATGGCACAGTATTGTGATGGCGAAGTGCTGTTGTTTGCACAAGAGATGCAAGTGCTAAAAACCCATCTCCAGCAAGGTGGACGCGCTGTTGCGGTGCGCGCTGATGAGGTGCTGTTGTGTACAGGCGAGAGCGAAAAAGTGCTGCTGAAATTGAGCGATATTTCTGGCTTTGGCAGCGATAAAAATCCGCAAGCCATCGCGAATATTCTGGCGGCGATAGGCGTGGCGTGGGCATTGCATCTCACTCCCTCGTTGATACGCGCAGGCTTAAAAACTTTCATTGCGCCCACTCGCGCCGCAACACTCTAAAGGACACAACATGGAAATCTCACGTTTACGCGCGCTGCGCGGCCCGAATTTGTGGAGTCGCCACACCGCTATCGAAGCGGTGGTGACGTGCGCGCCCGATGAATGTTGCATGGCGAGTATTCAAGGTTTTGAAGCGCGTTTGCGCGCGCGTTTTCCGCAAATCGGTTTGCTGCAATTAGCCGGACACGCCGAATCCGTACCGCTGGCGCATGTGTTGGAATTGGCCGCCTTAGGCTTGCAAGCGCAAGCGGGTTGTCCCGTGACGTTTAGCCGCACCACGGCAACCTCGGATGCGGGCGTATTTCAAGTGGTGATTGAATACAGCGAGGAAGAGGTCGGGCGACGCGCCTTCGCCCTAGCTTTAGAACTCTGTCGCGCCGCACTCGCTGATACGCCTTTCGATTTAGTCGCAGCGTTGCATGAGCTTAAAGAGCTGGATGAGGATGTTCGGCTCGGCCCTTCTACGGGGGCGATTGTCAATGCCGCTTTGGCGCGCAACATTCCTTATCGTCGTTTGACGCAAGGCAGCTTGGTGCAATTCGGTTGGGGCAGCGCGCAACGCCGCATTCAAGCCGCCGAAACTGATCGCAGCAGCGCGATAGGCGAGGCAATTGCGCAGGACAAAGAACTCACCAAAAAATTACTCGACGCGGCGGGTGTTGCGGTGCCACATGGTCGTCCTGTTAGTAATGCCGATGACGCATGGGACGCGCTGTGCGAAATTGGCGCGCCAGTGGTGGTCAAACCCGTGGATGGCAATCAGGGTAAGGGCGTAACAGTGAACATCACCAGCCGTGAACAACTCAATCTAGCGTATGCCGCCGCAGCACTTATCAGCGATGAAGTGCTGGTGGAAAAATTTATTCCCGGTAGTGATTTTCGCTTTTTGGTCATTGGTAATCATCTAGTTGCCGCCGCGCGCCGCGAACCGCCGATTGTGATTGGCGATGGCAAACATAGCGTGCGCGAGTTGGTCGAGCAGGTGAATAGCGATCCGCGTCGCGGCTCAGGACACGCGACTTCATTAACCAAAATTCGGCTAGACGACATCGCGTTGGCGAGTTTGGCGACTCAACATTTCACGGTCGAATCTGTGCCTGAGCAAGGCGCGCGCGTGGTGTTGCGCAACAACGCAAACTTGAGTACCGGCGGCACGGCAACCGATGTGACCGATGATGTGCATCCCGAAATGGTCGCCAGCGCGGTAGCCGCTGCGCAAATGATAGGGCTGGATATTTGCGGCGTGGATGTGGTGTGCGACAGCGTGTTAATGCCGTTGGAAAAGCAAGGCGGCGGCATCGTTGAGGTGAATGCCGCACCTGGACTGCGTATGCACTTGCAGCCTTCGTTCGGCAAGGGTCGCCCCGTGGGTGAGGCGATTGTTGCCAATATGTTTGCGCCGCAACAAAACGGTCGCATTCCGCTGCTGACTGTGGCGGGAACGAATGGTAAAACGACTACCGTTAGATTGATTGCACACATCCTGACCACGCAAGGCTTGCGTGTCGGCATGACCAATTCCGATGGCGTTTACATTCAAGGCAAACGTATCGACACGGGCGATTGCAGCGGACCGAAAAGCGCGCGCAATGTGTTAATGCACCCCGATGTGGATGCCGCTGTGTTTGAGACCGCGCGCGGTGGTGTGTTGCGCGAAGGCTTGGCATTCGACCGTTGCGATGTCGCGGTGGTGACCAATATCGGCATGGGCGATCACCTTGGTTTGAATTACATCAGCACTGTGGATGACTTAGCCGTGGTCAAGCGCGTCGTGGTGCAAAACGTCGCGTCCACAGGCGTGGCAGTGTTGAATGCTACCGACGCGATGTGCGTCAAAATGCGCGATGCTTGTCCTGGCTCGGTGATATTTTTTGCGCAAGACAAACATCATCCCGTGATGGCAACGCATCGAGCGCAAGGTTCGCGCGTGGTGTATGTGGATGGTGGCGACATTGTGGTGGCGCAAGGCAAACAAGAGCAGCGCGTAGCACTGGCAAATATCCCCATCACCCGCAATGGCACGATAGGATTTCAAATCGACAATGCGATGGCAGCCATTGCCGCGACATGGGCGCAGGGCGTGGCGTGGGACGTGATATGCAAAGGTGCATCGAGCTTCGTCAATGACGCGCAAACCGCACCCGGTCGTTTTAACTTCTTCGATTATCACGGCGCAAATGTTATCGCCGATTACGGCCACAATCCCGATGCGATTTTGGCACTCGTACCCGCCATCGAAAGCATCCCCGCCAACAAACGCGTGGTGGTGATTAGCGGCGCGGGTGATAGACGCGATGAAGATATTCGTCGCCAAACCGAAATTTTAGGCGACGTGTTTGACGAGATTATTTTGTATCAAGACCAATGTCAGCGCGGCCGCGAGGAAGGTGAGGTTTTAGTGCTGTTGCAACAAGGTTTAGTCAACGCTAAACGCGCCAAAAAAATTATCGAAATCACTGGCGAGTTCTTGGCGATAGATACCGCGCTAGCGGATTTGCAAGCAGGCGATTTGTGTTTGGTGCTCATCGACCAAGTCGATGAAGCGTTGGCGCATATCGCGATGAGAGTAGTGGGGAAATGAACCATACACTCGGCAACGAGCCGTCAGTCGTTGCTAAAACTTGCTCCATACAATTTTCGCTTACGCTTAGAAAATGCTTATTCCCACTGCTGTGAGAGTTTTATTCTGGGTGCAGGCTGGAGCTGTGCTAGAATGCGCGCCCTTTAATTTAGCAAGGCTCATTCATGTCCCGCGCACTTCGTAATATCGCCATCATCGCCCACGTTGATCATGGTAAGACCACTATGGTTGACAAACTGCTGACTCAAGCAGGTTCTTTCTCATCTCACCAACACGTTGCTGAACGCGTAATGGACAACAACGATCTGGAAAAAGAACGTGGTATTACCATTTTGGCGAAAAACTGCGCGGTCGATTACGAAGGCGTACACATCAACATCGTTGATACACCAGGCCATGCTGACTTCGGCGGCGAAGTTGAGCGCGTGTTGGGTATGGTTGACGGCGTGTTGCTGTTGGTGGATGCGGTTGAAGGTCCGATGCCGCAAACTCGTTTCGTGACCAAAAAAGCCTTGGCTTTGGGTCTGCGTCCTATCGTGGTTATCAATAAAGTTGACCGTCCGGGCGCACGTCCTGATTGGGTGATTGACCAAACTTTCGACTTGTTCGACAAGTTGGGGGCGACCGAAGAGCAGTTAGATTTCCCTGTTGTTTACGCGTCAGCATTGAACGGTTACGCAACTTTAGATTTGGCTAAGCCTAGCCCTGACATGCGCCCGCTGTTTGACGCAGTATTGAAAAATGTGCCTGCGCCTGCTGCTTCAGCCATTGATGAGCCTTTGCAATTGCAAATTTCAGCCTTGGAATACTCAACTTTCGTCGGTCGTATCGGCGTAGGTCGCGTGTTGCGCGGCACGATTAAGCCAGGCCAAGAAGTCATGGTTATGAATGGCGACAAGTCATCAAAACGTGGTCGTATCAATCAAGTTCTGGGTTTCCAAGGCGTAGATCGTTACTTGATGGACGAAGCGAAAGCGGGCGACATTATTTTGATTAACGGTATCGAAGAAATCGGTATCGGTGTGACGATTGCTGATTTGAACAAGCCAGTTGCTTTGCCATTGCCAAAAATTGACGAGCCAACTTTGACCATGAACTTGATGGTGAATACTTCTCCGTTGTGCGGTCAAGAAGGTAAATTCATTACCAGCCGCCAAATTCGCGATCGTTTGACTAAAGAATTGTTGGTCAACGTGGCATTGCGCGTGGAAGAAACCGACAACACCGACGTTTTTTTGTTGGCAGGTCGTGGCGAGTTACATCTGACTATTTTGTTGGAAAACATGCGCCGTGAAGGTTTTGAAATGGGTGTGGCTAAGCCGCGCGTGGTTTACCGTGAAATCAACGGCGAAAAATGCGAACCATTTGAAGTGTTGACCGTGGACGTTGAAGACGTAAACCAAGGCGCGATTATGGAAGAACTGGGTCGTCGTCGTGGCGATTTGCAAGATATGCAGCCGGATGGTCATGGTCGCGTGCGTTTGGAATACCGTATTCCTGCGCGTGGTCTGATTGGTTTCCAATCTGAATTTATGACCTTGACACGCGGCACCGGCATCATGGCGCACGTGTTTGATGACTACGCACCGGTGAAAGCTGACATGCCAGGTCGTCGTAACGGCGTGTTGATTTCTTCAGAAGCAGGCGAA
>JARCRQ010000062.1 GCA_029850585.1 Sideroxydans sp.
ATGCCGCGCTGTTCGATACGGTGCGCGCGGTCGGCATGGAACTGTGCCCGCAACTGGGTATTAGCATTCCTGTTGGCAAAGATTCGATGAGCATGAAAACGGTTTGGAACGATGGCAAAACCAGTAAAGCGGTGACCGCTCCGTTGTCGCTGATTGTCACAGCGTTCGCGCCCTGTGTGGACGCGCGCGACACGCTCACGCCGCAGCTTGTACCTGATACCGATACCACGCTGCTATTGATTGATTTGGGCTTAGGCAAAAATCGTATGGGCGGTTCGGCGTTGGCGCAGGTCTATAAACAAGTCGGCGATGTCGCCCCCGATGTGGACGATGCGGCGTTGCTTAAAGCCTTTTTTGAGCTGGTGCAAACCTTAAACGCCGAAGACAAATTGTTGGCGTATCACGACCGTTCCGATGGCGGCGCATTGGTGTCCTTGTGTGAAATGGCGTTTGCCGCGCATCTAGGCTTGAATATCACGCTCGATGAATTGCATGGCGATAATCTGCGCGCCTTGTTCAATGAGGAGTTGGGCGCGTTGTTGCAAGTGCGCAATCGCGATGTGGCTTACATCATCGACTTAGCCCATCAAGCAGGACTGAAGAGCGTGCAAAAAATCGCTACGATTAACGAAACGGGCATGATTAACATTCGTCGCGGCGACGAATTGTTGTACAGCGCGAGCGGTGTGACGCTGCAACGTATCTGGTCAGAAACCACTTACCAAATGCAAAAGCTGCGCGACAACCCCGCGTGTGCGCAGCAAGAATTTGATGGGCTATTGAATGTAAAAGATGCGGGATTACACGCCAAACTCACTTACGATTTGAACGAAAACACCGCGCCTGCGTTGTTGCGCACGCGTCCGAAAATGGCGATTTTGCGTGAGCAGGGCGTGAACGGTCAGGTGGAAATGGCGGCAGCATTTGACCGCGCAGGCTTTGCTACGGTTGACGTACACATGAGCGACATCATCAGCGGACGCGTGGCTTTGGACGAGTTCAAAGGCTTGGCAGCGTGTGGTGGATTCTCGTACGGCGACGTGTTGGGCGCAGGCGAAGGCTGGGCGAAATCTATCTTGATGAACAACCGCGCACGCGATCAATTTAGTGCCTTCTTTAATCGCACCGACACCTTCGCTTTGGGCGTGTGTAACGGCTGCCAGATGATGAGTAATTTGCATGAAATTATTCCAGGCGCGGCAAATTGGGCGCACTTTGGACGCAATCAATCCGAGCAATTTGAAGCACGTTTTGTGATGGTTGAAGTGCAGGATTCGCCGTCGATTTTATTCGCCGATATGGCGGGCAGTCGTATGCCGATTGTGGTCGCGCACGGCGAAGGCTATGCCGACTTTAAGGACGCGAAAACGCTTAAAGCGGCGCAGCCTTTAGTGGCGTTGCGCTATGTTGATAATGCGGGCAAACCGACTGAAGCGTATCCGCTCAACCCGAATGGTTCACCGCAAGGCATCACGGGTTTGACCACGCCCGATGGACGTTTTTCGATCATGATGCCGCATCCAGAACGTGTCATTCGCGCGGTGCAAAATTCATGGCACCCAAGTGATTGGCAAGAGAATGGCGCATGGTTAAAAATGTTCCAGAACGCGCGTCAGTGGGTGGGTTAAAGCTAATTTGATGTGCCAATAAAAAAGCGACTTAAATGTCGCTTTTTTATTGGCTATAGCCTTCATCCGCACACTAATTGAGTTGGAAATATTGTTCGATCTTCCCCGTTGTGAAAATGGCGGTAGTTGATTTCCCCATCAGTTGTTTATTGCTTCAGGATGCGTGTGCTTCACGCATTTAGCGCACGCATCTGGTCAATTTTCTCGATAGCCGCCTGATATAAATCATGGTCAGAATCTGGGTTGTTGCGATCTGGATGATGAGCACTACGGATTTTTTTCAGTGTCGTCATGCAATCTGGCAAGTCATGCACCTTGGTCACGCGGTCGCCATTTTTAACCATCACGCGTTGAAGTTCAGCCTCGGCAGCTGCGCGGGTGTCATATAAGGTCTTGCTGCCAACCCGCCATTCATTCTGATTTTTGCGTGGCGAGAGCTTTTCCTTACCATCAAACCAGACCCATCTGCCCGTATCGCTATCTAGTTCAAATTGAATGGTGGTGATGGCGTAGGTGTAAACAGGCGGCTCGATTTCCTTGGCAAATAGCTTGATGACTTTGGCGACCGTGCCCACGTTGATGAGGTAATACGCGCCTGCCTCATGCGGGCAGAACCCGCTGCTGTGCGTGGGCGCAGGGGCGTTGTTTGATGAGTTCATTGCAGCCAAGCGGCTGAGTGCTTTGCGTTGTGCGTTGGTCATGGGTGTTGCTCCTTATAGTTGAAATCCACTAAGCGATGGGGCTGCGGAAACTGCTTGGCAGTGATGCCTCTTGAGCTGGGCTTGAACTCATCATCACTGGCGGTTAATGACTTATAAAAAAAGCCACCTCAAAGGATGGCATTTTTGCTTGCTAGGTCTGAATCCTCGAAAGGATTTTGAGGCCGAGACCAGCGTATGAATACTGGTATTTGCTACCCATTGGGCGCACAGTCAATTGAATCAGTTACATCATTATACTGTATCTGATGCCAATATGCAGCATCTATCAAGATTTTCAATTTATACCTCGCTTACGCCAGCAGTATAGCGGGGCGATTAGCGTGCTATCTGTTTCAACTGAACTGAAGCAAGACGCTGTGTGAGCGAGCGGCTTACATGACGCAAGCGAGTCTTGCCTTTAGCGGTGCTGCAAAATGCTCATGGAAGTTGCGCTAATTTGGGTTTCGATAAAGCGGGGTTTTGTGCGAAGTAACGGGTGATGCCGGCTAACACCGCACGCGCCATTTTTTCTTGGTATTGCGTGTCGTTTAAGCGGCGTTCTTCATCGGGATTACTGATAAAGGCGGTTTCGACCAAGATGGAGGGAATGTCGGGCGATTTCAGCACGGCGAAACCCGCTTGTTCGACTTGTCCGCGATGTAGTTCGTTAATGCTGCCTAATTCGCCCAACACATATTTCGCTAATTTCATGCTGTCGCTAATCGTCGCGGTTTGCGATAAATCCAACAGGGTGCGGGCAAGATAAGGATCTTTGATGTCAAGATTCACGCCGCCGATTAAATCCGCTTCATTTTCTTTTTTCGCCAACCAGCGCGCGGCGGTGCTGGTGGCACCATGCTCGGATAAGGCAAATACCGATGAACCGCGCGCGGACGGTTTGATAAACGCATCGGCATGAATAGACACAAATAAATCCGCACTGGCTTGGCGCGCTTTAACCA
The DNA here is from genome assembly GCA_029850585.1 of Sideroxydans sp. Lineage (GTDB taxonomy): Bacteria > Pseudomonadota > Gammaproteobacteria > Burkholderiales > Gallionellaceae > Gallionella. The sequence goes on from JARCRQ010000062.1 coordinate 3,292, forward strand.
CGCGCCCGCCGAGCGGAATGAAATAATCGCCATCGCGTATCAACACGGCGCGCATATTGGGTGTGTCATCAATCAGCTCTTTGACTTTGCGCGCAATGGCGAGCGTGACATTTTTTTCATGCGTGCCCGCTCGTCCATGCGCACCAGGATCTTCACCGCCATGCCCTGCATCGACGGCAATAATCAAAGTGCGTGCGCGCAGTTCGGTGGGGCGACGGTTGGCTGATTTCGTTGGGGGCGGGGGGGCTTCAGCAGCGGCTGGCGTAGCTGTGATGGAGGTGGGTTCGTTAGCAGGCACGCTTTCGCTGGCGATAGGCGCAAATGCCTCTGTATTGCCTGCCAATAACGCCATCATCGGATCAATTGGATGCGCGGGATAAATATCCAGCACCATTCGATGCCCGTATTCGGCTACCGGCTTGAGGTCGAATAATTGTGGCTTGATAGCGGTTTTCAAATCTAATACTAGACGCATGACACCAGGCTTAAAGCGACCGATGCGGATGCTTTTAATATACGGGTCATTCGCGGCTATTTTGCTGGCTAAAGTGTTGAGTTCAGCGTTGCTGTCCACGCCCGTTAAATCGACTACTAAGCGGTCTGGATTTTCGATGCTGAACAGGGTGTGCGTGATAGCCTGCTTGGCTTCAAGGGTGAGACGAGTGTAGTCTTGCGCGGGCCAGATGCGCGCAGAAACAACTTGGTTGGCGGCGAATGCTACGTTGTTACTTATCAATAGCGCGAGGCTGATTAGTTTTATAAATGACTTAGACATTGCTCACCTTTAGGAGTTAGTGCGGTGATGTGTAGGCTGCGACCGCTGGCTAAAATATCGAATTGCAAAATGACATCGGCAGCAGGTAGACAGTCGCCCGCTTTTTCTGGCCATTCAATCAATAAAATGTTGTGCGCATTAGCTTCGTCGCGAAACCCCGCCTCATCCCATTCGTGCGGGTCGTGCATACGATACAAATCAAAATGGCGCAGCGAAAATCCTTTAATTTCGTAAGGCTCTAACAAGGTATAAGTCGGACTTTTAACTCGTCCTGCGTAGCCCAAACCTTGCAACACGCCGCGCACCAAAGTGGTTTTCCCCGCGCCTAAATCGCCATGCAAATAAATCACTAAGCCAGGCGTTAGCGCACCCGCGAGCCGCCAGGCAAAGGCTAGGTTGGCGGGTTCATCAGTGAGCGTGATTGTTAGGGGCATTGGGTTGGTAAATATAGGAAAGTTGAAGCGCGCTGGTTTTTCAATCCTCGTTTCTCAATCCTCGCTTTCACTAAGGCACTCAGAGCCGTTCCACTCATCACTTTTCGGTATGATGCGCGCCGTGAAAAATCTAACTCCAGCCCCCGTCGATTACGCCGCTTTAAGCATACAAACCCAACGCTGGGCGAGCGAACTAGGCTTCCAAGACGTGGGCATTACGGATACCAATTTAGCTGAAGCAGAACACGATTTGTTGCGATGGTTGGCGCAGGGCTTTCACGGCGGCATGGATTATATGGCAAAACATGGCACAAAACGCACGCGTCCCGATGAGTTGGTGGCGGGAACGGTGCGGGTGATTTCCTTGCGTATGAACTACTTAGCCAGCGATGCGGCAGCTAGCTGGTTAGCCTTAAGCGACGGTGAGTGCGCGTTTATTTCGCGCTATGCCTTGGGGCGCGATTATCACAAAGTGCTGCGTCAGCGTTTGGCGCAACTGGCGGCAAAAATTAAGGCGCAAGTGGCTGAATTTGACGGGCGCGTGTTCACCGATAGTGCGCCTGTGATGGAAGTCGCTTTGGCGGAGAAAGCTGGCTTAGGTTGGCGCGGCAAGCACACGCTGTTGCTCAATCGTGAACACGGTTCGTGGTTTTTTTTAGGCGAGATTTATATCAATTTGCCGCTGCCTGTCACCCCTGTTAGCAAGCCAGACAATCATTGCGGCACATGCACACGCTGCATCACGATTTGCCCCACGCAAGCGATTGTCGCACCTTATCAATTGGATGCGCGTCGCTGCATTTCTTATCTGACCATAGAGCTGCAAGGTTCGATTCCATTGGAGTTTCGCAAGGCAATCGGCAATCGCATTTATGGCTGCGATGATTGCCAACTGGTGTGTCCGTGGAATCGCTTTGCGCAAGTCTCGCTAGAGCCTGATTTTGCGGTGCGGCACGGGCTGGATAAGGTCAGTTTGGTGGAATGTTTTGCGTGGGACGCTGCGCAGTTCACACAAAAATTTGCGGGTAGTGCGATTTATCGCATCGGTCATACGCAATGGTTGCGTAATGTCGCACTCGCTTTAGGCAATGCGCCGCGCAGCGATGCGGTGATGAATGCGCTGCAAAGTCGTGCGCAACATGAATCAGAAGTCGTGCGTGAACAGGTGGCATGGTCATTGGCGCAACAGGGTGTTGTTAATTGAATCCAAGTATTGATTTGGCGCGCTCACCGAGCAGTTTAATTTAAGTTTTAACAGGAGATAGCGATGTGGTACGCAATTATGGGTAACGATGTGGTAAATAGCTTGGCGCAGCGCATGACAGCACGACCTGCGCATTTAGCGCGTTTGCAAGCCTTGCAGGCGCAAGGACGCTTACTGTTAGCAGGGCCTTTCCCAGCGGTTGATGCGCTAGACCCTGCGGCGGCGGGCTTTACGGGTAGCTTAATTGTCGCGGAGTTTGCCAATTTAACCGAGGCGCGTGCTTGGGCGGATGCGGATCCTTATGTGGCAGCGGGGGTATATACGCAAATTGAGGTGCGTCCATTCAAGAAAGTATTCCCACAATGAGCAAGCGTATCGAGCAGATGAGCGCGTGTTTGCAAGTTTTTCGTCCTGTTAGCCTAGAGATAATTGATGAGAGTTATCAACATGTGGGACATGCTGGCGCACGTTCGGGAGGTGGGCATTACGTTGTTAAAATTTGTTCGGCGGAGTTTGCGGGCAAAAACACGATGGTGCGCCACCGTATGATATATTCCGTGCTTGCTGAAATGATGAAGGCTGATATTCATGCCCTCACGATACAAGCCACTAGCCCTGAAAAACTTTAACTACTCTTAAATAAGGATATTTTCATGTTAAAAAGCAATAAAATTCTCGTCGCAGCCTTGTTGGGTGCATTTGCCATGAACGCTGCATACGCGGCTGAAAAATCAGCAGCGTTGGTGAATGGCGTGTCAATTGCGCAAGCGCGTGTCGATATGGCGGTGCAAACGGAAGTGGCACAAGGTCAAACTGATAGCCCTGAATTACGTAAAAGCATCCGTGAAAATCTGATTAAACGCGAGTTAATGCTGCAAGAAGCGGCAAAAATGGGTTTGGATAAAACCCCTGAAGCATTGCAAGAAATTGATTTGGCAAAACAGTCGGTATTGATTAACGCTTATTTGATGGATTACATGAAAAAAAATCCTATTTCGGATGAGGTGTTAAAGCAAGAATATGAAACGCGCAAAGCGAAATTGGGTGGCAAAGAATATAACGCTCGTCATATTTTGGTCGAAACCGAAGCTGAAGCGAAAGCCATCATTGTGCAGTTGAGCAAAAAAGTGAAATTTGAAAAATTGGTAGCGCAATCTAAAGATGTCGGTTCGGCAGCGCAAGGCGGCTCATTGGGTTGGGCTGCACCTGCTAACTTTGTGCCGCCTTTTGCCGCTGCGTTGCAAAGTTTGAAAAAAGGCGAGTACACCAAAACGCCGGTGCAAACTCAATTTGGCTGGCATGTGATTCAAGTGCAAGACGAACGTGCGATGAAAATTCCTGCCTTTGAAGAAGTGAAGCCACAATTGCAACAACGCTTGCAACAACAAGCAATCCAAAAGCAAATTATGGCTTTAGAAGCGAAAGCTAAAATCGAATAATTATGGCTTGAATTGTGCTATTGAAAAATTGCGCTAGTGAAAAAAGGACATCGCAAGATGTCCTTTTTTATTGGGTAGTTGACCGCTTATCAGCTGTTATGACCTTTTATGAGCGTGCTGCAAGCGTTTGTTACGATTGTCTGGATAATTCGGCGCTGAAATTTTATTTTTGTTTGTCATGTTTAATAATTGAGTTCAGGGTTGTTTGTTAAATATTTGTTACTGTTATAGTTTAGAATCGCGTGCCGCCCAATTAGTACATCTGGTTATTAGCACGACTGATTTACTCAAGTTTATTTTTACGAATGTTGAACTAAATTTGCATAGGCCTATCTGTTGCAGCGTTGTAAATAAATGGATAGCCAAGGTTTTTATAAGTAAGCAGCATCAATAATAATTGCAACTTGATGCCATTGAAGACTATGAATAAATCGTTAAGAATTAGCATTTTAAGCCACGCCTTAAGCGCGTGGCTTTTGGCGTTGCTGTTATTGCCACAAGCGAGCTGGGCGGTGTCGGCGGTGGCAGGTAGCACTATTTCTAACGTGGCAACGGTTGGTTACAGTATGGGGGCAGGGGCGGCGGCGGTGGTGCAGCCCAGTATTATCAGTAATACCGCCAGCTTCGTGGTGGCGGAGCTGATACAGCCTGCAATTACTTGGCAAGACGCGCTGCCTGTGCCTGTTAATACGCCGGGGCTTAATTCAGTATTAACTTTTTTGCTGACCAATGCGGGCAACGGTCAAGAAGTGTTTGCTTTGACGCGCGCCAATGCGCCTGCGCCGATTCCTGCTACGAACTATGTGCCAGTGAATAGCGTGTTGTACGACCCCGCCAATAGCCCAGCGGGCGCAATGTTTTTGGAAAGCAACGGCGTGCCGGGTTTTCAACCAGGTTTGGATGCGGCGTATGTGGCAGGCGTGAACGACCCCAATCTCGCGCCGAATGCGACACAAATTATTTACATCCTGAGCGATACGCCTGCCTTAGTTGCCAATGGCAGCAAGGGCGATGTGGCGTTGACCGCCAGCTCTAAAACGGTCGGTGCGGCGGGTGCAGCAGCGGGTACCGCGTTGGCAGGTTTGGGGCAGGGCGGCAGTGTTGCGGTGGTGGGTAAAAATCGTGCGCAGGCGGTAACGCTTGGTAGCTACCTCACCAGCGGTTTGAGTGTGGTGGTGACGAAAACTATTTTGAGTGTGCTCGACCCGAACGGCGGCGTACTGGTGATGCCGGGTTCAATTATTAGCTATCAGATTGTGGCGGCACTGACAGGTGCAGGCGTGGCGACAGGCTTGGTGATTAACGACCCACTGCCCGCCAATACCACCTATGTGCCTGCCAGTATGACTTTGGCAGGGGTTGCATTAACGGATGCGGCGGATGCGGATCAGGGGCAGTTTATTGCGGCGAGCAATAGCGTGTCGGTAGCGTTGGGCAATTTAACTTCAACCGCGCTTACGGGTGTCAATGCTGTGATTACCTTGCGTGCAAAAATTAACTAACAGGAGATGACGATGAACGCGAAATATTTTTCATGTGTGAGTGCGCTGCTAATGAGTTTGCTGTCGTTGAACGCGCAAGCGGCAACGGGCGCAATCAAGGTGACCAGTGTGGTCGAGAGCGATGTTGAGGTGCTTAAGGCGGGCAAAAAAGAGCTTAAACGTATGCCTGTTAGCAAGGCTGTACCAGGTGCTGAAGTGATTTTCACCACACGTTTTGAAAACGTCAGCGATAAAGTTGCCTCGGATGTGACGATTAACAATCCAATTGCCAAAGAAGTGGAATACAAGGCAGGTAGTGCCTTTGGTGCGGATTGCGAAATCGTATTTTCAGCCGATGGCGGTAAAACTTTTGCAGCGGCAGAAAGTTTGAAAATTAAAGCGGCAGAAGGTGAGCATAACGCGCTGCCCAAGGAGTACACCAATGTGCGTTGGATCTATAAAGGTCAGCTTGCGGCGGGTAAGGCAAGTGAAGTAGGGTTTCGAGCGGTGATTAAATAACTAAAGAGGTTGGTAGTTGGTAGTTGGTGGTTTTGAGTTTTAATTTATGTAGTAATTTTTAGGAGAAATGACATGAAACAGCAAAAAACGAGTGGCGTGTCCAAACTCGTTGCATCGTTGTTAGGTGCAGCGTTGTTGGGATTGGCGACACAAAATGCGATGGCGTTAACCTTAGCAGGTGCGACAGTGAGCAATACCGCTACCTTGCAGTATTCAGTGGGTAATGTAGCGCAAAACTCAATTGGTTCTTCGCCTACGGGTAACAACGTGGCGAATGCCACACCAACGACTTTGGGGGGCGGTGCGCCAACCAGTTTTGTGGTTGACCAGAAGGTTGATTTGTTGGTGACCACCAACGCAACGGCTACAGCGGTAACGCCAGGTCAAGGCGTTGCGGTAACTGCATTCTTGGTGACCAATACAGGTAATGCGGCGCAAGGTTATAACTTAGTTGCAGCGAATGCGCTGGGTAATCCAGCTGCGGGTGGTGGTGCACCATTTACCTTGAATAACTTCAACGCGACTGGTTTGGTGGTGCATGTGAGTGCGGCTGCGGGGGCAACTTTAGCAACGCCTTACAATCCCGCTACCGACACGGCAACGACCATTCCAACTTTGGCTCCTGGTGCCTCGCAAGTGGTGTACATCGTGGCTAGCGTTCCTCTTACAGCGATGAACGCGCAGCAATCGGTGGTGAGTTTGTTAGCGACTGCCGCTGTTCCTACCACACTGGCAGCACTGACACAGGCTACTGTTAATACCGCAGGTATGGATATTGTGTTTGCGGATGGTGCGGGTGTGGTCGATGCGGTGCGCGCAGCGAATCATTCCGCTTACAACGCTTATTTGGTTAAGTCAGCGGCGATTAGCGTAACTAAAGCGGTGGCGGTGTTGTGTGACCCAGTTAACGGTGCGACAGGTGCGATGAACATTCCCGGTTCGGCAGTGCAATACGCGGTAACGATTACCAATACAGGGAATGGTGCGGCAACCTTGGCAACCATCAATGATGCGCTCGCAGCAACTTTGTTGTTCGATCCTAGATTGATTAGTGGTGCAGGTGCGGTGCCCGCCACAACTTGTACGTCCGCAGGCGGGGCATCGTTATCGGGAACGGGTTTTGGCGTAGTTAATGGTGCGATTCCCCTGACAGCTGTTACTCCCGCCACGTTCACTACTTACGCAGCACCTGGTTTAGCTGCACAAGCGGCATCAGCAGGGGGTGCAGTCGCAGGTGCGGCAGCTCCACAAACCGTTACCGTTGATTTTGCGACGTTGGCGGTAGGGGGGGCGGTGACCCTGACAGGTGGTTCATTGCCAGGTGTTACACCAGGTGCGGATTTGGGTCAGTTTGTAACGGTGTACTTCAACGCTTTCGTTCAGTAATTTTGAACGCGTTAAAACTTGGCTAATTGTTTAACAATTTGCTCATTCCCTACTTGCCGTAAGGCGGGTGGGAGTGGTTTTGACTGGTTGGTGGCAACGCCAGCCCGTCTTTTACTGTGCATCCAACGGTGTGCAGCACAAGACGCATCCATCTTTCATATATACCAATAACTTCATAATGAAAATTTTTTCCACCTCGTTCAATTTCAAGCAGGGGCTCGTGCAAGCGGCACTCGGCTTGAGCTTGGGCGTATTGAGCAGCGGCGCATGGTCGGCCACGCCGCCCAATACGCCGATTACGAATACCGCTACCGCGAGCTATTCGGTAGGCGGTGCGGCACTCACCACGCTCGGCTCGGTGGCGGTGAATACGGCGGCGTGTATCGCGGTCGGTATCAAGGTCGATTTACTGCAATACGTTGCCCCCGCTCGTGCCGCTTTTGCACCGCTAGCGAGCAATCAAGTGGTGTCAGCCACCAGCAGCTCGGCTACGGGCGTATTGACTGGGCCGTTTACGCCACTCGCTGCCCCTGTGTTGCTGAATGCGCCCGCAGCTACCGTGCTGCCCGCCACGTTGCTACTCACCCCGCTAGTGAATGCCGCAGGACAAAGCATTGCGGCGTTCTCGCGCAACGAGCCAGTGTTTATCCGCGTGACCAGTTTTGATGCCAATGTTAATGCGGCGGTTGCTGATACTTTAGTGGTGACGGTAACCAGCACGGGCGGCGATAGCGAAGTGTTGCAACTCACCGAAACAGGCGCATCGACTGGGGTATTTACGGGCTTTATCAGCACTAATGTTGCCACTCCAATTAAGAACGACGGCAAGTTGAGCCACACCGCGCGCAACGAACAAATTACCGCCACCTATAGTCATTCCAATTGCACCACGGGCGCGCTGATTGCGGCATCGAGCAGCGCACTGATAGATCCTTACGGCATCGTGTTTGATTCCAAAACAGGCGCGCCCTTGAATGGCGCAACCATTACTTTGCTGAATTCCCTGACTGGTTTGCCTGCCACAGTATTGTGCGATGACGGCATCACGGTGTTGCCGCAACCGATTATTTCGGGCGCGCCTACCGTGTGTGATGCCACACCTTTGCTGGGCGGTTATCGTTTTCCGCAAGTTGCAGCAGGTAGTTACAAACTGACGGTTACCCCGCCACTCGGTCACACTTTTTCCTCCGTAGTTGCCCCCGCGCAACTGCCCGCTACCGTGGGTATTCCTGCTACGCCGCCCGCAATTTTGGGTAATCCTAGCGCGCTCACCCCGGGTGGCTCATATGGCGGTGTATTCACTTTGTTTGGTCCCGCCTTGAAGATTGATATTCCTTTGGATGCGGGTGGGGCAGTGTTGAGCTTGCAAAAAACCGCTGGTAAAGCGGTGATTGCCACAGGCGAGTTTTTGCCTTACACCATCACCATCAGCAATGCCAACTTAACGCCTGCCAACAATGTGCAAATTTTGGATCGCTTGCCTGCGGGCTTCCGTTACCAAAAAGGCTCGACCACTTTGAATGGCGTGCCACTGGCTGACCCGATTATTTCTAGCGATGGTCAATCGCTGACTTTTAACTTAGCTAGCATCGCGGGGGCGGGGGTGGCAACGCTGAAATATGTTGCCTTGGTGACGGTTGCGGCGCGGGTGGGCGTGGCAGATAACACGGCTGTGGCGTTCGGTAGTTTTGTGTCCAACACCGCACACGCCAGCGTGACGGTGCGGGAAGATTTGTTCCGCAACAAAACGATTTTGCTCGGTCGCGTGATTGATGGTTCGTGCGACGATAAGGTGGATAACGACCTTAAAGGCTTGGCGAACGCGCGCATTTTGTTGCAAGACGGTACTTATGTTTTGACCGACAAAGAAGGCCGTTGGCACATCGACAATTTGCGTGCGGGTACGCAAGTGGTGCAACTGGATTTGGACTCCTTGCCGAAAAATTACGAGATGATGGAATGCGAAAAGAACACCCGCTTCGCAGGTCGTAGCTATTCGCAATTTGTCAATTTGCAAGGTGGCACGATGTGGCGCGCCAATTTCCATGTGCAGAAAAAAGCCCCTATCGCGTTGCGTATCACGCAAACCTTAGGCGCGCAACGCGCCGCCGATAAAACCGAAGTGTCCTTGGCAGTGTTGAGCAGCACCGAAGTAACGGGCTATTCCGCCACGATTATTTTGCCTGCTGGCACTCAGTTGGTGGCGGGTAGCAGCACCTTGAATGGCGAGAAAATTGCTGACCCAGAAGTGGCGAATCAAGTAATGACTTACCGTAGCTTGGCGCGTCCTGCGCATTGGCAAGATCAATATATTTTTGCGGTAAGTGAAGTGAGCGACCCTGCCACTTTCAAATCTTTATTGCGCTTTACCCCGCCTGGTCGTCCTGCGCAAAGCGCGCCGTTAGCACAAGTGACTGTGACGGGTGATAAGGCGGTCAGCAACGGCAGTTACGCCGAAGTGCTGATTGAGGCAGATGAGCTTAAGCCGCCTAAAACCGAGCAAGACGACAACGTCAATAATCTGCTGGAAAAGCTGCCTTATGACGAAAAGTGGTTGGCAACTGCCCAGCCTTCAGCGGAATGGTTGCATCCGCAAGCGGACTTTCATCCTAACTTGTCGTCGATGTCGGTAGTGGTGAAGCATTTGCCTGGTCAAAGCGTCAGTGTGAAAGTCAATGGCGTACTCATTGACCCGCTAAAATTTGATGGGGTGAGAATGAATGCGGCGCGCACGGTGGCGATGAGCTCATGGCGCGGTGTGATGGTCGAAGACGGCAAAAATATCTTTGAAGTGAATGTCGTGAATGCCGATGGCAGCGTGGTGTTACATAGTGTGCGTGATATTTATTATGCTTCAACGCCTGACCACGTCGAGTTTTTGCCGAATCTGTCGCGCTTGATCGCCGACGGTAAAACGCGCCCCGTGATTGCGGTGCGCATTTTGGATAAGTTAGGCATCCCCGTGCGACGCGGCATCAATGGTGAATTTAATTTGAATGAGCCGTATCGTTCCTATGACCGTCGTGTCGCAACGGATCGTCAGCCGCTCACTAGCAGCATTGCTGGTAAAGCGCACTTTGAGGTGAAATCCGACGGTATCGCGCTGATTGAACTTGAGCCCACCACGCAAACAGGCGATGCGATTTTGAATTTCCAATTTGCCGATAAACGTATTCAAGAATTGCGCGCTTGGCTAGAACCGAATCAACGTGACTGGGTGCTGGTCGGCTTTGGTGAAGGTACGTTGGGACAAAAAACCCTGTCGGGCAATATGACCGCGCTGCAAGCCAGCGGCGATGACAAACAATTATTCGATAGCAATAAATTGGCGTTTTATGCCAAGGGCAGTATCAAGGGCGAATACTTGGTGACGGCAGCTTATGACACAGCGAAAAAACTGAACCCCTCGCAAGTCAAACAAGCCATCGACCCGACGGCTTACTACACCTTGTATGCCGATGCGACGCAAGCGCGCTTTGATGCCGCAACCGCTAGTCGTCTGTATGTCAAAGTGGAACGCAAAAAGTTTTACGCCATGTTTGGTGATTACGACACGGGTTTGAGCGTTACCGAATTATCGCGTTATAGCCGCACCATGAACGGGATTAAATCAGAATACAAAGGCGACACGATGGCTTACAACGGTTTTGCCAGCGTGACTGCGCAAGCCTTTGTCAAAGACGAAATTCCGGGTAACGGCACATCAGGCTTGTACAAAATCTCGCGCAATAATGTCTTGTTGAACTCCGACAAAGTGCGCATCGAAACACGCGACCGTTTCCAATCGCAAGTCATTGTCAGCACGCAAAGCCTGACGCGTTATTTGGATTACGACATTGACTACGCGCTGGGGACATTAGCTTTCCGTGACCCTATCCAAGCCCGCGATGCCGCGTTTAATCCTGTCTATATCGTGGCGGAATATGAATCGTCCGACAGCATCGACCAGCGTGCCACTTTGGGTGGACGCGCCAGTGTCAAAGCCCTCAAAGAATTGGAAGTCGGCACGACCTTAATTCATGAAGGTACAGTGGGAGCGGCGGGCAATTTGCAAGGCGTGGATGCAACCTATAAATGGGACGAGCAAACCAAGCTGCGCACCGAGCTAGCGGGCACCAATCGCACTTTGGCAGGGCAAGCAAAATCGGGTTCAGCATGGTTGGGTGAACTGACCCACCACGAAGCGGATTGGGATGCTAAGGGTTATGTGCGTCAACAAGGCGGCACATTTGGTATGGGGCAGCAAGCCGCATCCGAAATCGCCACGCGCAAAATTGGTGCGGATGGACGGTTGAAATTGAGCGACAGCACGGCTTTGCAAGGCACCACTTACCAACAAAGTAATTTGCTGAATGGCGCGAAAACCTCTCTCGTTGAAGCGCGGGTTGATAATCACATCACCGAAGCCTTGAGTGCTTACTACGGTGCGCGTGATGCGCGCGACACCAGCACCTTAGGCACAAAACGCAGCGACCAATTGATTGCAGGTACGGCTTACACCATGCTGGACAAAAAACTGACTTTGCGTGCGGGTGCTGAAGTGGGTTCGGGTACGGCGGGTAGCGTGATGATGCCTGACCGCCTGATTTTGGGCAGTGATTATCGCGTCAGCAATCAAAGCAAAGTATTCGCCGAACAAGAGTTTGCTAAGGGCGAAAAACTCAATGTGCAAACCACGCGGGTGGGCGTGCGTACGCAAGCGTGGACAGGTGCGGAAATGTCAGCATCGGTAGCGGATAATTTCACCAATGATGCCGAGCGTCTTTATACCAATATGGGCTTGGTACAACGCTGGCAAATTGACGAAAACTGGCAAACTGATTTCGCCATCGACCGTACCAAAACGCTGAAAAATACCGCGACTGCGCCGATTAATTTGAACACCCCTTTGCCGTCGGGTTCAGGTGGCGTGGTGGGTTTGCCTGCTATGACAGGGGATTACACTTCGGAGTCAGCAGGCGTGGCATATCACGAAAATATGTGGAGCGCGAACGGTAAAGTGGAGTTGCGTAATTCCAGTTTGAGCCAACAAAAAAATCTGCTGTTAGGTATGCAACGCAGCTTGGATGAAGGTCGCATCATGGGCTTGAGTTTCGCCATGCGTAACGCCACCACGGGTGCGACCATCGCCAATAGCAGCGATTTGCGTGGCTCATATGCCTATCGTCCAAATGACAGCGAATGGGTGTGGTTAAACCGCACGGACTACATCACGCAATTTAGTCAAACAGGTATCAATACGCAACGCGGCAAAAAGCTGGTGGACAACAGCAACCTAAATTGGATGCCGAATAATCACGCGCAACTGTCGCTGCAATACGGCGCGAAATATGTGTTGGATAACATCGACGGGATGGACTACAAGGGTTACACCGATTTAATCGGTTTAGAAGGTCGTTACGATATTACGCAAGATTGGGACATCGGCAGCTTCGCCACCATGATGCGTTCGGTCAGCGTAGGTGTACGCACTTACGGTATTGGCGCATCGGTCGGTTATCACCTGATGGACAATATGTGGTTGGCAGCGGGGTACAACATCCGTGGCATGAACGATAGAGACTTCGCCAATGCGTCGTATCGTGCCCAAGGCCCGTATCTCACCTTGCGCATGAAAATTGACCAAGACACTTTGGGCTTAAACGATAAAACGGGCAAAACGCGCCCTTTGGCGGCGGAGTAATCAATGAATACCGACCTGATACTGAATAAAAATAACAACACCTGTGCAACCTCATTCAAACGTCGGCTAGCGCTGGGCATCTTGAGCGCGGCGGCACTGTTACCCGCCCACACCTTGGCGGACAGCGTGGGGCAAGTGCAAACCACTAAATACTTCGCACCTGAAACAGTGGCGTTGCTGAAGCAGCGTGCGCAAGACAAGGCGAATGGTGTGCCGGGTGCGGTGATGGGGTTTCAAGCGGGCGATACGATTAACTACATCATTCAATTCACCCCTGTTGCCAATGGCGGTACGGTTGGGGCGGGTGGCTATATCACGGATTACATTCCTGCTAACACGCTCGTGACCAATGCGCAGTTTGTGCAGCCCGACGGCATGGGCGGTTTTTATCAAACTGCCCCTCCCGCGCCCGCGACCATGCCAGATGGCTGGGGTAAGCGCGCTACGTTTGCTTACACGGCTGGCTGGACTAACGATCCGTACACCTTAAACCAATGCGCGCTTGCGCTTAAAACCACCGCCAACTGCGCGGGCAGCTTGGCGCAGTTAGTGGCAGATACGGGGATTTTTTATTCGACCGACCCGCGTACCGCCGTGTTTGTCGATCCGAGTACCGATGGGCGCGTGCGGCAATGGGCCGCTCCCATAGGCAATGGTTATAACGTATCGCCAGGTTCGGGTGCAGGCTTAGTAACTTTGATGGGCGGGCCTGTCGGTGCGACGCCTTCTACGCATAACTTCTGGGATGCGGCTATGACCAATGCCTTCGGCACGGTACCAGCAACTGCGCTAGCTATTTTGCCGCCCAGTGCAGGCAATCCTGCCATTGTGACCTCAGGTAAAGGGGCTGCGCCGTACAACGCTGCCTCGCCTGTAGCGGGGCCCGATTCAGGCTATCAGCTCGACTACACTGGGCAGGTTGGTCCATGGCAACGTGTGTACTACCCTGGCTCGATGGTCGGTTCAAATGCGCCAGGTCCTGCGTTAGCGATTGGTACGCCCACGGTTACTGCGATGCCTACTTCGGCGGGGGCGAGTTTCCCTCTGCCTGCCAACACCAATGCTTTGCGCTGGTCGGCAGGGCGCTTGACAGTGGGGCAGTTAAGTTACGTCAAAATTAGTTTGCAATTATTAGCCGCTCCGCCCGCATCAGGTTTGGTGAACAACTCCGAAGTGTTTGGGGGTGATGCCAGTGCCGACAACGGTGTCGGTAAAGGTCAAGATAATCCGTGGACGTATGCAGTGATGAGTGTGGCGAGCAACGTATCGACTTTGTTCGCCTTCAAAGAAGTGGTGTGCGTGTACGACGCGACAGGCACGTGTGTGCCGAATAACGGTGCGAACTTGCCGACTACAGGTGTGCCAGGCCCGGGTCCCAAAGTGCGTTACCGTCTCACTTACATCAACACCAATAACGCTACGCAACATAACGTCACGGTATGCGACCAGTTGCCGAGCAATGCGGTGGTGGTGTTTGCCACGGGTGTCACGCAAATCAGCGCGTCGCCCAATATCGGCGCACCGCTCAGCCCTGCGGCACTGGCATGTGCCTTCCCCGTGGGTGGCACAACGTTTAGCTACCCCGCTATCCCTGTATTAGCGGGCGGTGCATCAGGCTTGATTGAGTTTGATGTGCAATATCCTGCCTTGGTTGCTAACTCGGTTATCTCCAATAGCTTAAAAGTAGTCAGTATCGAAATTCCTGCGGGGGTGACGTCGTTTGCGCCGTCTAACGTGGTGGCATCCACTGCGGCGAATGTGTCGATTACCAAAAGTGTTTCGCCTAGCGCGGTCGCCAAAGGCGAGATGGTCACCTACAGTATCATCGTGGCAAACCGAGGCAGTACGCCCGCCAATCTCACCACCTTGGTCGATACCTTGCCGGGTGTGGCAGCCGTCGCACCTAATTTAGCCATCAACAGCCGCTTCAATTATGTAGCGGGTAGCACGGCAATCACTATCGGCGGCACACCTGTTTCGGGTGCGAGCCCTGCGATGTTGGTGTTAGCGGCGACCAATCAAGAACAAGTCACCGTGACGTTCCCCGCAGGTACGACCATCCCAGCGGGGGGGCAGCTGCTGATGACCTTCCAAGCCACGGCGGGCGCAGCGTTGAATAATGGCATGGTCTATTCCGCCCCAGCCCCTGCGCTGCCAACCTCGTATAGCAACACAGCGGTGATTAACTGCGCCTCGGCTTGCGTAACTACCACTGGACCTAAAAATACCCCAGTTGCGCCCCCTGCCTTAACTACCGCCACGGGACTCACCGCGCCTGTAGTGTTGACGATACCTAATTTATCCATCACCAAAACCATCGACTGCGTCATCACGGCGGGCGTGTGCACGCCAGGTTCGTATGTGGCGGGCAGCAACATTCCTGCCAACGCTTTGCTGCGCTATAAAATTTTGTACAGCAATTTGAGTACAGGCGCGCAGACCATCACCTTGACTGATACCTTGCCTGCCAGCACCACCGCCGCAGGTAATTTGTATGTCGCCAATGGCCCCGACATTCGCCCGAACACCTTGCCTGTCGCCAACATCTTGACTTCAAACCCCGCAGCGGCAGGGGCGGCGCGCGGAGTGGATGCGGCTTTGACTTTGATTCCAGCTAGCTCGGTGGTGAGTTTTACGCCCGCTAACTTGCCCGGCAATAGCGTGGGCACGCTGTATATGGATGTGCAAACCAATGTGGCGGCGGCGGGCGTTGTGACCAACAATGCATCTATCCAGAGTACCCAGCGCGCCGCAGCCGCTGGCTTGCCTGTAGCCGCGATACCCGTCAGTGCCACGGCATCCGCCACTTCACTCACCATCAGCAAAATAGCCAACACCGCCAATGTCGCCCCCGGTGGCGTGGCGAACTACACCATTACCGTGCGCAACACGGGACTGGTAGCGGTGACCTTGACCAACATTATTGACACCTTGCCGCTGCCATCGCTGGGCACAATTTTGTGTAGCAATGTGCCGATTGCGCCTGCCGCACCGCTTACCACGGCGGCGGATTGTCAAGCAGGGACGACGATTTTGAATAACGGCGCGGCAGTAGTTGCACCCTTGCCTACGCAAGCGGCAGCGACCGCTGTGCTTGGGCAAGCGAATACGTGGGCATTGCCTGCGGTCACCATTGCGCCGAATACCAATCTCACTTTAACTTTCAACGCTGCCTACAGTGCGCTCGTGCCGCGTGGCACGACGCATAACAATGCGGCAAGCGTTACCGCAGCAGGTAGCACTTTTAACACGGGGCCAACTGCGCCTGTGGCTGTGCCGTACAGTAGCTTGAGCGTGACCAAAGCGGTGCTGACGCCTGCCACTGCTAGCATTGCGCCGAATAGCCCTGTGACGTATCAAGTGACCTTGACCAACACGGGTACTACGCCTGTGCCCGTGACCAGCGTGGTGGATTCGCTGCCTACTACGCCTGTGGGTTCGTTAGGGACGGTGACTTACACCTCAACGACCTCGGTGGTGATTAACACGCCACCTGCTACGGTTACGCCGCAAACCTTGGCAGCTGTGGTTGCCCCTGCTTTGCCTACTGTGGCGAATACCTACACGGTGGCGGCAACGCCTGCTGTCGCGGGGACACAGCAAGCGGTAACGTGGCAGTTCCCTGCGGCTGCTCCTGTCGCGCCTGCTACGGCGCAAACCGCAACGGCTGCTACCCCGATGGTTCCTGTAGGCGGGACTATGGTGATTACCTTCGTCGCTACTTATGGCGCAGTACCGACTGCCACCACTTACTTCAACGATGTGAAGGTAAATTACGTCGGCGGGCAAATGGCCAGCCTCACCCAGCAAAATCTTGCCCCCGTCACCGTGCCTGCGATTTCCAAAATCACCAAGACGATTGACTGCGTGTATGTAGGCTTGGTGTGTACCCCAGGTAGCTTCGTGGATGGCACGCCGATTCCTCCTGCTGCCAAGTTGGGCTACAAAATTGTTTATGAAAATTTAGCCGCCGTGCCGATGACGGGCATTAGCGTCAGTGATATTTTGCCCACGCAAGTAGTGCTTGTACCTAATCCGATTAGCAATCTGATGATTAACGGCGTGGCAGCGGCGATTCCCGTTGCCTTGGCGAATCCAACGGCGACGGTGTTGATGCTTGCTTTGCCTGCGGGGCCGAATAACACCCGCGCGGCGTTTGGTACGCCGGGCGCGCAAGGCATCATCACCTTTGATTTGCAAACCAACGCCACCACGGGCGTGGGTGTGACCAACACCGCCAGCATGAGCAGCACGCAAGATGTAACGGGCGCGAGCAGTTCAGCTACCGCGCAAGTGGCGGGGGCAAACATCACCGTGAGCAAAGCCGTCACCACAGGTACGTCAAGTACCGTGGCACAAGGCGGCACGGTGTCGTACACCATCACCGCGCGCAACGATGGGGCTGCACCTGCCACGCTGACTTCGCTGGTGGATACGCTGCCAGGTGGGTTGCCCCTTGCGCCTGCTGTTGCCCTTGGTACACGTTTTGCGTATGCCGCGACTACCGCCGTGAGTTTGAATGGCGTGGCGTTAGTTGCGCCTGTGCCAAGCGTACTCAATAACGCGCTGACCAATCGCGACGCGGTAACGTGGACATTCGCCGCCACCGTCATTCCCGTCGGACAAAGTGTCACACTGACCTTTACCGCCACCGTGGGCGCAGCGATGCCCAAAGGTACAGCCATTGCACCGAATGCGACTTACTACAACGACGTGACGGCGAATTACACGGGCGGCGCATTCCCCAGTTCGTCGGCAGGCAGTCAAGCGCCCGTCATCGTGCCGTTCTACACGCTGACCATGATCAAGACCATCGACTGCGTGTATGACGCACAAGCGATTCCTGTGTGTCAGCCGTATGTAGCAGGCAGTCCCATCCCGCCCGCTGCCAAGCTGCGTTACAAATTGGCTTACAGCAATTTGTCGCCTTTGGCGCAACTGGTGACAATCAAAGACACCTTGCCCACCTCGGCAACTGCCGCTGGTAACTTGTATGTGGGCAGCGGCCCAGAAGTGCGTCCTAGCGTGCCGGCTTTGTCAGTGAATGCTGCATTGGCAGGCGCACCACGCGGTGCGGATGTGCTGCTCACCACTCCGATTACGCCTGCAACGCCTGTGGCAATGACGGCGGTGAGCTTGGCAGGTAACGGCTTGCCCAATAGTTCAGGTACGCTATTTATTGATGTGCAAACCAGCGCGTTGGCTGGCACGTCAGTGCTGAACTGCGGCTCGGTGAGTACCGTGGCGGGGGACACCTGCGCTACGCTAGGTTCATTGTCGATGGTGAGCAGCACCTCCAGTGTCAACGTCGCCAACGTGGCGGTGTTGCAAATTACTAAAACCACCAGCACGCCGAATGTTGCACCAGGCGGCACAGCGACCTACACCATCAGCATTAAAAACACGGGCACTGCACCGACCAGTGCGTTGAAAATTTATGACTTCCTGCCGTTTAGCGGCACGGTCAATGATGCGACGCGCCGCTTCAACTTCGCCGTGGGCAGTTCGGTTTATGGCGGTGGCTTAACGGCTGCCGTCAGTATCACCACCGCAGTTGCACCGACTATTCCACCTTACGCCAGCAACATCAATCAGCAACAAGTGCTGTGGGACTTCGGTGCGTATGCTTTAGCGGCAGGGGCGACGGTCACGCTCACTTTCAACGCCACGGTGGGTGCTGCGATTAGTAACACCAGCTATTTCAATAGTGCGCGTTATGAGTTTAGCAGTGGAGGTATTGCCTATAACGGTAATCTGAATAACACCGCCTTGGTCAATGTGACCAATCCCATGCCATCGCTGACGTTCTTAAAAACAGTCAATGTGTTTTCTGATCCTGTGAATGGCGTGACCAACCCTAAGCTCATTCCAGGTGCGGTGGCGGTGTATAGCTTGACGGTGACCAACTCTGGCACGGGCGCAGTGGATAACAACAGCTTGGTGATTACCGACCCACTGCCCGCCAACACCTCCATTTATGCGAAAGACCTAGCAGCGGCAGGTTCAGGACCATTTGCCTTTAGCCAAGGCGCGACACCTAGCGGGCTGACTTATATCTATAACGCAGCGACCGTGTCGAACCCAAGCACCACCGCACCGTTCCCCGATTTGCAGTTCTTTGGTGGCGCGCCGACGGCTGCGTGGGGCTATGTCCCCGTACCCAATGCAGTGGATGGTTGCGACCCGCTCGTCAGCCAAGTGCGTATCAATCCGAAAGGTTTGTTTGCAGGTAGCCCGACCGCACCGAGTCCGAGTTTCACTTTGCAATTCCGCGTCTGTGTCAAATAAGCGAGTGCCTAGCCATGAGTAAATTATTACTGTCTTTGTTTTTGTCTATCTCCTGTGTGGCAATCGCCGCACCCGATCCCGCCCCTGCTAACTTGCAACAGATAGAAGAATTGCAACGGCGTGCCGATAAGCTGGCGTTTGGCGAAGTTGGTTCGGACAACTATCACCTTGCTAAAGCGCGCGCTTGGTTGGATATGGCATTAAGCGAGTACCACCAAACTGATAGCAGCGGCACGATGTACGCCGCGATCGCGCAAGCGCAAGTATTGTTGGATGCCATCGAAGCCAAGCAACCCAACATCAGCATGGACACGCCACAAGATTTGCAAGGCACCGAGACCGTACGCCCAGATTTGTGGGAGCAAATTGCCGAGCAAAAAAAGAATATGTATTTCAAATGTAGCCAACGCCAAATCGCCGAAGCAGAGGTGCAGCTGGTGTGGACGGGGCATGAGAAAAAAGAATCAGGCTGGAGTCATGCCGAGTCCTATGCGCGTGGCGTAGAAAATTTATTGTATGAAGCCAAAACTAATGGCGCAAATTGCGATAAAGCGCAGCAGTTAGCGGATAAAAATGCGGGCAAAGATAAAGCGGTGAAAGATGTGCAAAAGCTGGCTTTGTCGGGTGATGCTTTGTTTGTTTTTGGCACGGATAAATTGCTGCCAGGCGCGGATGAGAGTTTGAATAAATTGGCGACCGAGATTAAGAGTTGGGTGTCGATACAATCCATCTTGCTAGTCGGTTACACCGATAGATTGCGCAGCGATGGCAACGAAGCCAAAAACCGCAAACTGTCCGACGACCGCGCCGAGCGGGTGAAGAAATACTTGGTTGAACAAGGTATTCCAGCCGCTAAAATTAGCGCGCAAGGCGGCGGTTCTAGCAAGCCTGTGGTGCTCTGTTCCAACAAGGAAAGCAAAGCCAAACAAATCGCCTGCTTACAACCGAATCGTCGTGTAGAAATTACTTTGCGTGGTGAGAAATAAGCAGTGTATCGTTCCCCCGATAACAAGGTCGGGAGTCATAAAAAAACCGCTCGAATGTGAGCGGTTTTTTTATTCAGCAAAGCATCGTGAGCGTTAATTTTTTTCTTTTGCTTCGTCGATATATTTACTCAACCACACACCTTGTCCCAAGATAAACACCAGCATTAAAGCGGTGAAGCCAAACAGCTTGAAACTCACCCAAGTATCGGTTGAATAGTTAAACGCGACATATAGATTTAGGAAGCCGAGTACGGCGAAAAAAATACTCCAGATTAAATTAACACGATTCCAAACCAGCACGGGCAGGGCGATTTTTTCGTGCAGCAAACTGCGCATTAAGTTTTTGTGGAAGCCATAATTTGATACCAACAAAATCAGTGCAAATAACCAGTACAACACGCTGGGTTTGAATTTAATAAAACTCTCATCATGCAAAATTAGCGTTGCGCCGCCGAACACCGTGATGATGGCAAAGCTAATCCACATCATCATATCGACCTTGCCGTAGCGCACTTTGCTCCAGATAATTTGCGCGATGGTGGCGGCAATGGCGACCGCTGTTGCCACATAAATACCCGCAGTTTTGAAGGCAATAAAAAATAGCAGGATGGGGAATAAATCAAATAAAAATTTCATAGTTTCTCTAAAGTAAGTGCAGCCGAGTTAATGCAAAATCGCAGCCCAGTAGGTTGTGGGCCATCAGGAAAAACGTGACCGAGATGCGCGCCGCATGATTGGCAAGACACTTCGTCACGCACCATACCGTGCGACACATCGCGCTTAATCAATACGTTTTCAGCGGTTTCAGCTTGATAAAAACTCGGCCAACCCGAACCCGAATCAAACTTAGTTTGCGAGTTAAACAGCGCGCTGTCACAACACACGCAACGATACATTCCCGCCGCGTGTTCATCCCAATAAATGCCCGTAAACGGCGGCTCTGTGCCGCATTGCCGCGCCACCTGATATTGCTCATCACTCAATTGCGCACGCCATTCGGCATCAGTTTTTTGAACGGTATTACTCATTTTATAAAACCTCGCCTGCATGATCCGCTAAGCGCGAACGCTCGCCGCGCATCAAGGTGACATGGCCGCCGTGTTCCCAGCCTTTGAATCTATCCACCACATAAGTAATACCTGAGCTGCCTTCGGTTAAATACGGCGTGTCGATTTGCGCGATGTTACCCATGCACACCACTTTGGTGCCAGGCCCTGCGCGCGTCACCAGCGTTTTCATTTGCTTAGGCGTTAAGTTTTGCGCCTCGTCGATAATGAGATATTTGCTTTGGAAAGTGCGACCGCGCATGAAATTGAGTGATTTGACTTTGACCCGCGAACGTATCAAATCACGGGTCGCAGCGCGTCCCCAATCGCCGCCGGTTTCATCGGTTTTGGTCAGCACATCGAGGTTGTCTTCTAGCGCGCCCATCCATGGGTTCATTTTTTCTTCTTCCGTGCCGGGCAAGAAGCCTATGTCTTCACCGACGGGTACGGTGACGCGGGTGATGATGATTTCTGAATAGACTTTAGTTTCCAGTGTTTGCCATAAGCCCGCCGCCAAGGTGAGCAAGGTCTTACCTGTACCCGCTTGCCCCAACAAAGTGACGAAATCAATTTCAGGATCGAGCAATAAATTCAGCACGAAATTTTGTTCGCGATTGCGCGCCACAATGCCCCATACGCCATTTTTGCTGTGCGTGTAATCGGTCAGGGTGCGCAGCGTGGCAGTCTCGTCGGTTTGTTTTAATACCAAGGCATAAAACGGGGTATCACTTTCTTGATAGACGAATTGGTTGCGATGAAAAGTCGCGCACAAAGGACCGTTAATTTCGTAATAAGTGTGCGTGTCTTGCTGCCAAGATTTCAAATCTTTGCTGTGCGTGTGCCAAAAATCATCGGGCAACATCAGCACGCCGCTGTACAGCAAATCGCTGTCTTCCAATACTTTATCGTTGAAGTAATCTTGTGCTTCCAAGCCCAGCGCGCGCGCCTTAATGCGCATATTGATGTCTTTGCTGACCAAGATAACGGGACGGTCGGGCTGCTGTTGTTGCAGGCCGATAACCACGCCCAGTATGGCGTTGTCGGCTTTGCCTAATTCAAGATTTTGCGGCAGTTCGTATTTGACGAAGCTGGTTTGAAGATACAGCCGCCCCGTACAGCTTTTGTGCGCAGGCGAAATCAGCGCGATACCTTCTTCAATGTTGCGCGCGGTGTCGCTGACAATCTCATCCAAAAAACGACTGACTTGGCGGGCGTTACGCGCCACTTCGGTCATGCCTTTTTTCTTGTTATCCAGCTCTTCCAGCACAAACATCGGCAAGCAAATATCGTGTTCTTCAAAGCGATACAAGCTGGTTGGGTCGTGCAGTAAAACATTGGTATCGAGGACAAATAATTTATGTGCATCGCTGTTGCTAGAGCCGAGACGAGGGGACATTGCGATTCTCCTTTTTAGTTGAGCGACTGGATAAAACTGAGTACCTGTGTTGCATGTTCGGCTACTTTGACACCGCGCCATTCCTGACGCAAAACACCTGTTGTATCGAACACAAAAGTGCTGCGCTCGATGCCGCGTACTTGTTTGCCGTACATCATTTTCTGCTTTATCACGCCGAATAATAGACACAACGCTTCGTCCGTGTCGGCGACCAGTTCAAACGGCAAAGTGAATTTAGTTTTGAAGTTTTCGTGTGATTTAAGACTGTCGCGCGACACGCCGATGACGACGCAATTAGCGGCTAAAAATTCGGCATACAAATCTCGAAATTGCTGCGCTTGTGTGGTGCATCCTGGCGTGTTGTCTTTGGGGTAAAAATACAGGACTAGATGTCGTCCGTGTACTGCTGCGAGTGAGAAAGTCAGACCGCTGGTAGCGGGGGCAGAAAAATCTAGGGGGATATTTTTTAACATTGAGAGGCTCGCTTGAGATGAACGAATTCTGTGTAAAAAAAATCACGCTGGCAAGGCATTTCTTATTTTTATAATTCGCCAAAAAAATTGGTGAATGTGCTACGGTTGCGCCCTTTTTGAATGAGCGTGTAGTGATGAGCGATGAGCAGTACATGCAAGCGGCATTAGAGCTGGCGCAACAGGCACAAGCCATCAACGAAGTGCCAGTGGGTGCGGTGGTGGTGAAGGACGGCATCATCATCGGGCGCGGTTTTAACGCGCCGATTTCGCTGCATGATCCGAGTGCTCACGCCGAGCTGCAAGCGTTGCGCGATGCAGCAAAAAATCTGGGCAATTATCGGCTGGTTGGCTGTGAACTATTTGTCACGCTAGAGCCTTGTTTGATGTGTGCGGGTGCGATTATGCACGCGCGTATTGCGCGCTTGGTATATGGCGCGAACGACTTAAAAACCGGCGCGTGCGGCAGCGTATTTAATACTTTCGCGCTGCCGAGCTGGAATCATCACACCACAGTTGAACGCGGTGTTTTAGCGGAGGTATGCGGCACGCGTTTGAGCGAATTTTTCGCGCTGCGCCGCGCACAAAAAAAAGCCTTATGCACATAAAAATTTACTTAGCGACGCAGCATTTAGAACTGCTAAGCGCAGATGGAAAATTATTGCGCCGTTATGCCGTCTCGACTGCGG
The DNA here is from genome assembly GCA_029850585.1 of Sideroxydans sp. Taxonomy (GTDB): domain Bacteria; phylum Pseudomonadota; class Gammaproteobacteria; order Burkholderiales; family Gallionellaceae; genus Gallionella. Next base: position 27,088 of record JARCRQ010000062.1, read on the forward strand.
CACAAGGCGCAGGTGAATTGCGCGATAGTTACTGCACGCCGCGCGGCAAACATATCGTGCGCGCCAAGATAGGCAAGGGTTGCGCGGCGAATACGGTGTTTGTCGGGCGACGTGCTACGGGTGAAATTTATACGCCAGAATTAGGCGAAAAATGGCCTAAACGCGATTGGATTTTGACGCGTATTTTGTGGCTGTCGGGACGTGAACTAGATTTTAATCGCTTGGGGCGTTGCGACACCATGCGTCGCTATGTTTATATTCATGGCACGCCTGATAGCGTGGTGTTGGGCGCAGTGGGTTCGCATGGTTGCGTGCGTATGAATAATGTCAATTTGATTGAATTATTCGACTTAATTCCTGTTGGAATTTCTGTTGAAATTATTGCTTAAGGAGAAAACATGAGTAATCCCTTTACGGTCAGTTTAGTGTGTTGGCATGATGGCGAGCCACTGCTCAAAGCAATCCGCCAAGCGGTGTTTATTAACGAGCAAGGCGTGCCAGCCGACATGGAGTTTGATGAGCATGACGAAACCTCGCGACACGCGCTGGCATTGAGCTTGCAAGGCAATGGCATTGCCTGCGGGCGCATGTTTGCCAATGGTCACATTGGACGCATCGCGGTGATGCCAGAGTGGCGCGGGCAATATGTCGGCACGGCGATTATGGAAGCGTTTTTGCACTACGCCCAAGCCCACGATTACGCGCAAGTGGATGTCGATGCGCAAGTGCAAGCCGTGCCGTTTTACGAACATTTTGACTTCGTCGCGCAAGGCGAACAATTTATGGATGTGGGTATTCCACATATCAAAATGTTGAAGAAGCTGAAGTAGCAGGATTGAGGATTGAGTTAAGCGCACTGGATTGGCTTTTCAAGCCTCGTTCCTAAATCCTAGTCTTGCAATGTATTTCACTAAAGGCACGCAGTGCCACTCAACTTTAACGATGAAAACTCCCGTCATATTTGTTTCCCACGGTGCACCCACTCTCCCGTTAGAGCCAGGTGCGACGGGGGCTGCGTGGCGTGCCTTGGGTGCAAGTTTGGCAAAACCGCGCGCGATTTTATTGGTGTCGGCACATTGGGAAACAACTGCGCCCGTGGTGAGTGGCGCACACAGTCCCGCCACCATTCACGATTTTTCGGGCTTCCCTGACGCGTTGTATCGACTGCGTTACGCGGCGCAAGGCGCGCCTGATTTAGCAGATGAAGTGGTGAGCTTGCTCACGCAAGTGGGCATCGCGGCGAGCGTGGATGTGACGCGCGGTTTGGATCATGGTGCATGGGTGCCGCTGAGTTTTTTCTTTCCTGATGCCGACATTCCTGTCGCGCAATTATCTATCCAGCCCGCGCAAAATGCGGCATGGCATTTCAACTTAGGTGTAGCCCTGCAAGCCTTGCGCGATAAGGGCGTGTTGATCATCGGCAGTGGTTCGATTACGCATAATTTGCGTGCGGTATTCAGCCATCCTGCCGACACGGCTGCGCCGACTTGGGTGAGCGAATTTTGTGATTGGATAGATGAAAAAATTCAAGCGCGCGATTTTGCCGCCTTGCGCAACTATCGCAGCCTTGCCCCGCACGCCGCACAAAATCATCCCACTGACGAACATTTACTGCCGCTGTTTGTCGCCCTCGGCGCGGCAGGCAACCATGCCTACGCCGAACGTCTTAATCAAGTGATGACCTATGGATTGCTCGCGATGGACGCGTGGCTCTTTACTGACTAAACG